>JBFIBB010000252.1:0-4684 GCA_041582695.1 Rhizobiaceae bacterium
ACAAAATCGCCGATGCATTCGTCGAGAAACTGGTCGCAAAAGCTGAGAGTCTGCGCGCGCCTGCGCTCAATGGCAGGAACGGCCCGTTGGGTACGCTCATTAGCGCCCAGGCTGCGCTGCGAGTGCGGGGACTGATCGAGGATGCGGTGTCCAGGGGTGCAATTCTCCATACGGGCGGCGAGGTCTATAACACGGTCGTACAGCCGGCCGTTCTTGATCGGGTCTCGGCTGGCATGCGCATCTACGCCGAGGAAGCTTTCGGACCGGTTGCGTGCGTAATCCGCGTCGCCGACGCCGAAGAGGGCCTGTCGATCGTCAACGATACGGAATTCGGCCTCGTGGCCTCCGTGTTCAGCAGCGACACCGATCGTGCCACAGAACTGGCAAGAAAATTCGAAACCGGAATTGCCCACGTTAACGGATCGACGGTTTTCGACGATCCGGACATGCCGTTCGGTGGTATGAAGGCCTCGGGCTACGGCCGTTTTGGCGGCCGCGCGGCGCTGGCCGAATTCACTGAACTGAAGTGGATGACCATTAGCGCCGCAACGACTGAAATGAATGGATCCGTCAGTACGGATCGCAACCAGGGAGGAAAAAAATGAACCGCAGATGGATGCTCAAACTCGCCACGGGAACGGTTGCAGCCGTAACCATTTCATTGGGCGCCGCACAGGCGCAGGAAACACTCAAGTTTGGTGCGGTTGCACCGAAAACCGGGCCACTGGCCGGCGGCTCCGCGGTCACCTTCTGGCCGAACGTTGCATTGTGGGCCCATGATGTGAACGGGCGCGGCGGTCTTGACGTCGGCGGCAAGAAGTACATGGTCGAAATCATTGAATACGATGATCAGACAAATCCGGGTGAAACGATCAAGGCCGTACAGCGACTGGCGACACAGGACAATGCCGATTTCATCTTCGCGCCCTACGGTACCGGATTGAACATCGCCTCGGCTCCGATATTCGCCAAGTACGGATATCCGATGGTGACCCATACGGCCATATCGGACCAGATCAAGGAACTCTCGGAGAAATTCCCGAACATGTACTTCACGCTCGGCGGAGCTACCGGCCTGGCGGGTGGTGTGGTCGACGTGCTGAACGGTCTCCGCGAACGCGGCGAGATCGGAAATCGCGTTGCCATGGTCAACGTGGCGGACGCCTTCGGCATCGAACTGGCCGAGGTTGCCCGCCCGCAATTGCAGGAAGCAGGATACGAGATCATCTACGACACCTCGTACCCGCTTGGCACTCAGGACCTTTCACCGGTGATCAAGGGCGCGAAGGCCGCCAATCCCGATGCCTTCGTCGCCTGGTCCTATCCGCCCGACACGTTTGGTCTTACCGCCCAGGCAAAGATCGAGGGTTTGAACGTCAAGGCTTTCTACACCGCTGTCGCAACGGCATTCCCCGCCTATCTTGGCGCAAATGGCGCCGCTGCTGAAGGCGTGTTGGGCGCGGGCGGCGTCTACGCGGATGGCGCCGCTTTCCAGGAATACGCCAAGCGTCATGAAGAAGTGACCGGCGCAAAACCCGACTATTGGGCATCGGGCATGGTCTACGCTTCGTTCCAAATACTTGAACAGGCGATCGAGGCTACCGATTCGATCGATCGTGCCGTGGTAGCCGACTACATCAAGAACAATTCGTTCGAAACGGTGATGGGCACCATCAGCTGGGACGAAAACAACAACAACGCCGCCTACTGGACGGTCGGTCAATGGCAGGGGGGCGTTTTCAAGGGTGTAGCTTCGACCGGCCGGGAAGGCGCCGTACCGGTCAATGCGAAGACCGGTTGGGAGTAGGCGCGCAAAGGCGGCTCCGGTTTTCAGAACCGGAGCCGTCATTCCGCTTGCGGGGAACCGATGGACATATTGATCACAGGCCTGTTGCTCGGCGGGACCTACGCGCTTATAGCAATGGGTCTAAACCTGCAGTACGGCATGTCGCGGATCATGAACCTCGCCAATGGCGAGATGCTCGTCATCGGCGGATTTGCCGCTTTCTGGCTCTGGACATCGGGCCTGGTGAGCCCATTCCTGACAATATTTCTGGTCGCGCCGGTCGCTTTTGTTCTCAACTGGCTGATCTACATCGTCATACTGCGCCCGCTTGTGCGGCGGGCAAGGTCGCGCGGTCAGCTTGAGGTCGATTCGATCCTCACCACCTTCGGCCTTTCATTTGTCGCCGTCGGTATCATGATCGCCACATTCGGCGGCGACTACTTCAGCTACTCGTATCTCGCGCGGCCGGTAGTGATCCTGGGCGAAAACTATGCGCTTAATCGCCTGTCCGCATTCATCGGAGCGGCGTTGATAGCGGGCGCGCTGTATCTGTGGCTCAATCACAGCCGTCCGGGGCTGGCAATCCGGGCCATCGCGGTTTCCCCGGACAGTTCGCGACTGGTCGGAATCGACGTGCCCCGGCTTGCGGCAATATCATTCGCGCTCGGCGGGGCAGTTACCGCGGTCGGCGGCGGATTGATCTCGATGTTCCTGACGCTCGATGCATCGACAGGCGTCCTCTTTACGCTGAAGGCGCTGATAATCGTCATCATGGGTGGCGTCGGCGACATCCGTGGCACCATCGTGGCGGCGCTGCTTCTCGGCATTCTGGAAACCTTCGTTGCCACCGTGATCGATCCGGGACTGACGCTTGCGGCAGCCTATCTGCTGTTCGTTTCCATATTGCTTCTGCGCCCGCAGGGCTTGTTCGGGCGTTCGCCGTCATGACGGCCGCAAACTCTCGGGACCTTGTAGTTGCGGCGATACTTCTCCTATTGGCCGCCTGCCTGCCCTGGATCGGCAGCACTTACGCCATCGCCATCGGCGTGACGATTGCGATGTATACCGTTCTTGCGACGAGCTGGGCGCTGTTTTCCGGTCCGACACACTACATCTCGCTCGCCACAGCAGCGTTTTTTGGCCTCGGGACATACACGACCGCAATTGGCATTGAATACCTGCCCTATTGGACCTTGCCACCGATAGCCGGCGTGTTGGGAGCGGTCCTCGCAGTTCTGGTCGGTCTCGCCACACTCCGGCTGTCCGGCGTCTACTTTGTGATCTTCACGCTCGGCCTCGCCGAACTCGTGCGCCAGATCATTACCTGGATCCAGAATTTCTCGGGCCAGAGAGGGCTATACGTCCTGACGGACATCACTGAGCCGCACATCTACTGGCAGCTGGTCGGGCTTGCGGCGCTGGTATATTTCGGCGGCTGGCTGATCGGCCGGTCGCGGCTCGGATTTGCGCTTCTGATCATCGGCAACGACGAGGAGGTTGCGCGCCATTCGGGCATCCACACAGCGCGTGCAAAGCTGCTTCTGTTCATGGTTCCGGGCGCAGTCGCGGCTATCACAGGCGCGATGCTTGCGCCGCGGTACATCTATATCGAGCCCTCGCTGGCGTTTACGCCGATGCTGTCCTTCCAGGTCGTCATCATGGCGCTTCTGGGCGGGACCGGGCGCCTTTGGGGGCCGCTTGTCGGTGTCATACCGTTCACGTTTCTATGGGAGGCGATTTCGGTATCGTTTCCCAACCAGACAACGCTGTTGCTCGGCGTATGTTTTCTGATCATCGTGTATCTGCTGCCAAAGGGTTTTGTCGGCCTTCTGATGAAAATCCGGCAGTTGGGTAGCGGCGCGGAGGTGCGCGCGTGATGGCGGCCGAAACCGTGCTTTCGCTACGTGGCGCAACGAGGCGCTTCGGCGGCCTGGTCGCTGTCAGCGACATGAGCTTTGACGTTGCGGAACATCAGGTCATGGGACTTATCGGGCCAAACGGCTCCGGCAAGTCCACCACGCTCAATCTGATTTCCGGCGCGCTGCAACCCAATGCCGGTACGATATCGCTGAATGGCGCTTCGATCGGAGGACTTTCGCCGCAGGTGATCAACAGAAAGGGACTGGCGCGCACTTTCCAGCTCGTGCGCCTCCTTCCATCCTTGACCGTGCTCGAAAACGTCAAGGCCGGAGCTGTGTTCGGCTACCGCAGGCGTTGGGGCGACGAGGCTGATCAGCATGCTCTGCGCATTCTCGAAAAGGTGGGATTGTACAAGCAGGCGCAATCTATGACGGGCCAACTCACCTACATAGACGCCAAACGCGTGGAGCTTGCCCGGGCGCTTGCTGGAGACCCGCGCATCCTGCTGCTTGACGAATGGCTCGCGGGTCTCAACCCGACCGAACTCGAAGAAGGTATCCGGCTGGTCCGGACGTTGCGCGAGGAGGGCCGTACGATAGTCCTCGTCGAGCACGTTATGGACGCGGTGAGATCACTCTGCGACAATTGCGTGGTCATGGCCGCGGGTGCGAAGATTGCCGAGGGCAAGCCGGAACAAGTGTTGTCCGACCGGGAAGTCATTCGCGCCTACCTTGGAGACGACGATGCTTGAGGTGAGGCAGTTATCGGTCAGCTACGGCCGGCATCGCGCCCTTGAACATGCGTCTGTCCGCGTGGGCAAAGGCGAAATCGTTGTGATCCTCGGCGCCAATGGCGCCGGCAAGTCGAGCCTGTTGAAAGCAATCAGCGGCATCAGCGAAGGCGTCGTTTCCGGTTCCGTCAGCACGGGCGGCGTCGACCTCGTTTCGCTGAAGCCGGATCGCATCGTCGAAGCGGGCGTCGCGCTTGTTCCCGAAGGTCGCGGCATTTTCGGAGAACTCACCGTTGCTGAAAACTTGT
>JBFIBB010000253.1:0-4684 GCA_041582695.1 Rhizobiaceae bacterium
ATCATCGCCTATCTGACGCCGATCATCTGGATGTCCAACAAGCAGGGCTTCGGCATCATTCCGCATTTCTCCTATGGCGAAGCTGTCCAACGTATCGCCGAACTGGAAGTGTTGTACGGTCTTGAGAAACCGGCCGAGGCGATTGCGGGTCTTTCCACCCTGACGACGCCAGCCAACGCGCCAGAAGGCAAGGGCTGGGCCATGGTGTCGCTCGCCATCTGCATGATGGCAGGCACGGCCTCGTTGCCGCACATTCTGATGCGGTACTTCACCACGCCTTCCGTTCGTTCGGCCCGCCGTTCGGTCGGTTGGTCGCTGTTCTTTATCTTCCTGCTGTATTTCTCGGCACCGGCGCTTGCCACGCTGACGAAATTGCAGCTGCTTGATCCGAACCTGGCGACCTCGATTATCGGCAAACCGTTCGAGGAAGTCGCAAACCTCGAATGGATCAAGCACTGGACGGAAGTGGGCATGCTCGCGGTCGCTGACCAGAGTGGTGACGGTATCCTTCAGCTCAACGAGTTCTTCATGCGGCCCGACATCGTCGTGCTCGCCACACCGGAAATCGCAGGCCTGCCCTACGTCATTTCCGGCCTCGTGGCAGCCGGTGGTCTTGCCGCCGCTATGTCGACCGCTGACGGACTGCTGCTCGCCATCGCCAACGCCCTGTCGCATGATCTCTACTACAAGATCATCGACCCGGCCGCCGATACCCGCCGCCGCCTGATCGTGGCGCGCATCCTGCTGATCTTCATCGGTCTGGCTGCTGCGTTCATCGCCTCGCTCAAGCTGACGGGTATCCTTGGCGCGGTTGCCTGGGCCTTCGACTTCGCCTGCTCAGGCCTCTTCTTCCCGCTCGTCCTCGGCGTGTGGTGGAAACGGGCCAACACGGCGGGTGCGATCGCCGGCATGGTCGGCGGGTTCGTTGCCGGTTCATGGTACCTGTACATGGTCTACAACGGTCTGATGGATCCGTGGTGGGGTATCGACCACATCCGCTTCGGCATCATCGGCATGCCGGTGAGCCTGATCGCCATGATCGTGGTTTCGCTTGCGACGGCCGAACCGTCGAAGGAGATCCAGGACATGGTCGACGAAACCCGCAATCCGTCGGGTGAAGCGATCCTGGCCAAGACCCACTAAGCTGGGCTGAAACAATCATCGGGGGCGGGACTTGATCCCGCCCCCGTTTTCATGTCCTTGGACGCAGGTTGAACGAGGCGATTTGAAATGCAGGACGCGCTATCGATTTTTCCGCTCTGGGCGATCGTGATCGACTACGTGCTCGGCGTGATCATGTGGACGCTGATTGGCCGCGCCGCGATGAACGTGTTTCTGCCGATCGATTCCGACTTCTTCTTCATGCGGTTTTTCGTGCGCGCCACAAATCCGGTGCTCAGGGTCTTTGCGCCGGTGACGCCCGGCTTCCTGATCGAGCCGCTGGTGCCATTGTTCGTCGCCTGGTTCTTCTTCATGATCCGCTTCTACCTGATGCCTTGGCTGCTCGGCTATTCGGTTATGGGAATGCTATCCTTCCCGCTTGAAAGCGAGATCGCCCAGGGGCTCTACGAGATCTTCAACTGATCTTTCGCTTCTGCCTGCGGCGGTCACGAATGACGGCGTGGTCGCATTGCCACCGGACGGCCTGCGCCTGCCTCAGATTTCATCGACCTGCTTGACCGTGATTTCCGCCGTGCCGTGATTGTTGCCGTAATAGTCGCCCCAAGGCGTAATCGCGTCGTTGACGAAAAGGTAAAGCGTTCCCGACCGCCAAGCTTGAAAGCGATAGCAAAACGTATTTGGTTGGCTCAGGTTTGTTTTGCAGGTTTGCGCCTGCTCCATCTCTGAAACGGGTTCCTCCGGATTTTTCATAAGCGGTGTCGCGTCAATCCTGAATGCGAATTCGCGCGCCTTGCCGATCGAACCCATCATCGCGAACCAGTCCTCGCTCCAGAACCGGCGGGTAAACGAGAGCGCCGCCATTTTCGTCTTGTCGCCAAAACTCAGTCTCGGCCAGTCGATCCCGGTCGGGTCGGCAGGGAATTCATTGTCCTTCCAATCGTCTTCGATCCTTATCGTGATCCGGTAGATGCGCCCCTCTTTCATTTCAATCCCGGTATCGAAGCAAGTCATCTTGGTGTCGAATATTATCGGCTGGAAAGGCTCGGTCGGCATTTCGGTTCTCGCTTCACACACCGAGCCGAATTCGTAGTTCTTGAACATCCACCAGCGCCATACGACCAAAAGCACGATCAGCGGAAGCACACCTGCCACCAGCAGCCGAGGCAGCCATTTTTTTGTCCACTTGGTGTGCGCGCGGCCGCCCAATTCGCGCAATTCCTCCATGCGCTCCGGGAGCGCTGCCGGTTTTTTCGGTGGATTTTTGGCAAGATGTCCCCAGGCATCCTGCGCTTGTCTCTGCATGGATGCTGCCAGCGTCGCCGAAACCAGCCAGGAGGCGGCAAATGCGGCGAGCAGTCCGAAAAGGACCCAGGGATATTGTGTCCAGAACAGTTCGATCCTTTGCGTACCGGGTACCGATGTCAGGGCGAGCGGCCAGGTAAGCAGTCCGGCGGCTGTAGCGGCCCATCCCTCGCGAATGGCGCCCGGATTGGGCAGCCACCAGAATGGAGCGAGCAGCGTTGCCAGCGCTATGATCAGTGTCGCAAAATATGCAATCTTTCTTCGCACGATCGTGCGGTCGATATTCTTCTGCAACGAGGCCCGGATGGCGCGCTCGTCGTCGCTTTCGATTTTAGCCTTGGCGGCCGGCGCCAGATTTAGGCGCTTCTGCTTGGCGCTCCGGTTGTCTGGCGGCAAGACTACATCATAGTCGGCGGGAATGCCGACCGGCGCATAGTCGGCGCCCGTGTCTTTTATCCGCTCGAAAACCGTATGATGGATCTTGAACCGGGGGATTTTGACTTCGAATTTGCCATCCCCGTCGAGATCCTCCTGTCCGAGTTTTCTGAGCAAACGCGGTTTGTACCGGTAGAAAGCCGCAAAGCCGCGCCGCGAATCGTGCATGTCACCGAGCTTTGTGGCCCGCCCCTGCAGATCCGCCACCGCCGCCGGGCGGAACCGCAGCCCTGCCTCGGTTGCCTGTTCTATCATCCACAGGCAGGGTACGAACGACAGCCGGTCGTCCGCATACCCGCCGCCGACATCGGCATGCATGCCGGCAAACCAAACCTGTTTCGGGCGCTTGTAGCGTGACCGCTCCTCCCGGTCCTTTTTCTCGCCGTCTTCCTCCGTCCACAGCACCGGATGGAACGTGTGCCGCGCCTCGTCCAGCGCCAGCGCCTGGCTTGCATTTTCTACCGAGTCCGCCAACACGTTGTCAGGAAAGCGCAGCGGTACGATCAGCCTGTCCACCGCGATGGTCAGTTCGTCGACGGGCAGACCGTAGGCCGAAACAGTGTCGAAAACGCCCATGAACTTGATTTTCGGATTGTCCGACACGGCATATTCTTGCCTGAACTTTTCCGCCGAGACGGGATCGTATTTGCGTATCTTGTCGCGAAAATAGCGGTAACGGTTCGTGATCCAGGCCCTTTTGAACTCCTTGCGAAGGCAACGGTAGGCGATTTTCACCGCCGCCTTCAGCCCTTCATCGGTCGAGACTGGAATCTGTTCCCAACTCAGCCGCGTCCAGCGCCAGACCGGAACGGTCAGATTCTGCTCCGGATCCCGGTTGATGATGCCGCAGAGGCCGATCACGCCGGAAAGCACTCGGACCGTGAAAGCGCCGCGCGAGAAGCCCAGAAGATAGATGTCGTCGCCACCCTTTTCGTTCGCGCGGTAATGCCGGCAGAGCTCCAGGTAAAGCTGACGCACATTGCGCGCCAGCCCATAGCCAAATGCGCCGCCGATGGCGCGCATCAACTGCGAACCGCCCGTTCCGACGCCGTCATCATAAAAAACCAGTTGCTCGGTGTTTTTGGCGTCTTCGCTTTTCTCGAGATCGAGCGCCTCGTAAATGCGCCAGATATTTGTCTTTGTGATCTTGGCCGCCGAGTTGCCGGTTCCATCCGAAAGAATGACAATATTTCGTGATTTCATGGTTATTGCCGATAATTACTGTCGAATTATCTCGAATATGACATGATTATTGTTGATAGACAAATGCAATAAGAATCATACGTAAATCTGCCGGGAAAAATACAGGAAAAGTACAACGTTATCGTTTGCTGGAAATTCGAGCCGGTGTGCGGCGGACTTGCGCTTTCGCTACTTCCGTTCCGCGTTCCCGCTAAGCCGGTCAGTCTCCGCGGGCCAACGGGATATCGATGCCCGCAAGTTCGGCATCCAATAGCCGCCGCGCTCCGATTCGCGCGAAGCGAATCAGCAGGGCCCGTCTCGTCGCGCCCGCCAGCTTGTGCTCCGGAGCTTCCCGCAGGATTTCGGCTCCGTGACCGTCCGACAGGATAAAACCGGCTTCGTGGGGAAATATCTCCGCCGGCACGTCCGGATGCGTGGCAAAATAGAACCTGTCGCAATGCTGCCGGTATTCCGGCCATTTGCTATCGGCGCGGAAGTCCGCCACCGATGATTTGATCTCTATGATGACGAACTCGCCCCCGGCGCCGAGCGCGATCAGGTCTGCCCTGCGTCCGCTCGCAAGCGATATCTCCGGCAAGACCACTGCGCCCATTTCGGCAAACAGCCTTTGTACCCCGCGGCG
>JBFIBB010000254.1:0-4643 GCA_041582695.1 Rhizobiaceae bacterium
GCGCACGCGGCTTGCGCCGACGCCGACGAACATCTCGACGAAATCCGAACCCGAAATGGTGAAAAAGGGCACATCGGCCTCGCCAGCAACCGAGCGCGCCAGAAGCGTCTTGCCGGTTCCGGGCGGTCCGACCAGCAGCACGCCGCGCGGAATCTTGCCGCCAAGGCGCTGGAACTTCTGCGGATCGCGCAGGAATTCGACGATCTCCTCCAAGTCCTGCTTGGCCTCGTCGACGCCGGCGACGTCCTGGAAGGTCACGCGCCCGTGGGCCTCGGTCAAAAGCTTGGCTTTCGACTTGCCAAATCCCATGGCGCGCCCTGATCCGGATTGCATCTGGCGCATGAAGAATATCCAGACGCCAAGGATCAGGATCATCGGCAGCCATGAAATCAGGTATCCGAACAACGTGTTCGAACCGTCGGTCTCGGGCCTCGCATTGATGGTAACGCCCTTGTCCTCGAGTCGCGAGACGAGCTTGTCGTCGCCTGGAGAGTAGGTCTGGAAACCCGCCGAATTGTCGACATAGACGCCTGTGATGCGATCGCCCGCGATCGTAACGGACTTGATGCGGCCGTTGTCGAGTTCCTTCAGAAATTCCGAATAGGCGATTTCGCGCGTGGATCCGCGCTGCTGCGGCGACTGAAACAAGTTGAACAGCGCAATCAGCAACACTGCGATTATCGCCCAAAGGGCCAGATTTCTGTAGTTGGAATTCATCGGATATCCCGTAAGCGGGGCATGGTTGCCCGCGATTGCGATTAGGCTTGGTACTAAGATAGGCACCATGCCCCTTGTTGCCAACCTTATCTCACGTCAGGCGTTAAGATTCCGGGTATGTTAACGCGCGACAGGTGGCCGCGGATAACGATCCCTCCCAAACAACGCCGCGATGGCATCGGCGAGTGTCAGATCGAATTCGGGCAGAAAATGGTCGAACGGCGCCAGATAGCGCAGAATCTCGGGACGGGGTGAGTTGATTTGATCGCCGGACTTCTCCAGAACCGGTTCGGCCGCCAGCGCCGCGCGCACGAGACTTTGCGGCGCGTCGAATTCCTGCCCGCCCGACTGCAGACCTTCCGGTCGTGCATCGTCCGCTTCGCGGGTCCGCAGACGCCAGCCTGCGTCTGCTGCTGCACCACCAATTCGGTAGCGCCCGTCGAAAACACCGTTCTGAAACTTCAGCGGCCGGTCGCTCCTGCGTTCCCGATGAAGGTAGATCGCATTGCGCTTTCTCGTGACGACCGTGCCCGACAATGCGCTTCGACCCTTCGCAAGGCGCTCGAGCAGCCTGCCGACTGTCTGAGGATTGGCGGGATGCGTTCTGCCGCCGGCGCAGGCCAACAGAAAACGCCAAGCCTCGGCGCCCGCCTCGTCAGTCGCGAGAAATGCCGGTTCCAGCCTGACAAGGCCGGGCGCCACAAGCGCCGCATTACTGGCAATGAGATCGGCGGCTGCCCGCGCAATGGTGCGGCGCGCTTCCGACGCAATGCGGATTGTATCTAGCTGCGAATATCGGTCCGGATCGGCGGCAAGCCGCTGGCGGACGCGCACCCGCTCGTAACCGATATCCAAATTCGTTGGATCGTCGATCCAGACAACGCCTTCTTGACCCAGCATTTTGCGCAGCGTTTGGCGCGTTACATCCAGAAGGGGGCGTAGCAACCAGACCTCTCCGTCGAAGAGAGTCGCCCGCGCCATCCCGGCCAGCCCCGGGCCGGTTCCGCGCGCTCTGCGCATTGCCACGGTTTCCAACTGGTCGTCGGCAGTATGTCCGGTTAGAATCACGTCGGTATCCGCCTCGCGCGCAGCTTTCGCCAGCAGTGCGTAGCGAGCTTCGCGTGCCGCCGCCGGCAGGCCTTTTTCCGGCTTTGCGCCAGTCCAGCGAAGGATGCGATGCGCGACACCGAGGCGCAAACAGAGCTCGCCCACCTGCCTGGCTTCCCCCGCCGATTGCGGTCTCAGGCCGTGATCCACGGTTACACAAACAATGGTCAAATGCGGATGGGCCCTTCCCGCCCAGCGGCGGAATGCGATCAACAGGGCGGTGGAATCGCTGCCTCCGGAAACGGCGACGATCACGCTGCGCCTTGGCGCAAGTTCGATCCGGCCAAAGGCCTTTTCCGGATCGAATGCCGAAATGGCGCTCAGCAACCGGCGATGGCCTGTTCCTGCGAAACGCGGCCTTTCAGCAAATCCGACGCATCCGGATAGCGCACGACAACTTCCTTGAAAGTTGCGCAGGCTATGTCGCGCTGACCAAGAGCGGCAAGTGAAATCCCGAGCTTCAGCAGCATGTCGGGCGCCTTGCGCGCATCGGGAAACTGCTTGCTGGCGGCAAGGAACACCTCCGCGGCCTCCGCGGGTCGCTGTTGCGACAGGATCGCTTCACCGAGCCAGTAATGCGCATCGGCGCTGCGTGCGTTATCGGGAAACCGTTCCACATGCTCGCGAAAGCCAGCCTCGGCGGTTCGGTAGTCGCCGGACAGGATGAACTCATAGGCATTCGAATAGAGTTCTTCGGGATCGTTGGTCGCCGGCAGTGCCGCAACGACCGTGCCGTCGGTCGATGGAGCATTTCCGCCGGCCCGCAAATCCATCGGTTCACCCAGAGTAGCTCCCTTGACGCTGCCATCGGGATTGATAACGATCTCGCCGAGATTGCGCGGGGGTTCGCCTGCCACGATCTCTCCTCCGCCGCCGGCCGGTGGTTCGCCTGCCGGCACGACTTCGCTCTTGCGCTGCGGCTCGCTCCTGCCGGCTCCGCTTTCCAGCTCCTGAAACCGGAAATCATTGTCTTCCTGCATACGGCGAATTTGCTCCTGCATCTGCAGCAACAGAAAGTTCAACTCCTCGATACGGCCGGTCATTTGCCGTACCTGTTCCTCAAGCTGCACAACTCGCGGATCGGTCGCCTGTGCAAGGACCACGCCCGTACGCATTGCCTCAAACAGGCTTTTCTCCGGCACGACGGCGCCGCTGCTTCCCGTTGCCGAAACCTGGATGGCTGCCGCCACCGCGGCGCTTAAAGCGAGTGTTTTGATGTGCATGTCCTGCTTGCCCTCGGAGGAAAATCGCCGCTTGTACGCGGCAATCTCGGTCGGAGTTTATCAGGCCCGAGAAGTTCGGCCAAATTTTGAAATTCCGTTCAAGCCCAATCGAAACGGCCCCGCAAGGGGCCGTTTTCACGATTTGCCGATGGGTATTTTACAATCAGCTTCCTTCGCCGCCAAGCACCGTAACCGCGCGGCGGTTCTGGCTCCAGCAGGAAATGTCGTCGCATGCGGCAACCGGGCGTTCCTTGCCGTAGGAAATCGTCTTCAGCCGACTGGCCGAAACGCCGCGCGCCACCAGGAAATCCCGGGTGGCGGCAGCTCGTCTTGCGCCGAGTGCAATGTTGTATTCGCGGGTGCCGCGTTCGTCGGCATGACCCTCGATGGTGATGCGATAGGACGGGTACTGGTTGAGCCACTGCGCCTGCCGTGTCAACGTCGCCTGTGCATCGGCGCGGATGACGGACGAATCCGTGTCGAAGAAGATCCGGTCGCCAACATTGACCGTGAAATCACGGGTCGACCCGGGCGTCTCGGAATTGGCGCCAAGACCGATATCGGCAGGCGTGTTGGGCACTTTCTTCGAAGCGCAGCCGGCGATAGCCAGCGAAGCCACGAACGCCACGATGATGGGATTTCTGGTTATCGCTACGAGACCACGCATGGCGGTCACTCCTTAAAATTCTGGGATTTTTCTTGACTAACCAGTAACCTGTTTCCGGTTAACCGGTGCTCAAGAAACAGGGTTAACATTTCCTTGCCATGCAGATTTGCCAAGTTTTGATTCGACGCCAAGCCCTGATGCGTGGCACATGATGGCCAAATGCGGCGGAAAAATGGGCGCGCGCCCAATTGCTACTCCAGCAGCGGTGACCAGGCCGGATCCGAGCCGAAATTGGGCGTGGCGACCAACTGTTCGTTACGACCGGTCAGATCGATGGAGTAAAGCGCCGGCCCGCCCGATCCGGCAGTCTGCCTGAAGAACATCAGCACGCGGCCATTGGGCGCCCAAGTCGGGCCTTCGTTGTGAAAGCCGGAGGTGAGAATTCGCTCGCCGCTGCCATCGGTGCGCATGACACCAATCGAGAAGCTGCCTCCTGATTGTTTTGTGAATGCTATCATGTCGCCGCGAGGAGACCAGACCGGCGTCGAATAGGTGCCTTCACCGAAGGAGATTCGCTGCTGGTTCGTTCCATCGGCGTTCATGACATAGATCTGTGTGCGGCCGCCGCGATCCGAAGTGAACACTATCTGCCTGCCATCGGGCGAGTAGGAAGGCGACGTATCGATTGCATTGGAATCCGTCAGCCTGGTCGTTGTGCGGCTTCGAAGATCGAGCGTGTAGATGTTGGAATTGCCGTCTTCGCGTCCCAGGCTCATGATCACCTTCTGGCCGTCGGGCGAGAACCGCGGCGCGAAAGTCATGCCGGGGAAATTGCCGACGATTTCGCGTTGCCCGGTTTCCAGTTGCAACAGATAGACCCGCGGCTGACCCCCCGCAAAGGACATGTATGTGATTTCCTGCCGGTTCGGAGAAAATCGGGGAGTCAGAACAAGATCGCTTCCGTTCGAAAGATATCGCACGTTGGCGCC
>JBFIBB010000255.1:0-4618 GCA_041582695.1 Rhizobiaceae bacterium
GATGCCGCCGGGCTCGATGACGAGCCGCCGAAGACGCAGTTTCATGCCCTTGAACGCATCACCCTTGGACGACAGATCGATGGAGCCGAGCACCGTGTCGGTCACGCCTGAGGGCATGGTTTCGCCGGAGGTAAGGGCGTTCGCCTTTACCTTGTCTGCAGGGCATTCGCCGGCAAGCGACTGCCCCGTGAAACCCGCCGCCAGCGCAATTGCGGCGCAGGTCTTCGCGAGCGTTTTGTATCCAGAACGATAAGTTCTCATTTCGATGTTTCCTTTCTGTCTGCAAGTTCTCGGGGTATTCCGGGATGCGGCGCGTTTCGCTGCAACAGCGTCAATTTCGCAAAATGAAAATGCTTGCTGAAATGCCAAGTGCGCCTTGTTTCCATAGCTGCGGCGCATGGCCAGCCGCGAGTTCCGGGGCGTACTGATAGGCGGGCCCTATCGAAATCATGCGCACTCGGCATTTCAATCTCGAGCGCAAATCCTCGATGTTCCGCTTCGTGATCCACGATCGCAAACCCGTCATCCAAACCGATATGGAGAACCAAAATGACCGATGTAAAACTGCTCGTGGGCTCGGCCCTGGCCGCTCTCACCGCCATAGCGGTGTCGTCGTCCGCCTCGTTTGGCGGCCCCGCCGAGAAGCCCGAGTTTTCGTTCGAGAAATGCTACGGCGTAGTCAAGGCAGGTCTCAACGACTGTGAGACCAATACGCATTCCTGCGCCGGAACCTCGACGGCGGACAATCAGCCTGACGCCTGGATTTACGTGCCGGCAGGTACGTGCACCAAGATCACCGGCGGCAGCACCGAACAGAAATCGTAAACGCAACCGCCAGGAAAGGGCGAACTACGGAGGAGAACGATGCCTGCTCAATATTATCCAACCGGTCTTCCCGAGGTCGCGGGCATCGGACTCCGCTCACAACACGTGCGCGGAATCGAAGAGCGTCGCCCCTCGGTAGGCTGGCTCGAGGTACATGCGGAAAACTACATGGCCGACGGCGTCAGTGAACAAGCGCTCGACCGGATCAGGTCGAATTACGCAGTGTCGATGCACGGTGTCGGACTTTCCATTGGCTCCGCTGGCGGTGTAAGCCAGGCGCACCTCGAACGCCTGGTCGAGGTTTGCCGGCGTTATGAACCGGCGATGGTTTCAGAGCATCTTTGCTGGAGCATCGGCGACGGCGTTTATCTCAATGACTTGTTGCCCGTACCGCACGACGAGGAAGCGCTTGCCGTCGTCGCAGATAACATTTTGCGCGTCCAGGATGCGCTCAAGCGGCCGATACTTATCGAAAATCTGGCGACCTATGTCGGATTTGCGCGCTCGACGATGAGCGAGCCGGAATTCCTGGCAGCGCTCGTCCGCCGCACCGGTTGCGGCCTGCTTCTCGACATCAACAACGTTTTCGTATCGGCGCGCAACATGGGTTTCGACGCCCGGCAGTATATCGCCAAGCTCCCCGGCCATGCGATCGGTGAAATACATCTCGCCGGCCATGTCGAAAACCAGACGCCGGACGGGAAGGTTTTGATCGACAATCACGGATCGCGCGTGCCGCAATCTGTCTGGTCGCTGTACGCAGATACCATCCAGCTTATTGGCCGCCGGCCGACGCTGATTGAGTGGGATTCGGATCTGCCTCCGCTCGACGTGCTGCTCGGCGAGGCCATGTGGGCCGATCTCCTGGCCGGTGCGGTCGACCTCCACAGCGGATCGGCCGATATTGCCTGGCCGGCCGAGCGACGCCCTGCGCCCGAGAAAAAGCACCGTTCGGCTGCGCCGTACGCCAATCGAAACGTAAGTCTGATCTTGCAGGACGCCGCTCATGTCTGATCTCAGAACGCTGCAGGCGCGCATGGCACGCGCGATTTTAAACCGGGATTTCGAACCGGTTGCCGGTGAGTTGTCAGCGGGGTCTGCTTCGCCTGCGAGCAGACTCAGCATCTACGCCAACAATACATATCTGTCGCTGAAAGCCTGCCTTAAAGCGATATTCCCGGTCACGCAAATGCTCGCCGATGAACGGTTTTTCGACTACGCCGCCGATGTGTTTATCGGTCGGTGTCCGCCTGCCGAAGCGCGGCTTTCACGGTTCGGAGCCGGTTTTCCCCGCTTCCTGGCCGGATTTGCCCCATGCCGGGACTACCCGATCATCGCGCAAATGGCGGCTTTGGAATGGGCGATTGCCGACATGATGACTGCGCCGCAACTGCGCCCGGCGCCAATGTCCGATATTGCCGCCATCGCCCGCACGAATGGTGATCCGGGCATCGGCCTGCAGCCCAATCTGCGATTTGTCGTTTCAGAATGGCCACTGGTTCAGATCTGGGGCGATCATCGCAACGGCGCGCAGTCGGCGGCGATGCCTCCGCATCCATCCATTTCGCGCATCGCGATATCGCGGCAGGGCGACAGCGTTCAGTTCATGACAATCGAGCCGGCGCGCTTCGCCTTCTGGCGGGCGCTCGCCCGCGGCTTTCCGATACGCGTCGCCGCGGCAAGGGCGCTGGGCCGCGACCGGCTGTTCGACCTCGTCAGCGAGATCGCGCTTCTATTCCGGCTCGACCTCGTCACCCAAACTTTCGCGACAGAATCAAAAGGAAACCTGCAATGAGCCAGAAACTGACAATTCCATATGCCGGCGGAACTTCCACGGCTATTGCAGCGTACCTGGGTACGTTGCGCCATGCCGACGCAATTCCGCTATCCGTCATTCAACTCGCCGCACGCGTCGCGGTCGCGGCTGTATTCTGGAAGTCGGCCCAGTCCAAGCTGGCGAGCTGGACAGTGACTGAACAGCTCTTTGCCCTGGAATATCAGGTCCCCCTGCTGCCGCCCGAAATCGCCGCCCCGCTTGCGACGGCGACTGAACTTGCCGGTGCGGTTCTGGTCTTTTTCGGCCTGTTCGCGCGCATCGGCGCACTTTCCCTTCTTGGCGTCGTCGCCGTGATACAGCTGTTTGTCTATCCAACTCACTGGATCGAACATCTGACCTGGGCCAGCCTGCTGATGCTGATCATCGCCCGTGGCGCCGGGACCTTCTCGATCGATCACGGCATCCGCCGGTATTTCGAACGCAACGGGTAAGTCATGGACCAGTTGAGCCGGACCGAACAGACGATACGGATTGGCCTGCGGCCGGCGCGTCCGAGGGTGGTGATCGTTGGCGCCGGTTTTGCCGGCCTCAACGCAGCCCTCTCTCTTCGCCGCGCCGACGTCGACGTAACCATCATCGACCGGCACAACTATCACCTGTTCCAACCGTTGCTCTATCAGGTCGCAACCGCGGGCCTGTCGCCCAACCAGATCGCGACGCCGATACGCCAAATCCTCTCGCGGCAGAAAAACACGACCGTGCTGATGGATAAGGTGACCGACATTGATCTCGACAACCAGCAGGTCGTGACGCTGGAAACCAGGGTGCCCTACGATTTTCTCGTCGTGGCGACCGGCGCCAGGCATGCCTACTTCGGTCACGACGAATGGGCCGAACATGCACCGGGTCTGAAGAAAATCGAGGAAGCGACGGAGATGCGAAAGCGTATTCTGTTCGCCTTCGAGCGCGCCGAAGTATCCCGCGACGCAGCCAGCCGGCTGGGTCTTCTGACTTTTGTCGTCGTCGGTGCCGGGCCGACCGGCGTCGAGATGGCAGGCGCCATTTCCGAGCTCGCCCGAAAGACGCTAATCCGCGATTTCCGCAACATCGACCCGGCCGATGCGCGAATAATCCTGGTCGAAGCCGGACCGCGCGTACTGCCCACCTTCCCCGAAAAACTATCCGCTTCCGCCGAACGCCAGTTGCAGCGTTTGGGTGTGGAGGTGGTGACCGGCGATGCGGTTGCGATGTGCGGGCCAAACGAGGTCCGGTTGGCAAGCGGCCGGATCATCGATACGGCGACGATAATCTGGGGTGCCGGCGTCATGGCCTCGCCAGCAGCGCGCTGGCTGAAGGTCAAGGCGGCCGCCAACGGACGCGTGGCGATCGGTTCGGACCTCAAACTCCCCGGCCACGGCAATGTCTACGTAGTCGGCGACACTGCAGCGGTAACCGATGTCAGCGGCCGCCTTGTGCCTGGCGTCGCGCCCGCCGCGAAGCAGATGGGCCGATATGCGGCGCGCTCGATCCTGTCTTCGATCGAAGGACGGGGCATGGTTCCGTTCGGCTATCGCGACTACGGCAACCTGGCCACTATCGGTCGCAAGGCTGCCGTTGCGGATTTCGGCCGCATTTCCATGACCGGCCTGCCGGCATGGCTGGTTTGGGGGCTGGTCCATGTCGGATTTCTCATCGGTTTCCGTAACCGCGCGACCGTCATGCTCGACTGGACCTGGTCTTACATAACCTTCGGCAGGGGAGCGCGCCTGATTACCGGTATTGATATCGCAAAAGAGTGAGATCTTCATTCGACCAGAAATGCACCAGCCATGGGAGGAAAATCGATGCTTCCAAATTCATTGCGGGATCTTCCGGCATGCAATAACATTTCGGGCACCTTTTTCGGCACGAGTTTTTCCGCCTTTCCTTGGCGGATGTAGGGACCACGTTCTTGGAACTCCACCAGGTTCGATATTTCCTGGCACTTTCAAACACGCTCAATTTCACAAGGGCGGC
>JBFIBB010000256.1:0-4617 GCA_041582695.1 Rhizobiaceae bacterium
AAGGCCATCCAGTTGCACCCGCTGGTCTGCACGGCGTTCAACGCCGACTTCGACGGCGACCAGATGGCCGTCCACGTGCCGCTGTCGCTCGAGGCACAGCTTGAAGCACGCGTGCTGATGATGTCGACCAACAACATTCTGCATCCGGCCAATGGCGCACCGATCATCGTGCCGTCACAGGACATGGTTTTGGGCCTCTACTACCTGTCGATCGTAAACGAGAACGAGCCGGGCGAGGGCATGATGTTCGCCGACATGGGCGAGCTGCACCATGCACTCGAAAACCGGGTGGTCACGCTGCACACGAAGATCAAGGGCCGGTTCAAGACGGTCGATACCGAGGGCAAGCCGGTTTCGCAGATTTTCGAAACCACTCCGGGCCGCATGATCATCGGTGAACTTCTGCCGAAAAACGGCAATGTGCCGTTCGAGGTCTGCAACCAGGAAATGACCAAGAAGAACATCTCGCGGATGATCGACACGGTCTACCGGCATTGCGGCCAGAAGGACACGGTGATCTTCTGCGACCGGATCATGCAGCTCGGCTTCAGTCACGCCTGCCGCGCCGGCATTTCGTTCGGCAAGGACGACATGCTGATTCCGGATACAAAGGCCAAGCTGGTCGGTGAAACCGACACGCTGACCAAGGAATACGAGCAGCAGTACAATGACGGCCTGATCACCCAGGGCGAGAAGTACAACAAGGTGGTCGACGCCTGGGCAAAATGCTCCGAGAAGGTGGCCGAGGAGATGATGGGCCGCATCAAGGCGGTCCAGTTCGGCGAAGACGGACGTCAAAAGCCGATGAACTCGATCTATATGATGAGCCATTCGGGCGCGCGCGGTTCGCCGACGCAGATGCGCCAGCTTGCGGGAATGCGTGGCCTGATGGCCAAACCGTCCGGAGAGATCATCGAGACGCCGATCATCTCGAACTTCAAGGAAGGCCTGACTGTTCTGGAGTACTTCAACTCCACGCACGGCGCGCGCAAGGGCTTGGCCGATACGGCGTTGAAAACCGCGAATTCGGGCTACCTGACCCGGCGCCTTGTCGACGTAGCGCAGGATTGCATCGTCAATTCGCGCGATTGCGGCACCGACAAGGGCCTCACGATGCAGCCGATCGTCGATGCCGGCCAGGTGGTTGCTTCGCTCGGCCAGCGGGTGCTCGGTCGCACCGCGCTCGACGACATCCTGCATCCGGCATCGGGCGAGGTTCTGGTCAAGGGCGGCACGCTCATCGACGAGCGCGACGTCGAGGCGATCGAGAATGCCGGCGTGCAGTCGGTCCGCATCCGCTCGGCGCTGACCTGCGAAATGAAAACCGGCGTCTGCGGCACATGCTACGGCCGCGACCTGGCCCGCGGAACTCCCGTCAATATCGGCGAGGCGGTCGGCGTCATTGCCGCGCAGTCCATCGGCGAGCCGGGCACGCAGCTTACCATGCGGACCTTCCACATGGGTGGCACCGCGCAGGTTGTCGACCAATCGTTCCTCGAAGCCTCCTACGAGGGCACGGTCCAGATCCGCAACCGCAACGTGGTGCGCAACTCCGACGGCCACCAGATCGCCATGGGCCGCAACATGGCCGTGCTGATCATGGACGCGTCGGGCAAGGAACGCGCGTCGCACAAAGTGACCTACGGTTCGCGCCTGCATGTGGACGATGGCGACAAGGTCAAGCGCGGCCAGCGCATTGCCGAATGGGACCCGTACACGCGCCCGATCCTGACCGAGGTCGGCGGCACGATCGCCTACGAGGATGTCGTCGATGGCATCTCCGTGCAGGAATCAGCCGACGAGTCGACCGGCATCACCAAGCGCGAGATCATCGACTGGCGGTCGACCCCGCGTGGCACCGACCTGAAGCCGGCGATCACCGTGCTCGATGCGAAAGGCAAGATCGCCAAACTCAGCAAGGGCGGCGAAGCCCGCTTCATGCTGTCGGTCGAAGCCATCCTGTCGGTGGAGCCGGGCGCGAAGGTCAACCCCGGCGACGTGCTTGCCCGTATTCCGATGGAAAGCGCCAAGACCAAGGACATCACCGGCGGTCTGCCGAGGGTGGCCGAGTTGTTCGAGGCGCGCCGTCCGAAGGATCATGCGGTCATTGCCGAAATCGACGGTATCGTGCGCTTCGGCCGCGACTACAAGAACAAGCGGCGCATCATGATCGAGCCGCACGAAGAGGGCGTGGAGCCGGCGGAATATCTAATTCCCAAGAGCAAGCCGTTCCACCTCCAGGACGGCGACACGATCGAGAAAGGCGACTACATCCTCGACGGCAATCCGGCGCCGCACGACATTCTGGCGATCAAGGGCGTGGAGGCTCTGGCCTCGTATCTCGTCAACGAGATCCAGGAAGTCTACCGGTTGCAGGGCGTTGTCATCAACGACAAGCATATCGAGGTGATCGTCCGGCAGATGCTGCAGAAGGTGGAAATCACCAAGCAGGGCGATTCGGTCTACATTCCGGGCGACAACGTCGACGCGATCGAGTTCGACGAGGTCAACGAGCGCCTGGTCGAGGAGGGCAAGCAGCCCGCCGAAGGCCAGCCGGTTCTGCTCGGCATCACCAAGGCGTCGCTGCAGACACCGTCGTTCATCTCGGCCGCCTCCTTCCAGGAGACCACCAAGGTGCTGACGGAAGCCGCGGTCGCCGGCAAGACCGACACGCTGCAGGGCCTGAAGGAAAACGTCATTGTCGGCCGGCTCATTCCGGCTGGCACCGGCGGGGCGATGACCCAGATCAGGCGCATCGCAACGGCGCGCGACGACCTCATCCTCGAGGAACGCCGCAAGATGTCGGACGCGGACGAAGCGGTGCCGTTGCTGGAAGAAATGAGCGGCGCCGCCGAGTAGCGCAATAACTACCGATCAAAAACATCGAAACCGCCGGGGCTAAAATCCCGGCGGTTTTCAATTGGCCGGAAGGCTGCAGTTCAGTCGATACCGGGAGAGCCGAGCGCGACAATCGCGATCTCACCTTCGAGCGCACCCTGATAGGCGGAAGCGTGCGGTTCCTCGTCCGGCATGGCCGATATCTCGCCGATCTGGTCGAGCTCGGCTTCGACATATCCCTCGCACGCAAGCGCCTCGAGCGATTTGCGCACTGCCGTGTCATCATCGGCGGCGGTCAGAAGCACATGTATCCGCTCGGCCGAACCGTTCCTTTCCGTCCTTGCCTGACCGACGATAATGTAGACGGGGATATGCTCTTCATTGTCGTTCATGCCGATTCCCTGCATTTGCGCCTACAAGCGGGGTTTGTCGCACGTTGAAAAGTGAAAAAACACCCGCAAAGGACCATTTTTGTAACGCAACAGCGAAATCGGCGACATTTTATTGCGCCGGGCGTCCGAAGTGCAGAAATCGCAACAGTTTTTCCATTGCGGGCTTGACGATAACGGGGCGAATGGGTAATTGAGCCGCGTCTGAGCCGATGTGAGGCTTTTTCTTTCAGGGCGTCGCGCCCCGGATTTGGTCTCAAACAGGGTTCGTTCTGCGAACGTTGACATTACCGGCATGCATGAAACGGATCGCCGTTTCCTCTGCTTATCCGTTCGGGCAGGACCGTAAATCACGGTTTTCTGCCCTGAATTTTGTTTGGTAATGCACCCGTTTGCTTGGTGGAACGAGCCTCGTTTTCTGGCTTGGAGTACGAATTTGGAAATCAAGGGGAAGGTTTGAATGCCTACCGTTAACCAGCTGATCCGCAAGCCGCGCACCGCGCCGGTAAAGCGCAACAAGGTTCCGGCCATGCAGCAGAACCCGCAAAAGCGGGGCGTTTGCACGCGCGTTTACACGACGACGCCGAAGAAGCCGAACTCGGCGCTGCGCAAGGTGGCGAAAATCCGCCTGACCAATGGTTTCGAAGTGATCGGTTACATTCCTGGCGAAGGCCACAACCTTCAGGAACATTCCGTGGTGATGATCCGCGGCGGCCGCGTGAAAGACCTTCCGGGCGTACGCTATCACATCATTCGCGGCGTGCTCGACACCCAAGGCGTAAAAGACCGCAAACAACGCCGCTCCAAATACGGCGCAAAGCGTCCGAAGTAAGGAATTCCCGCTTCGGCGCTTTTTTTGTTTGGCGCCGGGCTTAGCGAATTAGTTGAGAGACGAGAGATATGTCCCGACGTCACAGTGCAGAGAAGCGCGAGATCAACCCCGATCCCAAATTCGGCGATCTGGTGATCACGAAATTCATGAACGCCATCATGCTGCATGGCAAGAAGTCGGTTGCCGATCGCATCGTCTATGGCGCGCTCGAGCAGGTCGAGCAGAAGGCCAAGGCCGAACCGCTGGGCCTGTTCCACCAGGCGCTGGAGAACGTGGCTCCGCATGTGGAGGTCCGTTCGCGGCGCGTCGGCGGCGCGACCTACCAGGTTCCGGTCGAGGTGCGCACCGAGCGCCGCCAGGCGCTGGCGATCCGCTGGCTGATAACCGCAGCGCGCGGACGCAACGAGACGACGATGGTTGACCGTCTGTCGGGCGAATTGCTCGATGCGGCCAACAACCGCGGCACCGCGGTGAAGAAGCGCGAAGACACGCACCGGATGGCCGAGGCCAACCGTGCGTTTTCGCATTACCGCTGGTAACCGGCGCGCAGTCGACAAG
>JBFIBB010000257.1:0-4617 GCA_041582695.1 Rhizobiaceae bacterium
GCCGGCTGCATGTGACAGCCGTAGCAGATGCTGTAGAGCCGGTCGGGCGGCAATTTCCCCGGATTGACGATCGCCGCGCGGACTTCCTCCAGCTTCTGGTCCTCCGCGTAGAGCGCGCGAAGATGTTCTGCCCCGGGACCGTGACAGCGCTGACAGCCGATGCCCTCCGGCAAGGCGAAGGGAAAGAGTTCAGGCAGACCGGCTTTATCGCTGCCTTCGGCGACTTCCGGGTAGGCGTTGTGGCAGAACATGCACTGGCGGTGGACGGTGCGCATCACGCCCAGATGCCGCTTCCATTCGAATCCGGGCGCCATGTCCCACCGGTGTTCCTGTGTGTACCAGGCGAGCGGCAGTTGGAACATGGCCCCATCCGCGGTCTGGTACAGATAGACCCGGGAGTGGTTGCCGGAGCCCAGAATCCAGTCGATCTTTCGTTCGAAGACATCGATGCGCCTGCCATCCCTGGCGAGCCGGTAGCGGCGGAACCAGTATTCGCCGCCGCGCAGTTCCATCTCGTAGTGCCGATCGGATGGCAGGTGATGGAAGTGGTTGTTGGCAAAGTCCTCGATCACGTTATCGGCCGAGGGGCGGTAGAAGCTCCTGGACATGCCGACAGCGGCAAAGCTCTCGGCCTTGTCGATATGGCATCCGCCGCAAACCGCGTCGTCGACGTAACCAGGCGCGGCACCGGAGGTGACGTGAATGCCGGGACCGGCCATGCGGTCGGATGCGTGTTCACCGCCCTCGGCCGGCGCAATTCCCAGGCAAACCGCCATGGCAACGATGAAATGCCTCAGACCGCCCAAAGCATCGCCTTTCGGAAGTAGGTCCGGTTCCGGTCGCCCGGCCCACCGAATTATGTGCGTGGCGACGGGCTTGTCCAGCGGCGAAGTTGCTGTCCCGCCACCGGCCGGCCTTTGCGCCACGCCAAAGAGGCGGGCTTCCCGCGCCGGCGCTGCGGCGAATTCGCGCCTTGAAATTGCAAGTATTGGCCTTGCCGCCGGACGGAGTATATTGATGGCATGAAGCCAATTTCGCGTTCGAACCGGACTGCCGCGAAAATCGCCATCGCCGTGTTGCTGGTATCGGCAACCTGCGGGCTGGCCTTTGCCGGCTGGCTGAACGATGGTGCCAGGATCGTCATGACCATGGCGGAAACAGGCCTTGCCTGGTGCTTCTGAACGGCGGCGCAACTCACAGGGACATTCTGTTACATGACACCAATGCGACTGATCGCGTATGCGCTGTTGTTCGTTCTTGCGGTCGCGGTCGGCTGGATGACCTTTTCCTGGTACCGCACACTTCATGGCGGCGAAGCCTATGGCGCGCCCTTCACGCTTGTCGACCAGCGTGGCCAGCCGATTACGGAACAGGCGTTTCGCGGGCATCCGAGCGCGGTCTTCTTCGGTTTCACCCATTGTCCGGAGGTCTGCCCGACCACGCTGTTCGAGATGGACGGTTGGATGAGCGAGCTCGGAGACGAAGGAAAGGCGTTGCAGGCCTTCTTCGTGTCGATCGATCCCGAACGCGACACGCCTGAAGTGCTGGACCGCTACGTCTCGAACGTATCGGAACGGATCACCGGAATAACAGGTGCTCCGGGCGACGTCGCTGTCATGGCGAAGTCGTTTGGCATCTACTCGAAAAAGGTACCGCTTGACGATGGCGGGTACACGATGGACCACACCGCCTCCATTATCCTGCTCGACAGCGCCGGGGCGTTTTTCGGTACGATCGCGTACGGCGAGAATCCCGACAATGCGCTTGCCAAGCTGAAGCGCCTCATCGAGAAGTCCTAGCGCCGATGAATCAGACACGCCTGTTTCTCACCGTCGCCAAGCCGCGCGCCAGCGAGCTTTTCGAAGCCGTGGAGCGGGAGTTCGAGGATGACGGAGCGCCGATTGCGATCATCGAAACCGATGAGGAGCGGGACCTGCACGAGATTTCGGTCTATTCGACGGACGCCGAAGCCGACACCGTTCGTTTGCAGGCCTTGTTCGGGCCGGACGAACATTTTCCGATCGGACGGGAAATACTGCCGGATATCGATTGGGTGGCGAAATCGCTTGAAGGGCTGAAGCCGGTGCGCGCCGGCCGCTTTCTCGTTCACGGTTCGCACGACCGGGCGGCACGGCGTCCCGGCGATATCGCTATCGAAATCGAGGCCGGACAGGCTTTCGGCACCGGCCATCACGGCACGACGGCAGGATGCCTTGCGATGATCGAGCGGGTCGTACGCCGGGAGCATCCGCGCAATGCGCTGGATCTTGGAACCGGCAGCGCCGTGCTGGCGATCGCGCTTGCGAAGGTCGCGCCGATATCGGTTCTTGCAAGCGATATAGACCCCGTCGCAACCGAAGTCGCACGGCGGAACATCCGGCTCAACAACGTTGCAGCAAGGGTTTCGGCCATCACCGCAACGGGCTTCCAGCACAAGGCGTTCGCCCATGCGGGACCCTTCGACCTTATCGTCGCCAACGTGCTTGCCGGCCCGTTGATGCTTTTGGCGCCGGACATGGCCCGGCACCTGTCGCCGGGCGGTTCAGTCATCCTTTCCGGCATATTGGAGCGTCAGCGGCGTGCCGTTATCGCCGCCTACGGGAATCAGGGATTTCGCCATATGGCAACGGACAGTCGTGGCGAATGGATCACGATGCAACTAAAGCGCTAGGTGCAAATAACTGCGTTGCCATGAAACAGGCCTGCCAATGTGATTAATATCACACTCGTTATCTGAAACCCATCAATACTGGGCTTTTGGAATATAGAATTTTCAAGAAAAGAATTACAGAAATTCACTTCTCAGTTGTTTGTCATCTGAGATAGGTTTGTTATTGTCGCACTGCTCCTGAATATCAAAACTGATCGGTGCTGACATAGCGAATATTGGCGGATTCTCTCAGAAGAATTGGTGGGCTGGCACCAAGGAGAATACTGAAACGTTTAAGTTCGAGGAATGCAGACATGAAAAAACATTGGCCAAGTATCGGAGCTGCCGCCAGCGCAGCGCTGCTGCTGCTGCCAGGAATAGCCCTGGCGGAGCAGACCGTAACCAGGGAACAACCCATTTTGGCGTCGGAGCAGTTTGAGGGCACGCGGGTGTCGTTCAAGCCCGGAGCCAGATACAGCAACGCCACTCTGATCATCACCGGGCCGGCCGACTATCAGGCCGAGGTGTTCAACCGCTCGACTCTGCCCTCTCTCGATCTGCGGAAATACGGGAAGGTGGTCGATGGCTACTTCCGTTATCAACTGACAGCCGCCACAGACCAGAAGGTGGAGATACTCAATCCGGGCCTGAATAACGGCCGCGACGACATTCCCGGCGCGAAGATGCTCGGCGCCAATCTGAGCGGCGTCTTCTGCGTGAAGGACGGCGTCATCGTCAAGGTCGAGGACATTCCCGAAGGCAAGGGAGAGCAATGATGACCCGTTTTTCGAAGATTCTTCTGAGCCAGGCGGCCATTGCCGCCGTCACCGGCGCATCGCTGACTTTCGGCGCGCGCGCCGATTTCGTGATCAACGACGACCTGATCGTCGATGGCAGCGCCTGTATCGGCTTCGACTGCGTCAATGGCGAAGTATTCGGCTTCGACACGATCCGCCTGAAGGAAAACAACCTGCGCATCAAGTTCGACGACACGAGCGTGGTGCCGGGTTTTCCGAGCAACGACTGGCAGATCACCGTCAATGACAGTGCCAATGGCGGCGCGTCGAAGTTTTCGATCGAAGACATCTCGGGTGCGCGCACGCCTTTCACCATCGAGGCCGGCGCCCGCTCGAACTCTCTCTACGTGGACGACGGCGGCAGGATCGGTATTCGCACTTCGACGCCTTCAACGGAAATCCACGTCATCGACGGCGATACGCCCACCCTGCGCTTGCAGCAGGACGGTTCTTCCGGCTTTGCGCCGCAGACCTGGGATGTTGCCGGCAATGAGACCAATTTCTTCATTCGCGACGTGACCAATGGCAGCCTGTTGCCGTTCCGCATTCGCCCGGACGCCCCGACAAGCTCGATATTCATCGACACCGATGGCGACGTGGGCATGGGCACATCGTCACCGGGAGATACCCTGCATCTCAACAGGTCCAGCGGTTCGGTGGCGATCAGGATGCAATCGGGCGACGCCAGCGCGCCTAATCCGCTTCGGCTGAACTTCAACACGACGCAGAACGAGTTCCGTATCACTTACGATGGCCTGGGCATTAATCAGCTTCGGCTGAACGATGCCGGCGATCTCATCATTGCCGGCGAGATCACAACGTCGGGAAGTTGCTCGGGCGGCTGCGATCTGGTCTTCGATGCCGGCTACGACCTGCCGTCGATCGATCAGCATGCCGACGAGATGTGGAAGAACCGCCATCTGCCGGCGGTTGGCCCGACGATGGAGAGCGGACCGTTCAACCTTTCGCAGAAGGTCGGCGGAATGCTCAACGAGCTCGAAAAGGCGCACATCTATATCGAACAGTTGCACAAACGGCTTGAGAAAACCGAAGCGCTGGAACTAAAGATCGCAGAACTCCAGGCACGGCTAGACAGCCTGGATTCGGGCCAGTAGCAAAGCAGAAGCCGGCATCCATTTGCAGCACCGGCAGGAGAAGCCCCCGGGATAC
>JBFIBB010000258.1:0-4579 GCA_041582695.1 Rhizobiaceae bacterium
GGGGCGACGATGTAGCCGACGCGTAACCCGGGGGCCAGCGTCTTCGACAGCGAGCCGACATAGATGACCCGGCCGGAGTGATCGAGACTTTTCAGCGCCGGTTCCGGTCCATCATCGAGGAGTTGGCTGTCGTAGTCGTCCTCGATGACAATCATGTCATTGTCCGCGGCGCGCTTAAGGAGATCAGCTTTTCGTTTTGCGGTCATTGAAACCATCGTCGGACATTGATGGCTTGGCGTCACGAAAACGAAATCGCAATTCTCGGGAACCTGTTCGACGACAAGCCCGTGTTCGTCGACCGGAACCGGAACCTTTTCGGCGCCGGCGAGCCTGAAAATGCTGCGGGCATCCGGGTATCCGGGGTTTTCCATAGCAACGCGAACGCCTTTGGTCATCAGGAGCGTGGCGAGTATGTAGAGTGCGTTTTGCGCGCCAAGGGTAATCATGATCTCGTCCGGACTGGCGAAAATTCCCCGTTTTGGCAGCATTCTTGCCTGGATTTGCTCGACCAACAGCGGATCGTCGCGTTCGAACATGTCGGACGCCCAGTTTTGAATTTCCAGCACGGCCAGCGCCATGCGGTTGCACTCGCGCCATTCGGTTGTTGGAAACAGTGCCGGATCGAATTGGCCGTAGATGAAAGGATAGGAGGATGTCTGCCAATTGTACGGCTTTTCAGGTTTCGGCAGGTCGCGTGCACTTGAAACGGCTCTCGCATGCCAGTCGATATTGCCTGTGTCTGCCCGCGGTTTCTGCAGGTTTTGCCCTGGCGTTGCGAGAATATCCGGATTGACGAAGTGACCGCGGCGCTCGCGCGCGATCAGGAATCCCTGATCGACAAGCTGCTGGAATGCGAGAACCACCGTGCCGCGGGCGACGCCGAGCTTCCTGGCCAGGACCCGGCACGACGGCAGCGGCATTTTCGCGGAGATATGCCGGTCTAGAATTGCGGCGACGATCGCCTGGCGGATTTGCGCCTGCAGCGTTTGTCCAGAGCCGGGCGCAATCGAAAACAGACCCGACCACATGGTGTTGTCTGCCCTGACCGCCATCACATATCCCCTGCTGAAGCCGAATATCGGTAAAATCTATAAGACCGGCGCCTACTTGGTACAATGGGCTTGGGCCAAAAAATTCCCGGGCGGCACGTCGCGAGAATCGAAAACATCCTGGCACACAACTCGATTTCCTGACGCGGTGTTTTGGTAAAAAATCAGTTTTTTTAGAGAGTTAACGAATGGTTGACGAAGCTGTGACCGCGAGCACAGCATTTGAGCATGCCAACGGGCAGGATCGCATCGTGTTCAACCGAAACATGATCCATTCCCGGAGAAACATCATGAAGAAGATTATCATGCTTGCACTGATCAGCACCTTTGCCGCAACAGGACTGGCCATGGCCAAAAGCGCCAATGGCGGCCAAGGTGGCCAGGGCGCCGATCGCGGCGGTGACAACGGACCGGTCCCCGTGATTGTCAGAGTTCGTCGCGTGCCTACCTACATGCCGCGCCGCAAGATCACGGAGTATTGCCATATTGGCGGCGAACTCTCGGCATCCGACATGGAATGCGGCCACTATAGCCGCTGATTCCTCCGCGAGACGATCTCCAGAAGGCCGGTCCGATCCCCGCGGGCCGGCCTTATGCATTTTCCGCAGTGCTGTACTCATGCTAATGTCCGCCATTGCATGGTACGAGGACAGTCGATGGTATCGCTCAAATCTTTCGCCCTGTTTCAATCCCTCAGCGATGCGCAGGACAAGAAGTGGTCTTCCCAATGCAACATCGCCGAATATCGCCAACATGAACTTGTTCTCGATTTCTTGGACGAGAGCCATGACGTCCGTTTCATCATCAGCGGCCGGGTACGGGTAATCCTCCGGTTTGCGACCGGACAGGAAGCCATCATGGGCGAATTCAGCGACGGGCAGTTCTTCGGAGAACAGGCAGCAATCGACGGGCAGGCGCGATCCGCCAATATCACCGCCATGGTCACGACGAAACTCCTTTCGGTGCCGCGTCCGGTGTTCCTGAATATCCTGCGCGATGCGCCGGACGTGACAATCGAACTTCTCAAAATACTATCGGCCCGCATCCGCGATCTCAACATACGGGTTGCGGAGCGATCTTTCCTGAAGGCGAAATATCGGTTGTATAGCGAGTTGCTGCGCCTATCGCGCCCAAGGCTCGGTCATGACGGCGAGCGCATCATTTCACCGCCACCGGTGCAGCAGGCGCTGGCCGAGCGGATCGGATGCAGCCGTGAGGCCGTTTCGCGAGAGATGGCTTCGCTGGACAGAGCGGGTGTCGTCAAGCGCGCCCGCGGCGGGGTCGTGCTCAAGGATGTGGACGAACTCTCAAGGAGAATTTCGGCAGGCTGGAACGACAGTAACTGATCCTGTGACTACCCTTCCCGCCTGGCCGTTGTGAACACTTCGATCTCTTCGTCGAATCCGTGAATTTTTACCTTGCCCAGCGACCGCATCGGCGATGAAACCGCCGCAGCGGTTCCCGATCCAGCCAACAAGGCTGCGCCTACCGCCTTTGTAGCGCCTTCGAGCCGCGCCGCCAGGTTCACGCTGTCGCCGATCGCGGTGTAGTCGATCCGCCGGACGGTACCGTAATTTCCGACAGAGCAGATACCCGTCTCGAGGCCGGCCCCGACCCGCAATGACGGAAGCCCTTTGGCCGTTAACTCGCCATTGGATGCAGCAACTCGATCGATGATCGCAAGTGCGGCCGCCAGTGCGCGGTCGGCGTGATCGGCGACTGCTATCGGCGCGTTCCAGATTGCGAGCACGGCGTCGCCAATGAACTTGTCGATGGTGCCGTCCCGTTTCAGGATTTCGTCGGTGGCGATGGCGAGAAAGTGATTGACGATCGCGACGATCTCGCTTGCCGACAGCGTATGCGTCATGGTGGTAAATCCTCGAATGTCCATCATCAGAACCGTGACTTCGCGCTTTTCCACCGCGATCATCGCTTCGGCGTCGCTTTCGGCCAGTTTGCCGACAATGGCCGGCGACAGAAACTGCGAGAACTGCCGGATCAGCACCTGCCGCCGTTGCTCTGCCAGCCGATAGTTGGAGTAGCCCGATGTAACCGCCGCCAGCAGCAGACCTGCTGCCGGCTGCAGACCCTCAACAAGAGAATTGCTGGCCATGAAGATCGCGATCCCGGCGGCTAGTGGCGAGGCGACCACCAGTATCATCGCCGGAACGGACAGCCATGGCCGCGAAACAACCATGGATCCCAGAATGATCACAAGGGCAGTTCCGGCAAGGAACCACGCCCGCTCGATCCATTTCGCGTCGGCGACATGACGCGGAAAATCGCCTGTCAGCAACTGCTCGATAACGAGGCCATGCACTTCCGCTCCGAGACGCGCCACCTGCGCAGGGGTAATGTGATGCTGATCGATGCCGGCGGCGCTGACGGTAACGATTGCAATAGCGCCCCGTATCCTCGGATCCGCCGATCCGTCGAGAAGCGTTTGCGCTGATACGAGCGGCAGGCTTCCGTAACGCTCCCTTAAATTGACCGTGCCGGAGGTTTCCAGCGGGATCGTTCGCGGACCGATTCTGAGCGCATCAAATCCGCCGTTTGCCATCCTCACCGCAAATCCGGTTTCGCCCATGTGAGTACGGACAAGTTCAAGGGCAAACGACGGCCAAAGTTGCAAGCCTCCCGCGCCATCCCGCAACCAGACCAGAGGTAGTTGCCGCAGCGTGCCGTCGCTGTCGGGCGTGGCCCTGATGATTCCGATGCCGTGCGCCGCGTCGTTGAAGATCGCTCGCGAAGTCACCAAACCGCCGAACGCAGGCAGCTCTTGCGGGACTTCGCCGACGAGTGACCAGCCCGCCTTCGGTTCGGCGGCAGCGGCAGTCGGCAGCGCCTCGATGCTCGCGGCAAGAACCGACGGTGCTGCGGCCAGGGATCGCGCAAGTTGCTGATCGCCTTCCGGTCCACCGGGGCCCGTATCGGGCTCGGGAAACAGTACGTCAAGACCGATTGCTGTAGCGCCATTGGCGGCGACGGCATCGACGAGTTCGGCGATCCTGCCGCGGTTCCAGGGCCACCTGCCGGTAGTGGAGAGGCTTCTCTCGTCAATGGCGACAAGGATAACCGGTGAGGACACAGGCGGTGAGGGATAGATCGTCTGATAGAGATCGAATGTCCTGCCGCGCAGCGCCGAGAAAACGCCGTCGAAAACGATATGCGCGGCCAACAATGTGAGTGCGACCAGTGCGGTGCCGATCCATGCTCGCATCCTCATTTGCGCGGCCGCTACTGCCGGCCAAGCGGAATGCCCGGGAAATTCGGATCGCGATAGGGATCCGCCCTCGGGATCGATCCGTCCCGCGATGCACACCGCTTGAGAAAGGTTCCGGCCTTGGAGGTGCAGGCGGCGTTGCCGTCGATGCCGTTTCCCGTGCGGCCGGGTATTCCCGTTCCGGCGATACGGTCGGTGCTGTCGAGCAACGCATGCTTGTTGCGCTCGCTCGGGCCGACGTCGATGGATGAGCCGTTCGAGATGCAGGAGAATCCCGGCTTTGTGATGATCTTCTTCGAGCTACCGA
>JBFIBB010000259.1:0-4567 GCA_041582695.1 Rhizobiaceae bacterium
GTAGAACATCGAGATTTCCGACCCTTCAGTCACGCCGGTGTCGTTACGCACGACGACATCGCCATGCGGCCCCTCCTGTGGCGGACGATAGCGGGTCAGACGGCCAATCGACGGCAGAAAGTTGCGGAATGGATCCTCGGCGTAGATGCGGCTTTCCACGGCCCAGCCGTTCAGCTTGATGGCGCTTTGCTTCAGTTCGAGTTTTTCACCGGCAGCGATTCGGATCATCTGCTCGACGATATCGATCCCGGTAATCAGTTCGGTGACCGGATGTTCGACCTGCAATCTCGTATTCATCTCGAGAAAGTAGAAGTTGCGCTTCTTGTCGACTATGAATTCGACCGTGCCGGCGCTCTGGTAGTCGACGGCGCTGGCCAGCGCGCAAGCCTGTTTGCCCATAGCCTTGCGGGTTTTCTCGTCCAGGAACGGCGACGGCGCCTCCTCGACAACCTTCTGGTTGCGGCGCTGGATCGAGCACTCGCGCTCGCCGAGATAGATGCAGTTACCGTGACTGTCGGCCAAGACCTGGATTTCGATGTGGCGCGGCTCCTCGATGAACTTCTCGATGAAAATGCGGTCGTCGCCGAAAGAAGATGCGGCTTCCGACTTCGAACGTTCGAAGCCTTCGCGCGCCTCCGCGTCGTTCCAAGCAATGCGCATGCCTTTGCCGCCGCCGCCCGCAGACGCCTTGATCATCACCGGATAGCCGATTTCGGAGGCAATCCTTGCCGCATGCGCCGCATCATCGATAAGGCCCATAAAGCCGGGGACGGTGGATACGCCAGCTTCCGCGGCGATCTTCTTTGAGGTGATCTTGTCGCCCATCGCCTCGATCGCCTTCGGCTTCGGCCCGATAAACGTGATTCCTTCCGCCTCCAGCGCCTTGCAGAAAGATGAGCGTTCCGACAGGAAACCATAACCGGGGTGTACGGCCTGTGCCCCGGTTTGCCTGCAGGCGTCGATGATCCTGTCTGCGAGAAGATAGCTCTCGCTTGCAGGCGGAGGCCCGATGTTCACCGCCTCGTCGGCCATCTCGACATGCACCGCATCGCGATCGGCGTCTGAATAGACTGCGACCGTTTTGAGCCCCATGTCACGCGCCGACTTGATTACCCGGCACGCTATTTCACCCCGATTCGCAATGAGGATTTTCCTGAACATCCGCCCTTCTCCCTGGGGCTACTATTATGGGCAAGCGCGAAACCGCTCAAGCCAACGAATGGATAATAAGCGGAGGCCGCGTCGCGTTCCGGTTTTCTAGAAATGCACACCCGAGCGGAATGGTCCGATACGGGTCGACGCCGCCACCAAATAGGCTGTCGACCAGCCGATCAGAAGAAAACCGTTGATGCCCTCGAGCGCCGCAAACAGCCGCCACTCATCCACCGGCACCACATCTCCATATCCAAGCGTCGAGAAGGTCACGGTGGAAAAATAGAGGGAAGCGGCGAAACTGTCGAAGGCGCCGACCAGTTTGAAGGCGACCGCCCATATCCAGACTTCCACCGTCATTATTGCGAACAGGCCGAAGACGACGGTGATCATGGCAAGGACGCGGCTGCGCCGGCCGTGCATGCGGAACCGGTCGACCAGCCAGCTCGTGAAATGGGTAACACCGATCAATCCGAAAGTATGAATGATAACGGTGAGCGCGATGAGAATTGTGCCGAGTGCAAGATTGAGGATCATATTCGGTTCGTTTCCGGGGCTTCTTCGTGAAGTTGGCGTTCCCGCCAGAACGTGTAAAGGCCGGAGCCGATGATGATCGCTATGCCGAACCATTTCGACAGCTCCGGAAAATCGCCGAAGATGATCAGGCCGAATATGGTGGCTGTGACGATCTCGAAATACTGAAAAGGCGCCAGAACCGAGGCAGGCGCGAACCGAAAGGCCTGGATCACCATCAGGTGCCCGCCGGCCGATAGCAATCCGACGATCAACAGCAGAAACCACGAGATCGCAAATTGCGGCATCAGCGGCGTCATGTCCGCGATCCCCGCAATTGTGCCCGCAATTACCGCCAACCCGAGGGTCAGTGTAGCTCCGGCGCCGGCGACCATCTGCATGACGATCGGTTCGTCCTCGAGCGCCACGGTCTTGTTCAGGATCAGATAGAAGGCGAACAGCAACGCCGTGCCCAGCGGAAGAAGCGAGACGGGACCGAACAGTTCGTAACTGGGTTGAATGACGATGAGCGCACCGGCAAATCCGACGATCACGGCGATGCGCCGCCGCCAGCCGACGCGCTCCTTGAGAATGACCGCCGACAGCGCCACCAGCAGAAGCGGCTCGACGAAGAACACCGCGATGGCGTCGGCAACCGGCATGTACTTGACCGAAATGAAGAACAGCAGGCTGGCAAAACCGAGCAGCATGCCGCGCAGGATGTTGGCCCATATCTGCTTCGGGCGCAGTGCGGAAACACCGCGCGTGGCTACGATCCATGGCACCAGCACGACGAATTGCACGGCAAACCTGGTGACTGCGATCTGTCCCGGCGACAAGTGGTCGATCAGCGACAACCATCTGCCGATGATGTCCATAATCGGCAGGATCAGCATGGCAACAGCCATGATCACCATACCGCGCACTTGTTCGCCCGCCATGGGCATGGTTTGCGATTTGACTGCTGACATCTGCGTTCTCCGAGGCGGGAGCGGCAGATTGCTTGCCCGGCGGTGATCACGCAAGCGCTTTCCCCCGGAAAGTTATCCCGGATGAATTGACGAAAGGATTCCGGAACTGCGGCCAACGGCTTGAAACGATGTCTGAAAGCTGAAAAGCTGACCTCATTGAGAATACTTGGAGGACACCCATGAAGACACGCGCAGCGGTCGCATTCGAGGCCGGCAAACCTCTGGAAATCGTCGAGGTTGACCTGGAAGGCCCCAAGGAGGGCGAGGTGCTGGTCGAGATCAAGGCGACCGGGGTGTGCCACACGGACGAGTTCACGCTTTCCGGCGCCGACCCGGAAGGCGCTTTCCCTGCAATTCTGGGCCATGAGGGCGCCGGCGTCGTGCTCGAGGTCGGTCCCGGGGTGAAGTCGCTGAAGCCCGGTGACCATGTGATCCCGCTCTACACGCCAGAATGCCGCGAGTGCGAGTACTGTCTCAATCCGAAGACCAATCTCTGCCAAGCGATCAGGACGACGCAAGGCGCGGGCGTGATGCCCGACGGCACCAGCCGGTTTTCCTACAAGGGCAAGAAGGTGCTGCACTACATGGGCTGTTCGACATTCTCCAACCACACGGTGCTGCCGGAGATCGCGCTCGCCAAGGTCAACCCCAAGGCGCCCTTCGACAAGATCTGCTACATCGGCTGCGGCGTGACCACCGGCATCGGCGCGGTGATCAACACGGCCAAGGTCGAGGAAGGCTCCAACTGCGTCGTCTTCGGCCTCGGCGGCATCGGGCTCAACGTGATACAGGGCTGCCGGCTGGCCGGCGCCGACATGATCGTCGGCGTCGATCTCAACCCGGCGCGCGAGCAATGGGGCCGCAAGTTCGGCATGACGCATTTCGTCAACCCGCAGGAGGTGAAGGGCGACCTCGTCGCCCATCTCGTCGAGCTAACCCGCGGCGGCGCGGATTACTCGTTCGAGTGCATCGGCAATGTGAATGTGATGCGCCAGGCGCTCGAATGCGCCCACAAGGGCTGGGGCACCTCGATCATCATCGGCGTTGCCGGGGCGGGTCAGGAAATCTCCACCCGTCCCTTCCAGCTTGTCACCGGCCGGTCGTGGCGCGGCACGGCGTTCGGCGGGGCGCGCGGGCGCACCGACGTGCCCAAGATCGTCGACTGGTACATGGACGGCAAGATCCAGATCGACCCGATGATCACCCACACCATGCCCCTCGAAGACATCAACAAGGCTTTCGACCTGATGCATGCCGGCGAGAGCATCCGCTCCGTGGTTGTCTACTGAGATGGGCGCGCTCGCAAGCAGCCTTGCAGGCGGAATTTCGCTGGCTTTGCTGGCGACCGCCGCATGGGCCGACCCGACCGGCCGTTTCGATGTCGTCGGCACGAATCCGGATTCGGGCGGCGAATACCGCGGCACGGTGACGGTGACGCGCACTGGCGAAACCTACAAGGTGGTATGGGACATTGCCGGCACGCGCTTCATCGGCACGGGCCTCGGCGCGCTGGTGCAGGACGGGCGCTATACGGTCGGCCCTGCCCATCCCGACGACACATCGATTTCCATCGGCTATGTTTCAGGCAATTCCTTCGGCCAGGCGTTCTACTTCCTGCAAAAGGACGGTTCGTGGCAGGGCGTCTGGACTTACGGCGGGTCGGACCGGATCGCTACGGAGAACTGGTATCCGCGGTAGGCGCCCGAAAATCTCACAAACGGAAGAAAGTGCCCCATGCTCTTCAGACCCACCATCGCCGGCAGCCTGCCCAAGCCCGGATGGCTTGCCGAGACCGAAAAACTCTGGCCGAAATGGCTGCTCGAAGGCGAGGCGCTGGAACAGGCCAAGCGCGATGCGGCGCTCATCTGGATCAAGCTGCAGGAGGATGCCGGCATCGAGATCGTGTCGGACGGCGAGCAGTTCCGCACCCA
>JBFIBB010000260.1:0-4565 GCA_041582695.1 Rhizobiaceae bacterium
AGGTCGATCGCGCTCGCCGTCATCATGTCGGCCAGATGACCGATATTCTGATCCTTGGTGCGGCCGGAGAGAATCTCGTCGCCGATGACGATCATGGCTGCGGTGACGATTCTTGCCATAGGTGGTTCTCCTGCCTCGAGCATCCTCACATAGAGCCGAGCGCTCCGCGCCGCAAGCAGCAGGCTTCGGCGCAGCGCCGGGTGGCGGAGCAGGCGCGGACTACCGCTTGATCGTGCGCGCCTGAGAGGCTACTCACCGGCAGACGCGGGCGTGATGGAACTGGTAGACATACAGGACTTAAAATCCTGAGGCCTTGTGCCGTGCGGGTTCGAGTCCCGCCGCCCGCACCACCCCCATTTGCTGAATGTCACGTTCATCTGCGCTTCAGGCGGTATTCGCTACTTTCCTTCCAATGAACAAATGACGCCGCATGCCGGCAAACGGAAGGACAGTAACGATGATCGACCGCAGCAAGCTATGGGCAATCGCCATTGCCGCAACCGCCGCGTTTGGCGTAACGGCAGCCAATGCCCAACCCGTCGCTCCGAGCGCCATGAAGATCGAGCGCATGCTCGAAGCCGCCCCGCAGATTGAAGTGAAGCCCGAAGCACGCGTGACGATCGAGGAATTCAAGCATCGCGACGACTTGCGCAGCCACGCGCCGGCGATCGACATCCAGGCGATCAATTTCGCGTTTGGTTCCGCGGCGATTCCGTATTCGCAGTACGGCAAGGTCGAGCAGATTGCCATTGCGCTGCGCCGCATGTTGCGCCGGAACCCTGACTCGCTCGTGCTGATCGAAGGCCATACCGACGCGGTCGGATCGCGCTATTCAAACCAGATACTGTCGGAAGCGCGGGCCAGGTCACTGAAGCAGATGCTCGTGTTCGAGTTTGGCATTCCGCGCCGGGCGCTGGAAACCGCCGGATACGGCGAGGACTATCTGCTGGTGCCGGTGCCTTACGAGGAATGGCGCAACCGCCGCGTGACGCTGCGCCGCGCCGACCATTTCCTCAGATAGAAAGGCTGGCTCTTTAGCCTGATCCCGCATCTTTTCCAGATTCCGGCCGCCGCGCCTGGCGTGGCGGCCCGTTTCATGATCCGTAGTGCCATTTGGGTTTTTCCGCGGTTCCCTGGAACGCGACGCCAATCCGATCGTTGTTGCGCCAGCACATCCGGCACCGATAGCACACCCGGTCGAGCGTGACGTAGAGCAGGAATTCGTCGGGCACGACCTGGTCCGGCGCCACTCTCAGCTCGGCGCCGCCGGCGTGCATGTTGCGAATCATGCAGGAAATCTCGGACTTGTTGACATCGGTGACGATCGTCGCGCCCTTCAAAACGCGCGGCCGGTGTTGACGCCTTTGATCGGTTCGGCAGGAAATGTTCACGCGTGCGCCCGTGCGGTCTGAGTAGTACCGGCGGGATTCTGGCAAAAGGTGGAAAACGGTTGCCGAAGCGGCATTGCAATCTGGCATCGAGCCCGGTTGTGCCGCGTTTCCGGAACCGACGCTCTTCCACAAATCTGCGATGCAAGGCACTTGCAAAGCATTCGCCTGCCGCGCCATGGTGCCGGCATGTCGCTGCGCATCGCCACCTTCAATGTCGAGAACCTGATGAACCGGTTCGATTACTCCGGCTACCGCAACGAGCTTTATCAGGACCGTACGCTGGCGCTTTACGACATCAAGGACGAGGCCGAATACCGGCAACTGGAGCGCGCGCGAACAATTGCCCACACCGATGACGCACGCCAGTTGACGGCGCTGGCGATCGCCGAGACCCGCGCCGACATCATCTGCCTGCAGGAGGTCGACAATCTCGAAGCGCTGAATGCTTTCGAATATGGCTACTTGTACAAGATGGTGGGGCAGGGCTATCGCCGCAAATATCATACCGCCGGCAACGATTCGCGCGGCATCGACGTGGCAGTGATGATGCGCGACGAAACCCGGCACGGCCAGGAGATCGAGTTCGTGCGCATGACCAGCCATGCCCATGTCACTTATGAGGAGTTCGATCTGCACAACAAGGCTTTGGCGGATACCGGCAACGAGGCGCATGAACGCATATTCCGGCGCGACTGCCTTGAGATCGACCTGAAGATCGGCGGGCGTCCGCTCACCGTATACGCCGTGCATTTCAAGTCGATGGGATCGCCGCGCGACGGAGCGACAGGGCGCGAATTCACCATGCCGATCCGCCTTGCCGAGGCGAGCGCGGTAAGGCGTATTATCGAAAATCGTTTTGGCAAGGGCAGAAGTGCGGCGAAACGCTGGATAATCTGCGGTGACATGAACGACTACCAGGAGCGCATCATCGTCGATGGCGACGGGTTCGAGGGTTACAGTTTCAGACCGGTCCGCGAGGAGAACTCCGCGCTCGATGTCTTTGCCGCCGACGGTTTCGCGATCAACCCGGTGGAAAGGCTGCCCGAACTGGAGCGCTGGACGCTCTACCACACCCGCGGGCCCGATGAACGGCATCTTTGCCAGCTCGACTACATCTGGCTATCGCCCGCGCTTGCGGACCTAAACGGCAAGGCGATGCCCGAAATCATCCGCGCCGGCCAGCCATGGCGCACCCTGATGCCGGAAGGCCAGCAGACGGAGCGCTATCCGCGCACCGGCTGGGACCGGCCGAAAGCGTCGGACCATTGTCCTGTCGCGATCACGCTGGACATGGCCTGAGGCGGCGGGGCAGGCGCGATGTTTGATATTCCGCGTGGGGTGATACTGCCCGTCGGCGAGATCTCCGTGGCGCTGGAAGACCGTCCGCACCCCTACGAACTCGCCAACCGGCAGGCGATCGACGACAACTGGGAGAGCGAAGTCGCCCGCCAGCCGAAACTGTTTGACGGCGAGATGATCCTGCTCTCCGAAATGTCCTACCGGCATGGCCGGATCGAAGGGCGCTGCCATCCGATCCGCTTCGCGACGTTTCTGTACTGGCGCCGCGACCGCCGGGCGTCCGCTGGATTCCATGTCTTTGCCAACGCCATCCCCGTCGCCAGCGACGGCGCGCTGATCGCCATCAGGATGGGGCCGCATACGGCCAATGCGGGCCGGGTCTACTTCGCCGCCGGCTCGTTCGAGCGCCGGGACTTTCGCGATGGCGTCGCAGATGTCGAGTTAAACATGCATCGCGAGGTTGCCGAAGAAACCGGTCTGGATTTGGAGTCGGTCGCCCGCGAAGACTGCTATTTTGCATATTGCAGCGGGGCCGGCCTGACCCTGGTGCGCCGCTACTTCCTCGACGGCACGGCGGCGACTGTGGCCGACCGCATACGCGCCTTCATTGCCGCCGATCCCGATCCGGAGGCGGACCAGGTGGTTGTCATAAACGGCGATGCCGACGTGCCCGAAAGCGCGCCTGTGCACATGAAGCCGCTTGTGCGCTGGCATTTTAGCGGCGAAGCTGGCGCGCCGCTGGAGGACTGATTCATGGCCCTGACCTTTGCGATCTACGACGTGTTCACAAGCGAACCGCTTGCCGGAAACGCACTGGCGGTCGTTTTCGACGCCGATGACCTCGACACAAAGCGGATGCAGGCAATCGCCCGCGAGTTCAACCTGTCGGAGACCGTGTTCATCCGCTCGACGAAAAGGCCGGGTTATTCGGCCGGACTGCGGATTTTCACCCCGGCGCGCGAACTGCCCTTCGCCGGCCATCCGACCGTTGGCGCGGCAATCGCCATCGCGGAGAGAAACGGGGTCGCGGGCTCCGCCATCCAGGTGCTGGAGGAACAGGTCGGTCCTGTCCGTGCCGCGGTTTCGCTACGCAAACGCGAACCTTCTTTCGCCGAGTTCGACTTGCCGCGCCTGCCCGAGCCTGTCGAGTTCGGCGCGACCCGCGAGGCGGTTGCCGTGGCGCTCGGCATCGATCCGATCGAGATCGGTTTCGAGAACCACAAGATCGCCGCCTGGACCGCCGGCGTGCCCTACGTGACGGTTCCGGTCGCGGGACTGGGCGTGGCTGCGCGGGTGCTCGTCAATGCCGAGGCCTGGCTGGCGCTGCTTCCCGGCACTATGGCGGTGCCGGCCGCGCCCTTTGTCTACTGCCGCGAATGTATCCGCCACGACAGCGCCTTTCACGGCCGCATGTTTGCGCCCTGGGACGGAATTGCCGAGGATCCGGCCACCGGCTCCGCCGTCGCCGCATTCGCCGGCCAGATCATGCGTTTCGATGAACCGGTTGACGGTCCGTCGAGTTTCTGGGTCGAGCAGGGCATGGAGATGGGGCGTCCTTCCCGCATTCGCCTGGAAATCGACGTGAAAGGCGGCGTGGCGGATGCCGCTCGCATCGGCGGCAGTGCCGTCAAGGTGGCGGAAGGAACCCTGCGCGTTTGATCGCGCCTGGAACCGCAGCCGCCCAACTTGCTACTGGACAGCAGCGGACATGGCGATTATATCCGCCCCAGCCTCGTAAAGGCGGGTGTGTAGCTCAGATGGTAGAGCAGCTGACTCTTAATCAGCGGGTCCAGGGTTCGAGTCCCTGCTCACCCACCAACAAAATCAACGAGTTAGAGAAGTTAGCTGCAGCGAGCAATCTTGAACCGGAAGCAC
>JBFIBB010000261.1:0-4537 GCA_041582695.1 Rhizobiaceae bacterium
CCAAGCGCGCGATTGAGTTTCTCGCGCTCGCGATCGAGGTTGAGGCGCTCTTTCTTGGTGAATCCCTCGACCTCGCCGGCCAGCAGTTCATCCAGCTTGCGCAGGCGCGAAATCGAATTGGAGATCGTCTTCCAGTTGGTCAGCATGCCGCCAAGCCAGCGCGCATTGACGAAATACTGGGCCGAGCGGTTCGCCGCATCGGCAATGATTTCGGACGCCTGCCGCTTGGTGCCGACGAAGAGCACGCGGCCGCCATTGGCAACCGTGTCCGAAACGACTTTCAGCGCCTGGTCGAGCAACGGCACCGTCTGGCTGAGATCGATGATGTGGATATTATTGCGTGCGCCAAAAATATAGGGCGCCATCTTGGGGTTCCAGCGGTGGGTCTGGTGTCCGAAGTGAACACCGGCTTCCAACAGCTGGCGCATGCTGAAATCTGGCAGAGCCATGGTCATTTTCCTTTCCGGTTCAGCCTCCACGGACCAATAGCGGTATTGCCGCCACCGGGGGTCTTTGCCGGATTTCTCCCGCCAAAAACCGAAGTCCGTGTGTGGAATGAGCGCGCCTATAGACGGGAAACGCCGCTATTGCAAGGCCTGCGGTCCTCGGCGAGCCTGATTAACGGCAATCGTCCTTCTGGTCGAACACCGACAGATCGACCAGTTTGCCGGTCATGGAGAAATCACCATAGTCCATCAGGATCGAGCGGGTGATGCCGTTCGGGTAGAGCTTGAAGGCTATCCGGTAGACCGGAAGCTCCTCGCCACCCTTAGCTTCGGGGTCGAAATAGGCGATCGATACTGGCCAGTAGCGCTGATTGACGAGCTCTCCCATTGCGCTCTTCTCCGGGTCCCCTGGCTCGGTTCCGCCCGGCTTGCCGACAATGACCGTGGTCGTCATCACCTGGTCGGCGCCGTCCGATCCATCGAAAAGCGTGGTTTCGTAGAAGGTCTCGCCACGGGCAGCCCGCTCGAGCAGATCGACCAGATGGCGCGTCGGAAACAGTGTCTTGTCCAGTTCGATGTCGGTTTCATCGGGTTTCAGAAGTTCCACCGTCGTCTTGCCGGCCTTGAGTTTGGCGGTTCCTCGTATCTCACGGTCCAGCTGTTGATCCACATAGGACTTGGTGGCAAAGGAGAAACTCTTACCCTCGGGATCTTCGTATGTGGTTGTCTGCTGATCGGTGATACGGGAGGATTCGTCCGTTGCGATTTCGGTCACGAAGCGAAAGCTCACCGTGTAGCCTTCGCAGGGCGAGCCGTTGAACTCGTAAACCATGCGCCCTTCGACACCGGTAATCCCGGAACGGTCGGAAGCCTCGTCGAGCACGATGTCGTAAACCGCCCGGTGCGCGGCAAGCGGACCTGCAGAAAATGCGGGCGTCAAACCGGCGGCGCCCGCGGTCGCGAACGCCATGGCGGCCAAGCTGGTGATGCGCATTCGAATTCCCATATGTTGCTTCAGCGGCTTGCTTAACGTCACAGCATAGTTGCAAAAAAATAATGGCGAAAGCCGGTCCGAAGCGCCACAGTTGGAATCACGTGTTTCGCCATTTATCAACAACGGACATACCCATGACTGAAACCATCGCGCAACGCCTGGACCGACTTGGAATAAAACTGCCGCAAGCCGCAGCGCCGGCCGCGAACTATGCTCCTTATGCAAGATCGGGCGAACTGCTGATGACAGCCGGGCAGTTGCCACTGCGCGACGGTTCGCTCGTGGCCAAGGGCCGGCTCGGCGCGGAATTGGCGCTCGCCCAGGGACAGGAAGCCGCCAGGGCCTGTGCGGTCAACATCCTGGCCCAGGCCAAAGCGGCGCTCGGAGACCTGGAGAAAATCAGGCGGCTGGTCAAGATCACCGTATTCGTGGCTTCCAGCCCCGATTTCACCGAACAGCACCTCGTTGCCAATGGCGCATCGGATTTGTTGGCCGAGGTACTCGGCGACCGCGGCATTCATGCGAGGTCGGCGGTCGGCGTCGCTTCGCTACCGCTCAACGCTCCGGTGGAAATCGAGGCTATTCTGGAGGTCGGGTGACGTTGATGCCGCAACATGACGTTTCCTGGCTGACCGCGCGACCGATAGCGCATCGCGGCCTGCATGACTTGAACAAAACATGCTGGGAAAACACGCCCACAGCGTTCCGCCGTGCAGTGGCGGGCAATTTCGCAATCGAATGCGATGTCAACCTGACCGCGGACCGGGTTGCGGTTGTCTTTCACGATCACGAATTGAAGCGGCTGACAGGACGTGAGGGAAAAGTCAGCGAAACCAGTTCCGGCGAACTGTGCGCGATGGCGATCGGCGGAACCGGGGACCGGCCGTTGCGGCTTCGCGAACTGCTTGAACTTGTCGGCGGCAGGGTGCCGCTGATCATCGAACTGAAAGGCGATATCGGCCATGATGACGGGTTCGTCGCCGCTGTAGCGTCTGATTTGAAGGGCTACGCCGGCAAGGCTGCGATCATGTCGTTCGATCACCATCTGGTCCGGCAATTTCCGGTACACGCTCCGAACATTCCCTGTGGACTGACCGCCGAAGGAGATGACGGAACGGCGATGGAGGCGCATTTTTCGATGCTGGCGCATGGAATTTCGTTCGTTTCATACGATGTCGCTGCAATTCCCAACCGTTTCGTCTCGTTCGTTCGCGACAGGCTTGCGATGCCCTTCATCACCTGGACGGTCCAAGACAGGAAACAGGCCGAATTGACCTGGCGCGAAGGCGGGCAAATCACGTTCGAGGGCTTCGACCCCGACAAGCGGTCGTGAAACGGGCTTGATGCATGTACCAATGGAACTAACTCACCGGATATGAACGACAGCTCCAAGACCGGCTCGGCCGCCGATGCCGAATTCGTCATCCGTATCCTACCGTCGCTGACCGGGTTCGAACGCGGGGAGTGGGATGAACTTTCCGGTGCAAGTCATTCATCTGATAAATATAATCCGTTTGTCTCGCACACCTTTCTGTCTGCACTGGAGACATCGGGGTCAGCAACCCGCGAGACCGGCTGGATGGGTCAGCACCTGCGACTGGAACGGGCTGACGGCACACTGGCCGGCGCGGCGTTCTGTTTTCTCAAGAGCCACAGCCAAGGCGAATACGTGTTCGATCACGGCTGGGCCGATGCTTTCGAGCGATCCGGCGGGCGCTATTATCCGAAACTGCAGGTTTCGGTACCTTTCACCCCTGCTACCGGTCCACGGCTTCTCGTGCGCCAAGGCTTCGAAACAGAGGCGGTCCGTCGCGCGCTTGCAGGAGGGTTGAAGCTGCTGACGGAACGCCTGGGCGTATCGTCCGTGCACGTGACCTTCGCGCCCGAAGACGAAGTACGGCTGCTGGAGGCGGAAGGATTTCTTCACCGCACCGACCAGCAGTTCCATTTCATCAACCGCGGCTACCGCGACTACGAGGATTTTCTCGATACGCTGACCTCCCGCAAACGCAAGGCGCTGAGAAAAGAACGCTCACAGGCGCTGCAGCAAGGCATCGAAGTCGAGTGGCTGACCGGCGCCGGGCTGACGGAAGCGGTGTGGGACGATTTTTTCGCGTTCTACATGGATACCGGTGGCCGCAAATGGGGCCGCCCGTATCTGACCCGAAAGTTCTTCTCGCTGATCGGCGAGACAATGGCCGACGACATTGTACTGATCATGGCGAGGCGAAACGGCCGAAATATTGCAGGGGCGCTCAACCTCGCCGGTTCGGACACCATCTTCGGCCGTCATTGGGGCTGCGTCGAGGATCACCGCTTTCTGCATTTCGAGCTCTGCTACCACCAGGCGATCGACTATGCGATCCGGCACAAGCTCAAGAAGGTGGAGGCCGGCGCGCAGGGCGAACACAAGCTGGCGCGCGGTTACGAACCGGTCAAAACCCACTCGGCCCATTTCATTCCGCATGCGGGTTTCCGGCGGGCGGTGGATGACTACCTGCGGCATGAGCGCCGTGAGATCGACCGGATCGGCGAAGTTCTTGACGCCCATACGCCGTTCCGCAAGGAATGAGGCAGCCATTGCTCGGGACAGGATGGCAATACGTGCGAGCGGCGCGTTTTTCGGCCCTGCTCCCTTGACCATCCAATCGCGGTAGGGTGAAACACGGTCAATTGCAACGCAAGGCGACGCTTCAACCATGGCCCAATACGACGACAGCAACATTTTCGCGAAAATCCTGCGCGGCGAACTGCCCTGCGAGAAGGTCTACGAAGACGCCCACACTTTCGCGTTCATGGACATTATGCCGCGCGGCACCGGCCATTGTCTCGTGGTTCCCAAGGAGCCGGCGCGCAATATTCTCGACGTTTCGGCAGAAAGCCTGGCCGCCGTCATGACAAGCGTGCAGAAACTGGCGCATGCTGTGAAGAAGGCGTTCGACGCCGATGGAATCACGATCCAGCAGTTCAATGAAAGCGCGGGCGGACAGGTGGTGTTCCACCTGCATTTTCATGTCATTCCGCGCTTTGAAGGCGTGAAGCTCGGTCCGCCGGCATCGACAATGGAAGACGCCAGGGTGCTGGCGGAGAACGCCGC
>JBFIBB010000262.1:0-4501 GCA_041582695.1 Rhizobiaceae bacterium
ATCGCCCAACTGTCGGGAGGCTACGAGTTTGCCAGCGGCGTCGATCTCAGCGCCGGCATCGCCACCTGGATCGATGGCGGCGTGCACGGCAACACTTTCGGGGTCCGCCTGACGAAATCTCTGGAATTCTCGACGAGGAACTAGAGCCCATTCGATCCGTTCGAAACCCTTTCTGGGTGTCGAAACTCTTTTGTGACCGTCTTACCACGCGTCCGGAAATTGCTCGCCGTCCCAGAACGGGCGCGCGGCCTCTTCCATGGCCTGGGCGCGGGTGATCCCGATATCCCTCAGGTGATAGTCGCTGAGCATCGCGAGCGCCCGGCGGCTGCGCCGCCGCGCGGCCCAGATTTCCAGCACCGACATGATGCGATAGACCGCTGACATTCCTGGCGGCAACTTGCGCACGAATGCTGCCAGCGGACCGCCTTCAAAAACAGCTTGCCTGCGAATTGTATCTATTGTACCCATAATTGCACCATCGTCTTTCAAAATCTTGGGAGACAATTCGGATAATCCGAACCGTGCTCTCGATGCAATACGGAAAATTGTCACTATGACAAATTGGCTTCCTGACATCGAACTTCGCAGCGGACCACTTTACTGCCGCATCGCCGACAGCATCGAGGATGCAATAGGTGAAGGCGCGCTGGCCCCCGGCGAAAAGCTGCCGCCGCAGCGCAATCTCGCCTACGACATTGGCGTGACGATCGGCACCGTGAGCCGGGCTTATGCGCTTGCCCGCGAGCGCGGGCTGGTCAGCGGCGAAATCGGGCGCGGGACCTACGTCAGCGCGCACGCCGAAAGCGCCGCTCGCATGCAGGAAGCCGAACTGCCTTCCAAGGGCGTACCTTTGCAGACCGGCCAGACAACGGACATGATCCGCCTCGACAGCACGGCCGCCCCGGATGTCGGACAGGCCGCGTATATCGGCGCGGCGTTGGCCGGCATCGTTCGCGATCATCCGTTTGAGACCATCGACTACATACGGAAGATACCGCAATCCTGGAAGGAGGCCGGCCGAACTTGGCTGGCGTCGCATGGTTGGCAGGCGGAGACGGGAAACGTCGTTCCGACCCTCGGCGTCCATGCCGCCGCCATGGCCATCATCGCGTCGGTCACCGGGCCCGGGGACCGCATCGCAATGGAGGAGCTGAGCTACGCTTCCGTCGCCCGCGGCGCCACTGCCATCGGCCGTCGCATCGTCACCGTTGCAGCCGACAGCGAAGGCTTCGATCCGGCGGAATTCGAGGCCGTCTGCGCCCAGCAGCATCCGCGCCTTGTGTTCCTGTCCAGTTCGACCGCCAATCCGACCGGCATTACCATGCCGGCCAACCGGCGCGCTGCCGTTGCCGAAATCGCCAATCGCTACAATGTGTGGCTGATCGACGACATGATCTACGATTCGCTGGCCCGCCAGCCGGTCCCGCCGATGGCGGTATTCGCGCCGGAACGTACCTTCACCATCAGCGGATTGTCCAAATCGGTTGCGGCCGGTCTGCGCGCCGGCTGGGCCGCCTGCCCTCCGCACATGGCCGAACGGGTTCTGGCGGCGCAGAAGCTCATAACCGGCGGCAAGCCTTTTCTCATATCGGAACTGGCCGCGCGGCTGGTCCTGAACGGCGAGGCGGACCTGTTGCGCGACCGGGTTGGCAAGGAGGTGGCGGCGCGTGTCGAAATCGCCTCGCGCATGTTGGACGGTCTGGAATTCAGCCGCGATCCTCGCTGCCCGTTTCTCTGGGTGGAACTGCCCGAACCGTGGAAATCATCGGAATTTCGTCATGCCGCCGCCAATGTCGGTGTGCTGGTCGATGACGAAGACGAGTTCAAGACCGCCCGCCTCGACCGCGCCTTCTACCGGTTCCGGATCGGCCTGACCCAGCCCGCCAGCCGCGAGCGGATGTCGGACGGCTTGATGCGCCTGCGCCGGCTGCTCGACAGCGGCGTCACCGCCCACGACAGTTACACATGAGGGGGTCGGCATTGCGCGCAAAATGCCGATGATTTGCGCGATCATAGTCAATGAAAGTGGCCGCAAGACAGGTAGGCTTGAAGAAACGGCGCTCTCAGGATTTGCGAAGGGCGCTCGACGGCTCGGGTACGATTTCACCGATGCTGAAGCCATGCTGCGAGAACATCAGAAATTGACTTTCGACTATGCCGAGGGCATGCTCGCAGAGCGATAATCACTCTCGTTTACAAACGAAAAATCGTCAGCAGGCCAAATGTCATAATCAGATCGAGGTCGGCGGGTGATTGTATTCCAGCACCTCAATCATCCGGCTCTCGCGCGCCCCGCCCTAATCCAGCGTCCGCCTGAACCGCAGCAGCGCCAGCGCCGCGAATATGAACACGAACAGGATCAGCACGCTCATCTCGAAGGCGATCTTCTGGTTGCCAGCGCCGAACGGGCATGCCTTCCGGCGTTGCCGCTTTCTACCGCATTCCCGAGGTTGCCATTTCTGGCCAATCCACGGTTTTCACGCGCCAATCCGATTCAGGCTACAATGTCACGCATCACTTCTGCCCCCACCGCGGCAGCACGGTGTACTGGTATCCTGAACGCATGCCGGACCTTGTCGCCGTCGCACCCGGTGCATTTGCCGATCCGGATTTCCCGCCGCCGAGCCAGGATGTTCATATCGAAAGCCGGTATCGCTGGCCCGATTGAGGGCGTAGCCGCGGCATTCGTAAGCTTTGGCTCCACAGAAACTTCCGCTGCGGGTCGTCACCCAACTGCACGTGAATTCAGTCCAGTAACAGCGATTCCAGCGAAGCGGTGATATCGGTCGGCGCAACGCTCGTCACGCCGGGTGCCGGTAAATTCTTCTGAATTGCCCGCATTGGCACGCAAGCACAGCCAGTATTCCTTACTGGGCGATGGCATTCTGACACCAGTTATTTCCCGAAATTTGCTTCTTTCCGTGCACATGACTTTGTTACTGCAATATGCAACAGTATTGGCGGGACCGGAATACACTTTGCCGGTAGATCGGAAGCGGCAAACGCTTTTCAAGCGTTTGCCGCACTGTCGTGTGCACCGGATCCGGATGTGGGCTTGGACCGTTGCCTCAGCTTCAGTTGCCCGCGTATGGAGAACCCAAATGATAGAAAAAGTTATTCGTGGATTGTCGTTGCTGGCAATCTCGGCGAGCATGGCGGCGCCGCTGCTGTCCTCGGCGCCGGCCCGGGCAAGTGCGGATCCGTTGCTTGGCGAGCTCATGCTTGTCGGATTCAATTTCTGTCCGCGTGGTTGGGCCGAGGCCGGTGGCCAGTTACTGTCGATTTCCCAGAACACGGCGCTATTCTCGCTTTTTGGCACGATCTATGGCGGCGATGGTCGCACAACCTTCGCTTTGCCGGATCTCAGAGGCCGCGCGCCAATCCACGTTGGGCAGGGCCCGGGCTTGGCGACCTACACCCAGGGCGAAAAAGGTGGCAGCGAAAGCTTTACTCTCACGATCAACCAGATGCCGCCGCACAATCACAACGTCAAGGCGCAGGGCGCACCGGCAACTAAATACGGGCCGAACAGCGATTTCCTGGCGGTTCCGGAACCCTTGGCCAAAATCTATGGCGAGGGCCCCGGCGACAAGACGATGGATCCGGCGATGATCACCAATACCGGCGGCGGACAGCCGGTTTCCAAACGCAGCCCGTATCTCGTCATGCGCTGGTGTGTGGCGTTGCAGGGCGTATACCCGTCGCGAAACTGATTTTGGCCCGCTCCGCGCGGTCGTATGGCTTGTTTCCGGCCTCAGCCTCCCGGAACAAGCCTGAACGCACCGGATTGGGGATCGAATATCAACGGTGTCGAGCCAAGATAGAGCCACGAACCGTCCGGCAACTCGCTGAGTGCCGCGCCTTCGGCGTTGCCGGGCCTCATCCCGGACGGCGGTGCAATCATTGTGAAAGTCTTGTCGGCGGGATTATACACCGCCGCTTCGAACGTAGCGCCATCACGGGCAATCAGACAGCGGCCGTCGCGCAATGGCGCGCCGGAGACGATGGCAGGCTGCGAGAAGTGCGGCGCGGAGGCGAGCCTTTCTGACCCACCTGTGCTGCTGTCGAAGATTTCCGCGCCGCCTGCGCCGCTCAATCCCTCCTGCTCCGCATTGGTCATCAGCAGCACTTTGCCGCCGGCGAGTTCGCAGCTTGCCAACACGTTGCGCCTGCCGGTCAGATAGCCGGCGAGCGTCCACTGGCCTGTGGCGGAATTGAAGCGCTCCACCGCGTCTGTCGAGTCCGCAAGCCTTCCCGGCGGGAACCCTCCAAATGCCAGCACGTCGCCGCCTGCCAGCTTGTGCAGGATGAATCCGGTGCGCCGAACCGTCATCGGCCCCGTAAGGCTTGCCTCTCCCGTCGCCGGATCGAGCAGTTCCGGATCGCCGTTCTCGTTGGCGACGCAGCCGGTCGGTCCGTCGCCGACAAGCACGCGCCCGTCGTCCAGCAGCGCGCGGCCTGGCCGGCCTGCAACGGCAAATCCGGCATCGGCTGCGCCGCC
>JBFIBB010000263.1:0-4491 GCA_041582695.1 Rhizobiaceae bacterium
AAGATGCTTTCGCGCGACTGCCGGGAGCCTGGAATCATCCGGGCCTGCTGCACATGTACATCCATCTCATGGAGATGTCGCCGCATCCGGAACGGGCGCTGAGGCAAGGCGACAGGCTGTGCACACTGGTTCCCGACGCGGGCCATCTGTTGCACATGCCGACACATATCGATGTGTTGTGTGGCGACTACCAGAATGTCGTTTCCAGAAACGGCATCGCGATCGTGGCCGACCGGAAGTATCTGGAACGGGAGGGCCCGGAAAACTTCTACTCCGTCTATCGCTGCCACAACTATCACTTCAAGATCTATGGAGCGCTGTTCCTGGGCCAGCTCACGCCTGCGCTGGAAACAGCCGAGGAGCTGATCAGAACCCTTCCCGCCGAGACCCTCAGGCCCATGGCCGACTGGTTCGAGGGCTTCATCCCGATGAAGCAGCATGTGCTCATCCGGTTCGGAAAGTGGAAGGAAATTCTCGACCAGCAGCTTCCCGGCGATGCGGAACTCTACAGCGTGACGACTGCGATGATGCATTATGCGCGCACGGTCGCGCTGGCCAACACGAAGAGAATCCGGGAAGCCGAAGCGGAGCGCAAGCTGTTCGATGCCGCCTTCGAAAGAGTTCCCGAAAGCCGGATGCTGTTCAACAACACCTGCCGGGACATCCTTGCGGTCGCAAACCAGATGATGCTTGGCGAGATGGAGTACCATAATGGCAATCACGATGCCGCCTTCGCGCACTTGCGCAAATCCGTCGAACTGGACGACAACCTGCCATACGACGAGCCGTGGGGCTGGATGCAGCCGACCCGCCACGCACTCGGCGCGCTGCTGCTTGAACAGGGCAGAATTGACGAGGCTGAAGCGGTATATCGCGCCGACCTTGGACTTGACGCAACGCTGAGCCGCGCCTGCCAGCATCCCGGAAATGTCTGGAGCCTGCACGGCTTGCATGAATGTCTGACGCGCCGCGGGGAAACGGCCGAGGCTCGTCACATCAGGCTGCAACTCGACAGGGCGGTTGCGCGCGCCGAAGTTCCGATCCGCGCCTCGTGTTATTGCCGGCATCAGGCAGTCGCGGCCTAGCCTTTCAGCCAAGCCGTGATCGGCCGGCGGCCGAAACGTTCAGGAACTGGATACGCCGGGAACTCCAGGAAACCTTGGCTTCGTAGCGGTTGATCTATCCGGCAGCCAAAGCCTCGAAAAACGCTTTCGTCGCGCCGTCGGCCGGAAACAGTAGCTCGATCCTCAGATCGGCAAGCGCCAGATCCTCCGCCGTTCCGAACTGCGCGATGGTTGAAAACAGCGACAGAGTGATTTCGCCCGCGCGGTACTTTGCCGGTATCACCGCCGGCGCCACCGTTGCGCCGCCGCCGTCATGTGGAAGGTAGTCCGGCAGCGCCTCGATCCGCCTGACCGCGTCCTCCAGCACCTTGTCGCCACCCAGATGTGAGATTTCGGTCCTGAGCCTCGCGCGCAAATGAGCGAACATCCCTTCGATATCCTCGATCGCCGCCCTCAGCGCAGGATCGCCGATGAGCGCATCGAGCAGGCTTGACCCTTCCCTCAGCCCGGCCCCGCCGAACAGCATTTGCGAAGGTCGGTTCATGGCCTTCAGCACCCAGTGCCGGTCGATCACGAAGGCCGGATAGGGCTCGTGCCGGGTGATCGTCCACTCGATGGCGTCGGTAAGCGGTTTCAGTTCCTCGGCGTTGCGGTTGCGCGCCGCATAGGCCGGGGCAAAGCCGGCAGCCACCAGCATTGAATTCGACGCATCGCGCGGCACCTCCAGCACTTCGGCCAGATGCAGCACCATTTGGCGGCTCGGTCGCGACCGGCCGGATTCCAGAAAGCTGATATGCCGGGCCGAAACGTCAGCTTCCAGACCGAGGTCGAGCTGGCTCATCCGCCGCCGGCCGCGCCAATCCTTCAACACCGTCCCGAACACCTGCTGCATGACAATCTCCTGTCGCCGCGGCCGACAATATCCGGACGGCGCGGTCAATACACTTACCTGCGACGTAATTGTTTTACGCCACCGTCCACCGCAATCTTCCCGCACTGGTCCCAACGCAAAGGAGTGCAAAATGGACGAACAATTCTGGATAAACTGGTTGAAGATCGCAGCCCTGGCGGTCGTCGGCTTCGGCCTGATGCTTGCCGCCGCTTCTCACCCGGCAAGCGCCGTTCCGACCATGATGCTCGCGGACCTTCTTGTCTGGCCGTTTGATGGCAATCCCGCTGCGCCCGATCAAATGACGCGGCTTCTTTCCGCCATCAGCGGCGGGGTCATGGCGGGCTGGGGCGAAATGCTGTGGATGACCGCTGCCTGGGTGCTGCCGCGCCAGCCCGAAATCGGCCGCCGCATCATTCTGGTCAGCGTCGTTGCATGGTTCGTTGTCGATTCGGCGGGTTCCTTCGTCGCCGGCGTTCCGCTCAATGATTTGGGCAACATCGTGTTCCTGGCAGCCTTCCTGGTGCCGCTTTGGGCGCTGTCACGGGCGGGCTCGAACAAGGCGCTTGCCTGAGCGTGTCGCGGTAGTCCACAGATCAGTGGCGGCAGAACTTGCCGCCGCTGTTTCTGTTGATAGTATTGAAACAACAGGGGAATTAGGGCGCTCGCGTTGGCGTCGCAATGGGACGAGAGGGGCGCCATGTCACTGCTTGGTATGTTCGGAAGAATTGTCGGCATTGCCGTCGCCATGGCGATTGCAACATCCTGGGCAAGCGCCGACGAATGGTGCGACGGCGAATTCGAAGGCCTGCAAAACGCTGCCGCCGGCTTCGAAATTTCCGCACGATCAGCTCCGGTGATCGCCGCGGGCGAAACGATCGAGGTCTCGTGGAACGGCCGCATCGACCATTTCCCGACCTATTTCAGCGCATGGCTCGTCGTCGTTTCCATAGACGATGTCCGCTTCGAGGGTACCGGATTTTATCCCCTGCCCGGCGGAACACCTGGTCCGCTCGGCATGGAATTCGCCAGAAAATGGACCCGCGCGATTGTTCCCCTACACACGCCTGATACGCCCGGTTCCGGCACGATCAGGATCAAGCCCTACCGCGAGGGGCGCTTCGGGCTGTCCTGGGCGATCATAGCCAAGTCCGAATGCGGCGAGAGGCAACTGACGGAAACCGGCACCCATGTGGTGGAAGTGGAAGCGCGGCAAGCCGAAATCGTTGTTCAGGATCTCTATGATTACACGCGGCCCGAAGCCGTGATTCATTCGCTCGGCGGACGCTACGAATTGCGGGTCTTCGACGGTTATTACCAGGTATTCGACCAACGTACGGGCGGCAAGGTGGCTGACCGGCGCGGATATTGCCCGGACTTCTCGCCGACGGGACGTTTCGTTGCCGCGCTCGCCGGACGCAGCGAAGGCCAGTGCGAGTTCTACACCGCTGGCGAGAACAAGCCGAAATTCGAAGTGGTCGACCTTCTTGCCGGCAAGGTCGTCGCCAATCCCGACCCGCCGGCGCTTTGGGCAAATGGCGATGCCTTCCTGGTGGTTCCGTCGAAATGGTGGAAGATGCTGCAGGGTCCCGGTCGCGTCCTCAGTCTTTTGACAGACCCGGAAAAAGGCGGGGATGCCGGAAATCCACCGTTGGTGGAATTCGATGACTCCTCAACCGTCTCGATCGACATCGCCAACGGTTATGTCCATCGGCTTTTCAAGTCGTCGGAAGGTGAGCCCGAAGCAGTATTTAGTCTCGGTGGTCTTGGCCAGATCAGCGAGCACCAGATTGCCTGGGACCAGGAAAAGAATGTTGCGATCACCAGCGGACTGCCGGTTGCCGATATCATGGCGAGAGTGGCCGAAAGCAGCGTGGCGGCAACCAGGCCGACATCGCTGGCCGAAGACGATCAGATACGGATATCGCATCAACGATACCTTGCCGATCCGGCGGAGGTGTTTTCGGATGCGGTTGACAAGGACGACATAACAGCGCTCGCGGAACGTAGCGCGATCCATCCGGTCGTTGCGCGAGAGGAAAAGACGGGTGCCGCTGGCGATCCGTTTTTGACCGCCGCTCTGCTGCGCGGCGTCAACGTACTGGCCTCGGCAAAGCAGGCGGGCCGAACGATCGAGGGCCTCGTCGGCGAAGAATTGAATACCGCTTTCATCCCGCAGCTTGACGTTCCAAACCCGGTCGAAAAGGTTACCGGCAAGATGTGGGAGATCGACAAGCTCGATGTCCCCGACGAGGAGAAGCGGAAACGGCTGAATGATTTCCGCGCAAAGACCGTCATTCCCGAGATCGACCGGCTTGTAAACGAGATTGACGGTGCGTTCGATGTGCTCACGCTGCGCATCGGATGCTGGCCGAGCGGCGGGGCGCTTTACGCCGACAACCTGTCCGGCATATGGCGCCATGAAGGTGCCAAACGCACCGTTTGGCTGACTCATGCCGGGTGCATGGGCATCGGCACCGTCGGCAACCTGGCGCTCAATCACATCGATCTGTTCGTCAAGGACGCGGGCGGAACGAA
>JBFIBB010000264.1:0-4433 GCA_041582695.1 Rhizobiaceae bacterium
CGAAAGTGCTCAGATAGCAATTCAGGCCTCTCTGACCGGACACCTGGTGTTTTCGACGCTCCACACCAACAGCGCCACCGGCGCGCTGACCCGGCTTCGCGACATGGGTCTCGATGACTACCTGATCGGAGCGACGATGCGTGCGGTTGTCGCCCAGCGCCTTGTCCGCAAGGCATGCCCGCGCTGCAATTGCCACTCGGCGCATGGCGAACCCCTGAAGCCTGACGCGGCCTGCCCTGTCTGTCGGGGCACCGGCTATTCTGGCCGTACCGTCGTATACGAGATCATCGAGGTGACTCCCGAATTGGGTGCGCTGGTGAGCGCCGGGGCCAGTGAGGATGAATTGGGCAAGCAGGCGCGCAAGGACGGTTCGATATCGATGGCTAAGCACGCCGAGCGGCTCATCGCTTCCGGACTCACGACCAGGGAGGAAATCCGGCGGGTCCTCGAACTTGGAGGGCTTTGAGAATTGGCCGAAGCAACAACCCGCTTCAGGTTCGTCGCCTATGGCGAGAACGGAGGACGTGAAACCGGCTTCGTCGATGCGCTGAGCGAGGCTGACGCGGTCAGACGCCTTTCGAAGGACGGAAAGATCCCCTTCGAAATCAGGGAAGTGAGCGCCGGATCAGCCAGCGCCGCGCGACCATTTTCGCTCCGCTCGCTTTTCGAACCGAGGCTCGACCTTACCAGGTTGTTTGAGGATTTGGCGGTAATGCTGAATTCCGGCTTCAACATCGATATCGCTTTGCGCGCCGTTGCCGATGCCGAAACCGGCAAGGCGCAGAAAGCACGCGTCAGCGCCATCCACGCCCGGATATCCGAGGGCAAGTCGGTTGCCGACGCCTTTTCCGCCCAGCCGGAAGTTTCTCCCGATGTCGCGGCCCTGATAGCCAGCGGCGAAAACAGCGGCCGCATGGACACGGTGTTTGCCGAACTCGCCAGAAGCTATGTGCAGAAGGCACAAAGGCGCAGCGAGATTTCGGAGGCGCTGCTTTATCCGGGTTTTCTGATTGTCGTTCTGTTCGCTACCCTGCTGTTGCTGTCGCTCTATCTCGTGCCCGCAATCGAACCCATTTTCGAGAATGGCGGCGTCAAGACCCCCGCGGTTGTCGCCTCGCTTGCCGCTCTCGGCAGTTTCATGAAATCATACGGCTCCTCGGTGCTTCTGGGCTTGCTCGTGGCCATTGTGCTGCTTGTCCCGTCATTGCGAACACAGGCAGCGAGGGCCCGCCTCACCAATTTCCTCGCCCGCATCCCGGTGGCCTCCGGATTTGTGAAGGCGGTAACGCGGGGCCGCTATCTCCGTGTCATGTCATTGCTGCTCGCCAACGGCGTTGCCCTGCATGATTCGATGCAGCTTGCTGCCAACGCCGCTCCCGTAGAGGCTTACCGTCTTCGCCTTGGAGAGGCTCGACAGGGCGTCTCGAGCGGCGAACCGCTCTGGTCCGCGCTGAACAAAAGCGGCGTTTTTACCGATTCGATTGTCTCGCTGGTAAAGCTCGGCGAGGAATCCAACAATCTTGCCGCGATCATGGGCCGTGCGGCGGCAATGACCGATGCGCAGTTGCAGCGCGCGATTGCGCGCCTCCTGACGTTTCTGACCCCTGCAATCACCATTTTCCTCGGGCTCGTGGTCGGCACGCTTGTGATTTCGGTGATGACGACGCTGCTGAGCATTAACGAGATTGCGATCCGCTGATGCCGGAAAGAGCTGGAAATACGGCTCGCGCGCCGGAAAAAATGCCTGACGAGGGTTTTACCCTGATCGAGGTGATCGTCACCCTGACCATACTGGCGATGGTGCTGACCGGTTTTGCAATGAGCATGGCGCGCCGCGACAATGTGCCGAGCCCTCGCGACCGTGCCAAGGAAGTCCAGGCCATGTTGTATCTGGCGCGCAGCGAGGCGATTGCGAACGGCGAACCCAGGGTGGTGACGATCGACACCAAGGCGCGCCGCTTCGACTACGATGCGCGAAAGGCCCTCGTTCTGTCGGAAAACCAGAATCTGAAAGTCCTTGCTGGCCGCGAATTGATCACGGGCAACGGCGAGGTCTCGCTGATTTTCCTTGCAGATGGCGGTTCCTCCGGTGCCGAGATCGAGATCACCGATGAACGGCAGCGTAGCGCGAAGTTGCGAATAAACTGGCTCACCGGCCTGCCGGCATTGCTGCCCGGAGATGAAAGATGAACGCCCCCGCGGCAAATTGCGGCCAGGACGGGTTCACGCTGCTGGAAACGATTATCGCCTTCCTGATCCTGTCGATATCGCTTGCCGTCGCCGTGCAGACCATTTCCCAGGGAGCTCTCGCTTTCAGGCGGTCTGCCGACTTGCAGCAGGCTTCGCTTGTGATGGAAATGCTTGCTGGCGGTGAGATCCGCAGCCTGGCTTCGCCCGGTGAAATTTCCGGGAAAATCAACTCAGCAAGCTGGCGGATGACAGCGACCGCCATCGGCGACCGGTATCCGGGAAATATTTTTGTGGTGGAGGTGCAAATCCGGCCGCGCGGCGAAGACGGTCCAGTCTTCGACTACTCGACCATAGCCGTATCCGGTGGCGCAGAATGATTGCCCGCGGCAACAATCGCAGTGAAGGTTTCCTGCTGCTGGAAATGCTGGTGGCGCTCGCTGTAGTGGCGGTCATGGGCGCGCTCATGAGCAGCTTTCTCGGACAGCTCGGTTCGATCAACCGTCTGGAAAACGAAATTGCGCTGCAGACCGAGGCCGATGCCGCCGCCGCCTATCTCCAACGGTTGCTCGAAGGCGCGCGGCCGGCACGCCTGCTTGACGCCGAGGTTAATACAAATCCGCTTTTCGACGGTGATCAATCGAGCATCCGTTTCGCCGCAGTGACCAGACGCGGCCTATATTCACTCGCTTTTCGCGATGTTCACGTTTTTGTTCAGAGCGCGGGCGGCGGGCCGAGCCTCCAGCACACAATTGGAGCGCGCCGCCTGGCCGGCGGCAAGCCGAAACCGCACGGCCAGTCGATTACCATTCTAGGCAAGATTCGTAGCATCGAATTTCGATATGGCGACGGCAGTGCATGGAGCGAAGACTGGGGAAAGGAAGGCGAACTGCCGCGCCTCGTTCACATCCGCATTACAGTGACGGCAGGGCCAAAGGAGATCGTATCGGAAGCGGTCGCCAGGATTTACTGACCTGCACTGCCATAAAAGCTTTGAAAATATGGATAAATATCGATTCGCGGTTGCCTTTTTGCTGATCACGGTATGTAATGCAAATAGAACAAGTGTGAAGTTTGGTTGGGTGGACGTTCACGATCAACAAGCGCAGCGGCATGTGGGTTGCCGCGCGAGGGAGCGAAATCATGAAAGCAAAAATATTGGGTTGGACGACCGCGGGCGTTCTGGCGTTTTCCGCCATGTCGGCGTTCGCGAGTGATTCTCTGAACGCCAAGGTGACGCTGCGCGGCTCCGAAGTTCATGTGAAACTCCCGTCGGGATTCACCAATGCAACGCTTTCCATTTCCGGACCAAACGGATTCTACGCGCAGGTATTTTCGAAGACGGGCTCACCCTCGATCGATCTCATTCGCGCCGGCGGTACCACGGAAGGCCAGTATACCTACGAGATAACCGCCGCGAGTTCGCAACAAGCCGTTAATGACAATCCCATGGACAACGGCCGCGGCGGCGTCGACAAATCGGCGGGAGCCGTGGGTGCCTCCACCTCCGGCAGCTTCCACGCCAGCGGGGGTATCATATCCAGCGCGGCCATGGCCGACATCAAAGAACAATGATGAATTTTGAGGGACGGAACCATGAATACGAGAAACAATCTTTTTGCTAGCGCGGCGGCGAGCGCTTTGGCGCTTGGCCTGATCGCCGCATCCGGAACCCCCGCCAAAGCAGACCAGGTAATCCTCGACGATTTGATCGTCGACGGCAGTATTTGCGCAGGTCTTGACTGTGTGAACGGCGAAAGTTTTGGCTTCGATACGCTGCGGCTCAAGGAAAATAACCTGAGGATCCGGTTTTTCGACACCAGTAGCTCGGCGAGTTTCCCGTCGAACGATTGGCAGATTACAGCCAACGAAAGCTCCAACGGTGGCCTGAACAAGTTCTCCATCGACGATATCGACGGCGGCAGGACGCCTTTCACGATAGAAGCCGGCGCGCCGAGCCATTCGCTCTATGTCGATGATGGCGGACGTATCGGTTTCGGAACCGGCACGCCGGTGGTCGAACTGCATGTCAAGGATGGCGATACGCCAACATTGCGGCTTGAACAGGACGGCTCGTCCGGCTTCACCCCGCAGACCTGGGACGTGGCGGGCAACGAAACGAACTTTTTCATCCGCGATGCGACCAACGGCAGCACGCTGCCATAGAGGATCCGGCCGGGTGCGGCTTCCAATTCGATCTTTGTCGAAAACAACAGTAATGTTGGTATGGGAACTTCTTCGCCGGC
>JBFIBB010000265.1:0-4431 GCA_041582695.1 Rhizobiaceae bacterium
GCCGTTTCGGTGAATGGTAGCGCATCGCTCAAACTCAGTTCGCCAACTTCCGGCGCTTATGCGGGAATCCTGTTCATGGCGGCCCGGAACAACGCGAGCCCGATGGGCTTCAATGGCAATGGCGCAACTGAGCTCAACGGATTCATCTATTCGCTCAAGGGCCAGGTGACATATTCAGGCAACAACTCGACGACCAGCACATGTTTGCGCATCGTCGCCGACACGGTGAAGCTCACTGGCAGCAGCACCATGAAGTCGGATTGCTCTGCCTTGCTCGGCGGCAGGGTGGCGCGGGCGTCCGGTCCGATCTACTTCTCCATGTGAGCGGTCGTCCGATCACAAAAATCGCATTGAAGCCAAACGGCGAAAATCGGCGGCAGGCGCACAACCCGCCGCCGTTGCTGTGGACGCGGCGTTTCTGCAGGTCCATATAGGGATTGAATAATTCAACCCCTGCCGCTTGACATGCTTTCACAAGATCAACTGCCGCACAGTTTTTTCGCCAAGCCCGGGAGTAGCCCGGTAGAGTGGACGGTCTCTTCGGGACTCACCCGGTACGAAGAGGCGCTCGCGGCCATGGAGAGGCGCGCAGAAGCGATCCGCGCCGGTACCGAGCCGGAACAGGTCTGGCTTGTCGAGCATCCGCCGCTCTATACCGCCGGTACCAGCGCCAAACCTAGCGATCTTGTGGATCCCGACCGGTTTCCCGTCTTCGAGGCAGGGCGCGGCGGAGAATACACCTATCACGGCCCGGGCCAGCGAGTGGCGTATGTGATGCTCGACCTGAAACGGCGGCGGGAGGACGTTCGTGCGTTCGTTGCGGCGCTCGAGGAATGGATCATACACACGCTGGGACAGTTCAATGTGCGCGGCGAAAGGCGTGACGATCGCGTCGGCGTCTGGGTAACGAGGCCCGACCGCCCTCGCCTGCCCGACGGATCTCCTGCGGAGGACAAGATCGCGGCCATCGGCATCCGGCTCCGCCGCTGGGTCAGTTTCCACGGCATCGCCATCAATGTCGAACCGGATTTGACACATTTCGGGGGTATCGTGCCTTGCGGCATTCGGGGTTACGGCGTCACCAGCCTGGTCGACCTCGGGCTGCCGGTGACAATGGCCGATCTCGATGTCGCGCTGAAAGCGGAGTTTGAACGGGTTTTCGGCGAAACCGCCGGACAGGGAGATACTTGATGCGTTTTTTGAGGTGGGCACTTGGCGCCGCCGTCGCTGCGTTGTTGTCGGTTACGGCCGTTCCGGCGCAGCAAGTATCCGATACAATTGCGCCGGAGGGTGCGCTCGCCTTCACCGCCAAGAACCCTGCCTACGCTTCACGCGAAATGGTGGTCACCGCCAACCCGTTGGCGAGCGAGGCCGGATTCGAGGTTTTGCGCCGCGGCGGCTCGGCGGCGGATGCGCTGGTGGCGGTGCAAACCGTGCTGGGGCTTGTCGAACCGCAATCGTCGGGCGTCGGCGGCGGCGGCTTCCTGGTATGGTACGACGCGGCAACCGGCGAAGTCACCACGATAGACGGACGCGAGACGGCACCGGCGAGCGCGGACGCCGATCTGTTCATCGGTCCGGATGGCCAGCCGCTGAAATTTTTCCATGCCGTCGTGGGCGGCCGGTCCGTCGGCGTGCCGGGCACGGTGCGGCTGATGGAGATGGTTCACAAACGCCATGGCAAGCTTGAATGGGAATCGCTCTTCGACGATGCGATCCGGCTGGCCGAAGAGGGGTTCAGCGTTTCGCCGCGCCTTGCCGGCCTGATCGAGGAAGACCGCAAGCGGCTATATGAAGAACCGACGACGAAGGCTTATTTTTTCGACAAGGACGGCCAGCCGTTGCAGTCTGGGCATCTGCTCAGGAACATCGACTATGCGGAAGCAATGCGATCGATCGCGCAGAACGGCGCCGGCGCATTCTATGACGGCGCCATCGCCGATTCGATCGTCAATGCCGTCCAGTTGCATCCGACCAATGCCGGCGGGTTGACGGCCGAAGATCTCGCGGCCTACCAGGCCAAGGAACGTCCGCCCGTCTGTGCGCCCTATCGCGGCTACCAGGTATGCGGGATGGGTCCACCATCGTCCGGCGCGTTGACCATAGGCCAGATACTGGCAATGGTTGAACCTTTCGACTTGTCCGAATTGGGACCGCACGATCCAGTTTCCTGGCGCATCCTGGGCGACGCTACGAGGCTCGCATTCGCGGATCGCGACCGCTATATGGCTGACAGCGATTTCGTGAGAATGCCGACCGGTCTGCTGGATCGCGACTATCTGGCGTCGCGCTCCGCGCTGCTGATACGGCAGAACGCGCTTGGCGAAGACGAAGTCAAACCCGGTGAACCGCCCTGGGACAAGGCAGAGATGCGAACCGGCGGAATGGAGATCGAGCTTCCGTCGACCAGCCATTTCGTCATTGTCGATCGCGACGGCAATGTCGCTTCAATGACCTCGTCGATCGAAAACGGATTTGGCGCCCGCGTAATGGCTTCGGGATTTCTGCTCAACAATCAGCTGACCGATTTCTCCTTCGTTGCCGAAAAGGATGGTGCCGCGGTCGCCAACAGGGTCGAGCCCGGCAAACGTCCGCGTTCGTCGATGTCGCCAACGATCATCCTGAAGGACGGCAAGCCGGCATTCGCGCTCGGCTCGCCTGGCGGCTCCAACATCATTCCCTATGTCGCAACGACCATCGTTGCGCTTGTCGACTGGAACATGAACCCGCAGGAAGCCGTCTCCCTGCCCCATTTGACCAACCGGTTCGGCACCTATGACGTCGAAAAGGGTACCGCGGCGGAGGCAATGATCCCAGATCTTGAAGCGCTGGGGTACAAGGTCGAGGCGCGGGATATGAACTCCGGCCTGCATGCGGTCAAGTTCAACGGATATGGCCTGTCGGCCGGCGCCGACCCCCGGCGAGAAGGCGTTGCGCTCGGCGAATAAGGAAAATGCCGTTCAACCGCCGCCGGCGGCAATCGAAAGAGCATTGACAGACCAGAACACGGCGCCGGCATGGATCGCAAACACCGCGAGCAACCCGCCAGCCATGGCATAGCGCTCGGCGGTCATGATCGGCCTCAGCTCGTAGCGCGGCTTGATCGAACTGCCCGTGGTGATCAGGCTCAGGATTGCGGCAATCGTGCCCGCGGTGAACAGCAGTTCGTGTCGTAGCCCGATTGCGTGCCCCAATGCCAGGAAGCCGGCCAGCAGCAGGAACGACGATAGCGCAAGCGTGGCCGAGTTCGGACAAATCTGGCGCAACACCTGCCCGCCGTCGAATTTCCAGACGGGAACCAGATTGGCCAGGTTGAAGAAGCCCAGGAAGACCGAGAAAATGATGAGGGTCGCGGCAAGCTGAACCATACCTTGTGAGGCGGCAAATCCACTTCCGGCGATCGCCAGCGGCACGAAAAACGCGGAGAATCCCGCTCCCATCAACGCCGAGAACGCGACTTCGAAGCGGCTGTCATAGGGCCTGCCGCCAATCGCGATGCCGCCAAGCAGCGGAATGAAGATCATTCGCGCCGATTTGTGGCCCATCAGACGGAACGCCGCCATGTGGCCGAGTTCGTGCAGGGCGACGACGATGGTGAGCGACGCCGCGAGGATCAACCCCTGCTTCGTCAATCCGAAAAAGGGCCAGATCAGGCCTGTCGACGCAAGAGCGAAGCCCACCTGTGTCGCCGGATGCTCGAATACGCCGCCGCGCCGGTATTTGCCCGTGCGCACCCATTTGTCGAGCTTGGCCAGTTCGCGGCGCGCGGCGAAATAGCGGAATATCATGAATGCCAGGCCGTTGTAGCGGTCTGTCCGGCTGAACGCGACGCGCGTACCCTTGTCACCGTCGTCCGAAAGCCCGACTTCGGCCCGGTAATGGGCCCAGAAAGATCGGTCGAGCGAACTGTCATCGTTTACCCGCATAGAAAACCGCGTTTCCTCGATGACATTGTCGAATACCACATGGCGCTCGATCGGCCGGCCGTCGCGGCCTTCGTAGGAAAGTTCCAGCCAGGCCTGCCCGCCGCTGCCTCCCACCCCGGTCGCCCTGGTGATCTCGCCAGACCAGCCGGCTTCATTGCCTAGCGGCCAAAGTGCGTTCCATAGTTTGGTTCGCGAAGCCGGGATCGTACGAGTTATCGTGAATGTGCGCACGCCCAAGGGTGCCGCCAGGAGCAGATAAATAAGGCCAAGATTGCATACGACCAGGGTAATGATTGCTGAAGTTGACAAGCGACCGCCACTCCCATTTCGGAGAACCATAAACAATCGGCGGCAATAAAAGCTTAAAACTTCAAGTTAAAATTGTCGGAATCGGCATGATTTTCGCACGGTATCCGGGAAATTTCAGGCAAATTCCATGATTACCGCATCGACGGCGAGGCTGTCGCCGGGTTTGGCGTTGACTTTCAGGATCGACAAGTCGCGA
>JBFIBB010000266.1:0-4358 GCA_041582695.1 Rhizobiaceae bacterium
ATATTCAAGGACAACCCGCTCGGCATGTTCCATCCGGTCAACCCGGACGTAAAGTGCCCCGAAGGACCTTATACGTTCCTGGAGGAGCCGCCGGCCACTGTGCCCAACCCGAACTGACGGATTTCGGCAAAACCGGATAGCTGCCGCGACAGGATCTTGCAATCAGTCGCGCTTGATCGTGCCGGCGGCTTCCGGACACACAGTTGCGATCTGGCACCGGTCTGCCGGGCGAGAGGCTGCCAAGCGCGTTCGGCAAGACAACTTCCCGGTTTCTGCCATCGCCGGTTCATGTTAGAATTGAGTGATTGTCAGGGCTTTGGTCATGGCTCAGGATTTGAAACCCGCCATAGCAGCCTGTTATGACGCCGTTCTCGATTCTGATCGATGGGCGGACGCGCTGCAAATGCTTGCCAATTCGCTCGGGGCAACGAGTTGTGTCATACGCACAACCGACGATTCTCACCCTTTTCGATCCGACCAGCGCAACCAGCCCGCAAAAACGCCCGACTCAAAAGAGCACCTGGCGTTCAGGGCTCTGTGGCTTGAAAGGGTCGACGGCGCTCCGGACCCGCATGCGCCAAGAGCGCGCCGCCTTGCCAAACGTCCGCCATACGTAATCGTCGAGGATGAAATCACCACCCGCGAGGAGCGTCGTCAGCTTCCGTACTATCAGGAAATCGCCAGGCCCGGTGATCGCTTCTGGTGGGCGGCAGTTGGTTTCAGGGTCAAGTCGCGAATCTGGTGTCTGTCATCGTTTCGGGCGGAGAAAGCTGGACGATTTGATCTGCGGGATGCCGGCCGGCTCCTCAGCGCCGCATCCCATTTGACCCGCATTGTCAGTTGCAGCGAGCAACTGACGGCCATCCGCGGCGAGGTGAGCTTGAATGCGCTCGACCGCATCGGATGCGCGGCGTTGCTGCTGGACTGCCGCGGCTGTGTGGAGCAATACAACTCGCAAGCGGATACGCTGCTCGGCTCCGGTCTGCTTATCCGCCACGGCAGAATCCGCGCTTCCGATCCGGCCAGCGACAATCGCCTGCAGAAAATGATATCGACAGCAACTTCCGGATGGTTGAATCCGGCGGAACCCGTCGTGATTTTGAATGACGGAGCTCCGTGGATTCTGGCCGAGACGATGCCCTTGACGTCGTTCGGCCACGACATCTTCGCAGCTGGTAAATCCCTGCTGTATCTTACCAACATAGCTGAGAGGCCGGTCGCGGCCGAAACGCCGTTGCGCACGGCATTCGGGCTCACGCCCGCCGAAGCCAGGCTCGCATCCGATCTCTCCGCGGGAGACGGGCTCGGAGAAGCAAGCCGGCGGCTGGGAATAAGCCGGGAAACCGCGCGTACGCAACTCCGGGCGATATTTGACAAGACCGGAATGCACAGCCAGTCGCAACTCGCGGCCCTGCTGTCACAAATCCGCAACCGCACGACGCACTGAAACCGTTGCATCACCCGATCGGGTGATGTTCCGGACCATCCATAAAACCATGATCGGCTCGCAGACTGCCCGCCAATGTGGCCGCAGCCGGGGAATGCGTCATGGACTGGTCGCGAGTTGCGAGACGATTCCGCCATGATTGCAGGCGCCGGTCGAACCGGGCCGCCCGCATCACCCTGGCGTTGTTCGCCGCGACTGTAATCCTTTCACCGCTAGCGGCCCGAGCGGACGGCTTTGCTGTCGATCTGGAATTGGTGCTCGCTGTCGACGCATCTTCCTCCATGAGCGCGTTCGAACGGAAAGTTCAACGCGACGGATATGTGAACGCCATCCGGCACCCCGCTGTTGGGAGGGCAATCGCATCCGGAAGAACAGGAAAAATAGCCGTGTCCTACCTGGAATGGGCTGGTTCCGGCCATCAGCGCGTTGTTGTGCCATGGACAGTCATCGGGAGCAGCGATGATGCCGATCGATTTGCGCAAGAAATCTCCGCCAAGCCGATCGTCGCGGGAGTGGGAACATCCATCTCCGGCGGCTTGCTTGCGGCGCTGCAGCTTTTGGAACAAAGCCCGGTGCGCAGCGAGCGCCGCGTAATCGACATATCCGGAGACGGGGCCAACAACATCGGTCCGCCGGTCACGGTCGTAAGAGATCAAATCGTTGCCGCGGGCATCACGATCAACGGCTTGGCGATTTCACTGCCGCGCGACGCGGCCGACACATTCGAATCCTTTGATCGCCGCTATCTGGATTTCTACTTCGAGAACTGCGTTATCGGCGGTCCCGATGCGTTCGTATTCCCGATCGACGACATATCCCGATTTGAAATTGCCATCCGGCGCAAGCTCGTCCGCGAAATCGCCGGGCAACCCGCCCGTCTGGTCGCAGCCGCCTTTGCAGGCCGCGCAGTGCGGTTCATGGATTGTCTGGCAGCGGGACAATCGCCAGGCCGCTGAGACCGGCACATGCCGGATGGCTTGAACTGCAATGGCTTTACATGCAAAGGTCAATCGGCTGCGCATGCAATATCTCGGATTTTTTTCGATATGACGCCGCGCCTTGTCTTGATGATCGTACTCGCGCTGTTCGTGGTTCTCTCCCCGCGCACGGCTTCAGCCTGCAGGCTTGCATTGGTGATTGCGGTCGATGTTTCCAAAAGCGTGGATTCGACCGACTTCAAACTGCAGTTCCAGGGATTGGCTGCCGCATTCCGGGATGGTGAGGTTCAGGCAGCTCTTCTTTCAACTCGCGAGCCCGTGGCAGTTGCCGCCCTGGAATGGAGCGGCCCGCAACACCAGTCACTGATAACAGACTGGTACTTCATTCGCGATGTTGCGGGCGCCGAGTTTCTCGCAAGCCGCTTTGCGAGCCACCAGCGCGGAGCGCAGGGTCAGAAGACGGCAATCGGCGAGGCAGCATCATTCTCGCGGCTCCTGCTGGCCCGCGTCCCGCAATGCAAGCGGCAGGTGATCGACATCTCGGGAGACGGCTACAACAACGCCGGACGAAAGCCGAAGGAGGTGTACGCAAACGGCGGTTTTTCCGGCATCACGGTGAACGGCCTTGTCGTCGGCGGCATCACGCGCCTTCAACTGCGGAAATATTTCGAAACCGAGGTCATTCACGGACCCGGTGCTTTTGTAATCGCAACACACGGCTTCGAGGACTATGCGGAAGCCATCCGGCGCAAACTTCTTCGCGAGATCACGTCCCGCAATGATGTCGCCATGGCCGACGACCCGCGCTGATTTTTGCAGATTGCCAACGCCCTGTTTCCTGTCCTGGGTCGCCGCAAGACATGTTCCCGTAAGTTGCAATCTCCGCTTCGTCCTTATTGCGGCTATCCCGCTCGTTCGCATGGACAAACCCGGCGCACCGTGCACGCCAAGCCCCTGTTTTCCCTGCCCTCTACCGGCCAATCCCGACCGGTTGTCTCCCCGCCCGGAAAACTCATGAGACAATTGCCGCCGTCGCCTCGAAGGGATGCCGGGTCTAGAACCGGCCCGGCAGGGGCGGCGGCATCTCCTGGAACGGCGATGCCGGCGGGCGGTCGCAGCACCGCACAGCCACGATGAGCGATCCGATTTCGGCCGCCCGTCATTCCCGCTTTGCGCACTTCTCCCGGCATCGAAGCGAAGCGGATCATGCCGGAACCATTTTCTACCTGCGTCGCACGCGCGGGAGGAAAACGCCGTGCGCGCAGGGTCCAAGGTTGACGGCTCGGCGCCGATCGGCCATCAACCGACAACTCGGGTGCCGGCTTCGTCATGATCGAAACAAGTCAACTCTTGCAGATTGCGCCGTGGGCCGAGCGCCTGACCGCGGCGCAGATCGATCGCGCCCGCGCCGGCATCGCCATCAAGCAGTACCCGCCCGGCGCCACGGTCGGATCGCTAGGCATTCCGTCAGATGCGTGGATGGGCGTCATAGAAGGGCTGCTCAAGCTCAGGATCCTGTCGGAGGACGGGCGCGAGGCATCGCTTACCGGGGTGCATGCGGGAGCCTGGTTCGGCGAAGGTTCGGTTCTGAAGGGCGAAAACCGCCGCTACGAGATTTTTGCGCTTCGCGACACGAAAATCGCGCTGATGGAGCGCCAGACCTTTTTGTGGCTCTTCGACAACAGCCTCGCTTTCAATCAGTATCTCGTCCGCCTGCTCAATCAGCGACTTGGGCAGTTCATCGGCCTCGTCGTGCATGACCGGATGCTCGGACCTGCGGCGCGAATGGCGCGCATGGTTTCGTCGCAATTCGATCCGGTGCTCTATCCCGGCGTCGGCGACACGCTCGAACTAACCCAGGAGGAAGCGGGCCTGCTTGCCGGCCTCACCCGGCCGGTCGCCAACCGGGCCTTGAAGTCGCTCGCCGAACGCGGGCTGATCCGGCTCGACTACGGGCGCATCACGGTGCTCGA
>JBFIBB010000267.1:0-4336 GCA_041582695.1 Rhizobiaceae bacterium
GATTCTGAGCGAGCAGATGGCATCCTGGCGGCTTGACTGCGCTGCGGCGATGTCGGGCCGCGAGGGGCTTGCAGTCATGCGTGCTGCAGCCGGCCGGGGTATCGCCGTCGATCTGGTCGTGCTGGACTACCAGATGCCCGAGATGAGCGGCGGCGATGTCGTCAAGGTCATGAAGGCGGATGCCGCACTGGCGGGCATTCCGGTCATCATGCTGACCTCCGTCGATCAGACAGAGGACGGCAGGGCCTTCTCGTCGCTCGGGATCGAAGGCCACCTGACAAAACCGACCCGTTCATCGCTGTTGCTGGAGATGCTGGTCCAGGTGCTGAGCGAGGACAGGGTCCGCAAGGCGAACGGAAAGGTGGCCGGGAACGTCCAGGCGGCGGAACAGACGGCGCAGACCGGCCGGAACACGGGAGAACCTGCCGGCTCCGGGGCGCCAGCAAGTGCCGGCGTTCGGACCGGAGCCGAACCTGCTGCCCAATCGGCTACGATTGTCGGCGCTGACGGAATCGACGTGCTCGTCTGCGAGGACAACGAGGTCAACCAGATCGTATTCACCCAGATATTGCAGCAGGCCGGACATACCTTCCGCATTGCCAACAATGGCCGCGAGGGTGTTTCGCTCTACAGGCGCTTGCGGCCGTCGGTCGTCCTGATGGACGTGTCGATGCCGCAGATGAACGGGCTCGACGCCACCCGCGCGATTCGCGAAATCGAAGAAGATACCGGCGATCGCACACCGGTGATAGGTGTCACGGCGCATGCCATCAAGGGCGACATGGAGAAGTGCCTGGAGGCTGGAATGGATGACTACCTGTCGAAACCGATCTCGCCCGACAAACTGGCCGAGAAACTCGAAAAATGGATGGCGGAAAGGGTCCGTGACGTCGCTTGACGGGCCGCTGCACGATGCCGCACGGCAGGCCGTCAGATCCTGCCGGCGCCGGTTTCCAGCATCACAAGTTCGCCGATATTCTCCGCGGTGATGTAGCCGATGAAGTGCCCGGCCCGGTCGTTTACGGCGACCGCAGGGGCGTTCGATTTCTGCATGGCAAGGAGCGCCGCCTCCAGCCGGTCGCCCCGCAATACCACCGGAATTTCGGCGCTCATGGCGGCGCGGGCGGGTGCGCTGGCGCCGCTCGAGGACAGGACCTCGATCATCGAGTTTCTTGTCACGAATCCGGCCAGGCGCCCATCCTCTTCCATGAGCGGGAATTCGGCCTGCGTCGTACGCAGCAACGCGTCGGCAGCATCGGCGATCGTTGCATCGGAGGAAAGGGTCTCAAAACTCGTGATCATCGCGTCTCCAGCGCTGATGTTGCGCGAGACCTGCTGCAGTTCGGTCGCCTGGGCTTCGGATGTGGCGGCGATGTACACGAAGATTGCGATGAAGATCAGGATGGGATTGCCGAGCAGGCCGATAAATCCAAGCAGAAACGCAAATCCCTGGCCAACGGTCGCCGCAATGCGGGTCGCGCGAGTACGCGGAAACTGCATCGCCAGCAGTGCGCGAAAGACCCGGCCGCCATCCATCGGAAACGCCGGGATCATGTTGAAGACGACGAGGAAAATATTCACCATGGCAAGGCGCGACAAGAAGTCCTGCGCAGGATCGCCTATGCCCTCCAGCGCCGCCATTCGCGGATCGGCGCCAAAGAGCAAAATCAATGCGGCCGCAATCACGACATTCACCGCCGGGCCGGCGAGAGCGACGACGATTTCCTCGGAGGGTTTTTCGGGCATGCGCTCCAACCGCGCCAAGCCGCCGATCGGCAGCAATGTGATGTCGGGTGTGTGGATGCCGTAGCGACGAGCTGCGAGCGCATGGCCGAATTCATGCGCCACAACGCAGGCGAAGAGGGCCAGAATGAACAGTATGCCTGTAACTGCCGCCTCGCCGCCACCCTGGTTGTAGTGGGCGACGCCGATCCACAGCAGCAATAGAAAGAAAGTCACGTGGATCCGGACTTCCGAACCGAAGATGCGAACAAGGGGGAATGACCATGCCATGTGGCGGTTCCTGACACTTCTAATGCTGTCTACCGATTTGCAAAAAACGCCAGAACGCGTCCTGAAAAATAAATGGGGCGTTCGGGATCAAAGTGCAAGGCGGCGGCATGGCCGGGCTCGGGTAAACCCCACCTGCTGAAACTTACCCGGATCAAGGCGAACTGGACCAGCCAAATGCGCTTGCCTGTTCATGCATTTGCCTGATACGCCGTTTACTGATTTACGGGAAGCAAAACCATGCCTGCCAAATTGTCGGTCAATCTCAACGCGATAGCGATGCTTCGCAACAGGCGCGACCTGCCGTGGCCGAGTGTGTCGGGCCTTGGACGCATCGCGCTTGCGGCCGGCGCAAACGGGCTGACGGTGCATCCGCGGCCGGATCAGCGCCATATCCGGTTTTCGGACCTTCCGGACATTCGCGCATTGATCGACGACGAGTTTCCGCAAGCCGAGTTCAACATCGAAGGCTATCCGACCGAGGATTTCCTGGACCTGGTCGAGCGTACCGAGCCCGAACAGGTGACGCTGGTTCCCGACGACCCCGCGCAGGCGACATCCGATCACGGCTGGGACTTTTCCGGCCAGGGCAATTTCCTGCGCGCGGTGGTGCAGAGGTTGAAATCGGGCGGCATGCGCGTGTCGCTGTTCTGCGATCCCGATGCGGGAGAGGCCGGAATTGCGGCGGCCAGGGCGACGGGCTGCGACCGCGTGGAGCTTTACACCGGCCCCTATGGCGGCTGCTACGACGATCCGAATGCCGCAGCCCGGCAGATCGAACTTCTGGGTGAAACGGCCGACGCAGCCCTGGCAGCAGGGCTTCAGGTCAATGCCGGTCATGATCTGACGGTCGCCAACCTGCCGGCGCTTGTCGGGCGCGTACCGCATCTGGCCGAAGTCTCGATCGGACACGGCCTGACGGCCGACGCGCTGGAATTCGGCATGGCAGCGACCGTTCAGCGATTCCTGCGCGCGCTTGGACAACCGGTCACTTCGTGAAGCGGATTTCGCCGGAGACGAACCTGGCGCCGCCGGCGGGGTCCGGCGATCTCGTGGTCAGCATGTAGCCATTATTGCGCGGCTCCAGCGTCATCCAGAGCGTGCGGTTTTCGCCCGTCTTGCGGTCCTTGCCGGTGATTGTCAATTCGACGCGGCTTCCCGAAGCCGTGCCCGATACGCCGGCGGCCGTTCCGTTCGCCACATCTGTCCAAGTACCGCGAATGCGACGCGTACCCGGATCGTACGTCAGCCTGCTGTCGATTGCGACCTTGCTGCCGGGCACGACGCAGGTGCCGGCCTGAACGAGCGAGTTTCCGTCCGGCGACAGTTTTGACGTGATGCGGCAGCGCACGGTTTCGGCGGGTGCGTCGGGCTGGCGTTTCAAGGTTCCCCGGCCGCTGAATGATCCGGCATAGGCGCCGAACGTGTTTTCGGCTGCCGACAGGGGAGCGATGGACAATTGCGGAAGACATAAGATACCGGCGAGCGCCAGTCCGGACAATGTGGGGCGGATCAACCGGATCATTTCGTTTTCGCCCCCTTGATCCAGTTCCGGTAGGTGAGCATCACCGCCGGCAGAACCAGCAGATCGGCCACCAGCGCAAAGAACAATATCATGATCATCAACTGCCCGAACAAACGTACGGTGACGAAGCTGGACGCGAAAGTAAGCGAAATTCCGGCGCCCAGAACAACTGTCGTTGCGCAGAGAACGAAACCGACGCCGGTGGTGGCGTTCCGAATCGCCTGCGAAGCGTCAAATCCGGCATCGCGCTCCAGCAGCGTGCGATTGATGAAATGGATCGTGTCGTCGACCGCGACGCCGAAGGCGACGGTCATGGCAAGACCGGTGGCGATCTTGATTTCGCCCGCGTCGAACAGATGCAGGATTGCCCCGGTCAAGAGCACGGGCGTCAGATTGGCGAGCGCTATCGCAGGCGTCAGCGAAGGCGTCCGAAAGGCTAGCGCGACAAGAAATACCGTTCCAAACGCTGCCGCCAGGATGGAGGTGTTGAGCTTCTGGATCATCCGCTTTGCATCGTGGCGGGCCAGCGCTGGCGTGCCTGTCACGACAGTTGCGCCCGCTTTGCGCACGGACTCTTCGAGAGCGTCGTATTCTCGAATGCTGGCTGCCGAACGTGCCGGATCGCCGACGAGCGTGCTCAGCGTCACAAATCCGTCGCCCGGTTTGCCAAAACGCTCGATGACTTCCGTGGGCAGACTGTTGATCGTTTCGTCATCGAGCGGTTCATCCGGCTTTCCGGCGGCGCGAGCGATCGACAGCGGCGAAAACACCGTATTGCGGCCGAGAACTGCTTCCGCTGCC
>JBFIBB010000268.1:0-4333 GCA_041582695.1 Rhizobiaceae bacterium
ACCGTTTGGTTCCGGCGCGATGCTCCTTGCGAGGCGGAGGGGAGATGACAGCGTTTATCCATACAATTGAGGGGCTGAGTACCTGGATCGGGCGCGCCTTTGGCTGGTGCATCATGATCCTGACGTTCTCGGTCTCCTACGAGGTGTTCGTTCGCTATGTGCTCAACGCACCTACGGTCTGGGCCTTCGACATGATGGTGCAGATGTATGGAGCGCTGTTCCTGATGGCGGGGCCGTATGCGCTGGCGCAGGATGCTCATGTCCGCGGCGACGTGGTCTACCGGTTGTTTCCGGTACGCTGGCAGGCGCGCATCGATTTCGTACTCTACCTGCTCTTCTTCTACCCCGGCATACTGGCGCTTTTCTGGTATGGCTGGGAGATCGCCGCAGACAGTTGGCGCTACAAGGAAGTGAGCTGGAACAGCCCGGCCCGAATCCAGATCTACTTTTTCAAGACACTGATCCCGCTTGCCGGGTTCCTGCTCTTGCTCCAGGGCGTTGCCGAACTGGCACGCTGCTGGCGAGCGATGAAGACAGGGAAATGGCTCGAGCGGCTCGATGATGTCCAGGAAACCGAGGATATGCTGATGCACATGTCCGAGCAGAAAAAACCGTGAATTTCCCCGAGAGCAAATCAAGCATCTGAAAGACGACGATGACAAACCCCGAAGTCGCCATTTTTATGCTGTGCCTGTTTATCGTGCTGGTGCTGCTCGGTTTTCCGATCGCGTTCACACTGCTGGCGATGGGGGTCGCCTTCGGCTACTACGCCTACTATCACGGCGCTGCGACTTTCGGGGACCTGTTCAACAACCAGATATTCTACCTGCTCAACCAGAACACCTATTCGGTGATGGAAAACGACACGCTTGTCGCCATTCCCCTGTTTCTGTTCATGGGCTACGTGGTCGAGCGGGCAAACATAGTCGACCGGCTGTTTTTTTCGCTCTACATGGCGGCGCGAAACCTTCCAGGTTCGCTCGCGATTGCCGCCTTGCTGACCTGCGCGGTTTTCTCGACCGCTTCGGGCATTGTCGGCGCGGTCGTGACCCTGATGGGTCTGCTGGCATTTCCGGCCATGGCAAACGCGAACTACAGCAAATCCTTCGCTTCGGGCGTCATATGCGCGGGCGGCACGCTCGGAATCCTGATACCGCCTTCGATCATGCTGATCGTCTATGCGGCGATCGCCGAGCTTTCGCCATTGCGGCTCTATGCGGCCGCGGTATTTCCAGGTTTGATGCTTGCCGGGCTTTACATCGTCTATGTGATGCTTCGGGTCAGGATAAATCCGCAACTGGCGCCCAAGCCGCGAATGGAGGATGTGCCGCCGGTCGGAAAAATCTACCTTGACCTGCTTGTCTCCTTCGTGCCGCTGACCCTCCTTATCATGCTGGTGCTTGGATCGATCCTGGGCGGGCTTGCAACGCCCGCCGAAGCGGCGGCGATGGGTGGTCTTGGCGGCCTGTTCCTGGCCTCGCTCTATCTCAGTCCTATCGCCGATGTGGCGCAGGCAAATCTGCGCGGCAAGGACTTTACCGTCATCGGAGCCGCAGCGCTTGCGTTTGTCATCTTCATCACCACTGCCCGCGCGCCAACGCTCTGGCAAATGGTTGTCATACCCTTTCTGGGCGGGGCTGCAGGGCTCTGGATTGCCTGCCTGAGATATTCCCACGCCACTGTCTGGCAAAAAGTGAAGGAGAGCGTTTTCCTGACGGCCAAGGCCACGGCAATGGTGTGCTGGCTTTTTGTCGGATCTTGGACGTTTGCCTCGGTGTTCTCCTATCTCGGAGGCCACGACATCATCGCCAACTGGTTCCAGGCCCTGGATCTCGCCCCCTGGCAATTCCTGGTTCTGGTGCAGATAATCATCTTCCTGCTCGGCTGGCCGCTCGAATGGTCGGAAATCCTGATCATCTTCGTGCCGATCTTCCTGCCGCTGCTCGATCACTATGGCGTCAATCCGTACTTCTTTGCCATGCTGGTCGCGCTCAACCTGCAGACTTCGTTCCTGACGCCGCCGATGGCGATGTCCGCCTACTATCTGAAGGGCGTTCTGCGGAGCCAGATCGAACTGATTCAAATCTTCAAGGGTATCATGCCGTATCTCGGCATCGTCATCCTGTGCATGTTCCTGATGTACCAGTTTCCCGGAATCGCGTTGTGGTTCCCCGATTACCTGTTCGGCGTCTATGTACCGTAAGGCAGTAGTTTGAACGTTGAACCCGTCAACATGCTGTCCGCGACCGAAGCGCGCCGCAAGATCGGCGAGGGATTGCTGACGTCCGCAGAACTGGTCAAGTCCAGCCTGGACCGGATCAGGGAAACGGACGGAACCCTGAAAGCATGGGCGCATGTGGATGCTGAAGGCGCAATGGCGCGAGCCGAGGAAATGGATGCGATCCGCCGTCGTGGCGGGGCGCTCGGCGCCCTGCATGGCATTCCTGTCGGTCTGAAGGACATCATCGACACGAAGGAAATGCCGACCGAACGCGGCACGCCGATTTTTTCCGGCCGCCGCCCAGATGCCGACGCGGCGATCGTGGAGCGTCTGCTCGACGCCGGCGCCGTCATTCTTGGCAAAACCGTCACGACGGAGCTGGCATTCATGCACCCGGCTGAAACCGTCAATCCGCATGACCCGGCACGCACACCTGGCGGTTCGTCAAGCGGTTCGGCGGCCGCAGTTGCGGCGCTTCAGACTCCGCTGGCGATCGGTACGCAAACCAACGGCTCGGTTATTCGGCCTGCGTCATTTTGTGGATCTTTCGGCTTCAAGCCGACGCGCGGCGTTATTTCTAGGCGCGGTGTGCTCCAGACATCGCGCAGCCTCGATCAGGTCGGCGTCTTCGCGCGGACGCTTGAAGATTGCGCGCTGCTGACCGATACGATCAAGGGCTATGACCCGAGCGATGGGATGAGTTTTGCCAGGCCGCGGCCCGCGATGTTGGAAGGTGCTCGCAGCGATGCGCCTGTCAATCCCGATTTCGCCGTGTTCGAGCTGCCCTACGACAACCTGATGGCGCCCGATGCCCGCGCCGGCCTGGACGAGATTGTCGCCACGCTTGGCGCCCAGGCCGAGAGAGTGCCGGCGCCGGGTGCTTTTTTGACCTCCATCGAGGCGCAACACACGATCCACGAATACGAAATCTGCCAACACCTCGACGAGGTGTTTCAGGTGCATTGGGATGAACTGAGTACCTCGATCAGGCCCGTGATCGAACGGGGTCGGAAAATCACAAAGAGCCAATATGAGGATGCGCTCGTCTTGATGGAAAGGGCAACCGAGTTCTTTCGCGCGTTCTTCAAGGATTACGATGCCGTGCTTACGCTCGGTGCGGCCGGCGAAGCGCCGGCCATCACGGATGGCGGGACTGGCGATCCGATTTTCTGCACGATATGGACGCTTGCCGGCCTGCCATCGATTACCATGCCGATTCTGATCGGGCACAACGGAATGCCTGTGGGTGTGCAACTTGTCGGTGCAGCAGAACAGGATGACCGGCTGCTCAGAACCGCAAACTGGATGTTGAAACATCTGCAATCCGGCATAAGTTCGGAGTAGGGAGGCGAAAGTCATGCTGACGAAAACGAGCCGCATCATTGTCGGGCTGATCGGGACAGCGCTATTGTCCGTGTTCGTGCTCGGTTTGGCGCACAGCATTTCGACAGGATTCGCCGGCTTCTGGGGCGGATTTCCGTTCTGGGTCATTACCCTGGCGGTGCTCGCCATGGCGCTCTACGATTACTTCGACGAGTGCATTCGGCGAAAATAGCCACGTTGTACTGTTGACGATTTTCTCCTTACGCTGCAACGCGGCGAACCATGCCCGCGTCAGCCGATCGATCGGCCTTTCGCAGCGAACCAACTGAAACAGCGGAAAATTTCGGATGCCGGGAGGGCGCTCTGCGATTGTCAGGCGGCATTCTTCCATGAACCGGACATGAATGGCGGGTTCGCGCCCGGTTCATGGCGGCGTTGGCAATATGCGCTCATCGCTTCGGCGACGAAGCCCATAAGCCCAACCCTGGAGAAAAGACATGTTCAAGAACGCAAAGTGTATCGCAGTCGCGACGATGTTGAGCCTTGGCGCGCTTGCGGCAATACCTGCTACGGCGGAAGCCGGTCACCGCCATCAAGGTGGATTTGGCATCGAACTACATTTCGGGGAGAGCGGTCATACCAATTGGCGCCGTGACCGTCATTGGCCGCGCGATCGGGATTGGCACCGCGATCGGCATTGGCGGCACGACGGCTTCGAGCGGCGCTGCAGCCCGGATCGCGCGCTCCACAAGGCTTATCGCATGGGTGTGCGCCACGCCCACATCCGCT
>JBFIBB010000269.1:0-4317 GCA_041582695.1 Rhizobiaceae bacterium
CGGTTTGCCGGCTCCGCCGACCGCGCTGCGATCGGCAATCTGGTCTACGACGCGCTGAGGCTCAGAAGGTCCGCCGCAGCGATGATGGGCGCCGATTCCCCGCGCGCCATCGCGCTCGGTTCCCTCGTCGCCAGTGGCATCGAATCCGTTGCGTCGCTCGACGCTGCTTGCGAGGGCGATCGTTTTGCGCCCGAATTGCTGAGCGATCGGGAACGAGAGGCAATCGCCGCATTCGAGAAGGCGAAACTGGCGCCGGCGGTAGCTGCCAATGTACCCGATTGGTGTATCGGAGAGCTTGAAGCAGCGTTCGGCGAGGAATGGTGTGAGGAAGCGGCAAGCCTGGCCGAACGTCCGCCACTCGATTTGAGAGTCAACACGCTGAAGGCGGATCGCGACAAGGTGCTGGACAGGCTTTTGGGCTCAGGCGCGGTCGCGACTGCGCTCGCCCCCCACGGTATTCGCATCCCGCCGATCCAGGGCCATGGACGCCATCCCAATGTTCAGGCCGAGCCGGCCTTCCAGAAGGGCTGGTTCGAAGTGCAGGACGAAGGCTCGCAGATCGTCAGCCTTGTCGCTGCCGGCGATGCCCCAGGACAGGTGCTCGACTATTGCGCAGGCGCTGGCGGCAAGACCCTCGCGCTCGCGGCCGCCTATGCCAACAAGGGCCAGATTTTCGCCCACGATGCCCACAAGCAGCGTCTGGCCCCGATTTTCGACCGGATCAAACGCGCCGGATGCCGCAACGTCCAGATCGTCACTGAGGCGGATGCGCTTTCGCGGCTGGAAGGCCGCATGGATCTCGTTCTGGTCGATGCGCCCTGCACCGGTTCCGGAACCTGGCGCAGGCGGCCTGATGCAAAATGGCGACTGACTTCCCGACAGCTCGAGCAGCGCATATCGGAACAGTCCGGGATACTGAAAGACGCCGCCCGCTACCTGCAGCCCGGCGGTCGGCTGGTGTACGTGACCTGTTCGGTGTTTCCATCGGAGAACGATCAACAGGTGGCGGACTTTTTGGCCCACAATGCCGAATATGACTTGCTCCCGGCTGCTTCCGCCTGGCCAGCGGCGCTCGGCAATCTGCCTGACCAGGTTCGCCAGACTTCGACGGGCCTGCTTCTGACCCCTTCCAGGACGCGAACCGATGGCTTTTTCGTCGCGGTGATGAGGCGGAGTTAGTCGGTACCGGCTGTTCTGGTTTTTCTGCCCGTATCACTGCGGCACTTGCGCTCTTGAACTGACCGGGAAATCATGCTGCACTGCAACAACAATGGTGCATTGCCGCACGGCCGGTTGCAGGAGGTACGGGTCATGATCTTGGAGCACCCGTCAGATCCGGACTACGAGAAAAGGGTACGGGCCAGTTTTTCCCGCCAGGCCGCCATGGAGACCATTGGCGCAAAGCTGGCGCGCGTCGGTCCGGGGCTGATCGAGATCGAGATGCCGTATTCGCCGTCGTTGACCCAGCAGCACGGTTTTCTCCATGCCGGCGTTCTGTCCATGGGGCTTGATTCCGCCTGCGGCTATGCGGCCTATTCGTTGATGCCTGCGGATGCGGCGGTTCTGACGGTCGAATTCAAGATCAACCTGATGGCGCCAGGAAAGGGCGAACGTTTCCTCTTCCGGGGCGAAGTGATCAAGCCTGGACGCACGATCATGGTGGCTGACGGCAAGGCCTATGCCTTCGACGATGGCGATACGCGGTTGATCGCATCGATGACCGCAACGATCATGACGGTGCGTGGCCGCGAGGGACTTTCCGGCTGACCAATGGCCGAGCTTCGCGAGCGTCACGGGGACGACAGGAATGGGCAACGGAAAACACGCAATCCTCTATGTCATGGCGGCCGATCAGGAGTACGGTCCGCATTTAAGGCGGCGCTTTTCCCCACTGATCACCGGTGTCGGACCGGTCGAGGCGGCAAGCGTTCTGGCGGGCGAACTCTCCAGGCGGGAGATGACCGGCGCGCTGCCTGCTCTGGTCGTTTCGCTCGGATCGGCTGGCAGCCGCTCGCTCGAACAGACCGAGGTGTATCAGGCGATCTCCGTTTCCTACCGCGACATGGACGCTTCCGCCCTCGGATTCGAAAAGGGAAAAACGCCTTTCCTGGACCTGCCCGCAACCGTGCCTCTGCCGTACCGCGTGCCCGGACTCCCCGAAGCACGGCTTTCGACCGGAGCAAACATCGTGTCGGGCGTGGCCTATGACAAAATCGACGCGGACATGGTCGACATGGAAACCTTCGCCCATTTGCGCGCCGCAGCGGCATTCCGCGTTCCGCTGATCGGCCTGCGCGGCATCTCCGACGGCGCCGCGGAATTGCGCCATGTCGGCGACTGGACCGAGTATCTGCATGTCATTGACGAAAAGCTGGCATATGCCGTCGACCGCCTCGAAGCCGCGTTCTCGGACGGAACGTTGCTGAAATCAGACTGACTGCGGGCCAGTTCGACCGCTAGCGCAACCTGTAGATCGCACCCAATTCGCCATCCTTGATCGGAATGATTGACGCGGTGAATCCGGTAAACCGGCTGCGATAAGCGTCCGGAACGGCCATATAGACCGGGCATTCTGAGCAAAGTGCCTCGATCTGGGACCGGTTTTCGGCCAGCGTTTTCTCATCCCAGACCGAGCGGATGATATGGCGGCCGCTGTAATAGACCGGCACCATGCTGCGGTCGGCATGCGCGATAATCGAGCCTGGCTCGGTCACGTCAGAGATTTGCCGCGCAAACAGGATCTCGCGGCTTTGCTCGGGCTGATGACCAGAAACGAGCCGGACCGTGTATGGATATCGCGCCGCCACTGAAACAAGGATCACCGCCACGCCTGCCAGCAGCAGCCGGCCCGGTGCAGTTTTTTCGCCGCTGCCGAGATAACGCGCCGCCAAAGCCCCTCCGCAGATCGATGCTATTGGGGTGAGCAACAACATTTGATAGTCGTGAATCGCCATGTGATGGCGCATGACGATGGCCCACAAAACATAGATTGCAACCGAGCCGGCCGCAACATGGGCCAACGGATCGCGCCTTCGCCAGATCGGCAGCCTGAACATGATAAAGACGCCCACAAAGCCGATGAGCCCCTGCGCAATCACGTCGCTCAGGAAAATTCGTATCCAGTAGTACGGCCCCGGTGTTCCGATTGGTTCGTGGGCTTCCTGGATGAAATGCGGCGAACTGAAAATCGCCGATGCCGCCGGATCGTAGGGAACGTCGAAACCGGCCCTGAGCATGATCCGCTGGATGATCGCGTCGCCGAAATAGTCGTATCGGGCCCAGTACAGACCGAAAACGGCGCATATCGCAAGAAGCCCACATACGCCATAAGCAAATGACAGCCACACAGCCCGCAAATCGCGCGTCAAAATAGCGACCGCGAATAGTCCGGGCACGGACAGTATCGGTTCCCATGAAGACAGGACGGCCAGTACGAACACGACACAGCCTGCAGCGCCAATGAGGCGCGCCCTGTCTGCACGATCCTCGTCCTGGCCGATGGCAATCGCAAACAGCCACAAGCTTGCGAAGCAGAAGAGGATCGCCAGGTGAAGCTGCGATCCCATATGGCCGAACCGGGCAAGAATGGGTGCGTTGAAGTACACGATCGCCGCCACCGATGCCGCCACCAGCCCAAACCGACGGAAGGTAAACGCCGCGATCATGCCGCCGATCGCGAGATTGATTGAGGAGGCGAACAGATGCTGGACAATTTCCGATTCGCCGAAAATGCGGAAAACGAACGACAGCAACATCGGATAAAGCGGCGGCCAGTTGACATAGGCGTCTGGCATTTCGGTCAGCGGTGCATTGTTTTGCACCGGGACACCGCCAAGCGCGACAATGCCGTGTTCCATGAAGCTCCGAGCCATGGTGGCAAAATGCGCGCTCACCCAGCCATGTTCGTAATCGTAGCTGCTCAGCAGTACCGCCAACACGGGCAGCGACAAAGCCGAAAGGACCGCGGCGACGGACAATAGCGGCGCGACCAGGCGTCCGGTCGAAACCGGCGGATCGAATCCGGCCGCGGACACGTCAGCGGTTTCCCGATTTTCGACAGATGACCAGCATGGAGTCGAACAAATTGAGCGGCACAACGATACGATCCAAGAACCGCGGCACGGGCAGTTTCATCCAACGCGGCAGGTAGGTGAAAAGCCTGACCGCGAGATAACTCAGCGGGAAATACCAGCTGGGGCGCCTCATTTCGACGATTTCGAGTCCCGCGGCATCCATGCAGCGCTTCAGCGTCGATCTGTCGAAATATCCTATATGGGCGATGCGGTAATGCCACCATTTGGAGCCCATCAGCCGAGC
>JBFIBB010000270.1:0-4311 GCA_041582695.1 Rhizobiaceae bacterium
CGCCGCCGATCGCGCCGCCGATCGCGCCGGACCAGGTTTTTCCCGGAGAAATCGAGGGCGCCAGTTTGGGTCCGCCGAAATACCTACCGGCAAAGTAGGCAGCGATATCGGTCAGCCAGACTACCGCAAACAAAAAAAGAATCGCCGTCAGACCGGCCATCGTATCTCCGCGCAAGAACGCAAGCGCAAATCCCGACAGGGCGGCATAGGCAAACCCTTTGGCCATCCACACCCCCTGCCCGCCTGTCTCGGCAACAATAGCGATAACCGTGCCTACTGCCAGAATGGCGACCAGAACCGGAAAAGCGCCGAAACCGGCGACTATGGCGATCGCAACCACGGCAAACAGGCTCGCCGGCAGCGCATGACCCGTCTTGAGACCACCGGGCGTGATCGAAACCCATTCGAAGAACATGGCGCCGGCAATTGCGACCGCCAGCACCCGAAACGGCAATCCTCCGAGCCAGGTGATCAACAGAACCACAACCGCCATGATGACGGCCGAAACAACGCGTTGCTGCAGATTGGAATAGCCTGAAAGGTTCATGTCGCGACCGCCCGCGCGGTCAGGCCGCCGAAACGCCGGTCACGCGCGCAATAGTCGCCGATTGCCTTCTCCAGTTCGGCACGGCCGAAATCCGGCCAGTAACAGGGCAGAAATGCGAATTCGCTGTAGGCGGCCTGCCAGAGCAGAAAATTCGACAAGCGCTGTTCACCGCTCGTGCGGATAATGAGCTCGGGATCGGGGATGCCTGCGGTGTCCAGGTGCGCAGCGATCGTATGGCTGTCGATCGACGCAGGATCCAGTTCGCCGCACTTCGCCTTTGCCGCGATCTTTGCGACCGCCCGGGTCAGTTCGTCGCGCGCGCCGTAATTGAAGGCGATGATCAGCTCCATCGCCTCGTTTGCCGCAGTCAATTGCTCCGCTTCCTGCAAAAGGCCGAGTATGTCCGCTTTCAGGTTCAACCGGTTTCCGATAACCCGCACGCGTACGCCGCTCTTGTGCAACTCGGCCAGATCCTTGCGGATAAACAGTTTCAACAGGCCCATGAGATCGCTGACTTCGGATTCGGGCCGCGCCCAGTTTTCGGACGAAAATGCGAAAACGGTCAGATGCGCAATGCCCAGATCACCGGCGGCGCGAACGGTGTTGCGAAGCGCCTCGACACCGGCGCGATGACCGGCCGTACGCGGCAATCCGCGTTCAACGGCCCAGCGGCCGTTGCCGTCCATGATGATCGCAATGTGGGCAGGTTTGACCATTAGACCTGCATGATTTCTGCTTCTTTCTCCTCAAGAAGCATGTCGATTTCCGCAATCGTGTCGTCGGTCATTTTCTGAACGCGGTCTGCATTGGCGTGGTGTACGTCCTGACTGATCTCGCCGTCCTTTTCGGCTTTTTTCAGGTGATCCATGCCGTCGCGGCGGACATTGCGCGCAGCAATTCGGGCATTTTCGGCATATTGATGCGCGATCTTTGCCAGATCCTTGCGCCGCTCCTCGTTGAGTTCCGGCAACGGTATGCGCAAATTTGTTCCGTCGACGATCGGATTGAAGCCAAGGTTGGATTCGCGAATCGCCCGGTCAACCGCCTGCACCTGGGACTTGTCCCAGACCGAAACGGACAGCATGCGTGGTTCCGGCACCGAGATCGTCGCAACCTGGTTGATCGGCATCTGCGATCCATAGGCTTCGACCATCACGGGATCGAGAAGGTTGACCGAGGCCCGCCCCGTGCGAAGCGAGGCAATGTCGCCCTTGAACGCCGTTACCGCGCCGTCCATGCGCCGTTGCAAATCCTTGAAGTCCACACCGTCACTCATGCCATGCTCTCCCTGTCGGATCCGGCCGCAGCGCCAGCAAGCGCAATCAGTCGCCGGATACGGTGGTGCAGCGTCCGCCGCCTGACAAGATTGCGCCGAATCCGCCTTTTTCGTGTATCGAATATACGATTATGGGAATGTTGTTCTCACGCGCAAGCGCAATTGCCGCGGTATCCATAACCGACAATCCCCGCGAAATGACGTCGGAGTGGGAAATATGCTCGAAGCGGGTGGCCGTCGGATCCCTTTTCGGATCAGCAGAATAGACACCGTCCACCAGCGTTCCCTTGAACAGGGCGTTTGCTCCGATTTCGGCGGCGCGGAGCGCGGCGGCGGAATCGGTGGTGAAATACGGATTGCCGGTGCCGCCGGCAAAGATAACCACCTTGCCCTGATCCATATAAGCGCTCGCCTGGCGCTGAGAGAAACTCTCGCATATCTCGGGCATGGCGATCGCCGACAGCACTACGGCGTCGACGCCGAACTTCACAAGCGACGTGCGCAGTGCAAGCGAGTTGATCACGGTTGCAAGCATGCCCATGTGGTCGCCGGTAACCCGGTCGCCGCCCTTGGATGCAACGGCAACGCCGCGAAAAATGTTACCGCCGCCGATCACCACCGCCACCTCGACGCCCATCGACCGCGCCTCGGCAATATCGGAGGCGATCCGGTCGACGACCGAAACGTCGATGCCGAATCCCTGTTCGCCCATCAATGCTTCGCCGGAAGCCTTCAAGAGCACACGTTTGTATAGAGGTGTTGCGGACATTCCCGTTCCTGTTCGCGAAGTGTGAGCGGCGCCGTTCCCGAAGCGGCAAATCCGGATACAACAAGGGCGCCGCGATGTCACGCGGCGCCCTGTTGTTCTTCACATGCCCTCAACGAGCGGGTGTCAACGCGATCACCCACCGGCTGCGGCAGCAACCTCGGCCGCGAAATCGCTTTCTTCGCGCGCAATACCTTCACCAAGCGCAAAACGAACGAATCCGGTGATTTTCGCCGGTGCGCCGATCTCCTTTTCGGCTTCCTTGACAGCCTGTTCGACAGTCAGATCGGGATTCACGACGAAGGCCTGCTTCAACAGCACGACTTCCTCGAAGAACTTGCGCATGCGGCCCTCGACCATTTTCTCGATGATGTTTTCCGGCTTGCCCGATTCGCGCGCCTGTTCGACAAAGATCGCCTTCTCACGCTGCACGGCGGCCGGATCAACCTCGTCGGCGGTAAGCGCCAGCGGGCTTGCGGCGGCGACATGCATGGCGACCTGGCGGGCGATCGCATTGGCTACAGCGGCATCACCTTCGGTTTCGATGGCGACGAGAACGCCTATCTTGCCGAGACCCTCGGAAACGGCATTGTGGATATAGATCGCAACCGATCCCTTGCCCACCGAAAGCCTGGCGGAACGGCGGAACGACAGGTTTTCGCCTATCGTGCCGACCGCGTCCTTGATCGCGTCGGTAACCGACTTGCCGGCGCCGGGATACTCGGCCGCGGCGACCGCCTCGGTCGAACCGTCGGTTTTCAGCGCCACTGAAGCGACATTGCGGACAATTTCCTGGAACGCGTCGTTGCGCGCCACGAAATCGGTCTCAGAATTGACTTCGACAACGACGGCGCTGTTGCTTTCGGATGCGACGCCGATCAGGCCTTCGGCCGCGGTCCGGCCCGCCTTCTTGTCGGCCTTTGCGATACCCTTCGCGCGCAGCCAGTCAATGGCGGCTTCGATATCGCCGCCGGTTTCGGTTAACGCGGCCTTGCAGTCCATCATGCCCGCGCCGCTCATCTCGCGAAGCTGTTTAACCTGTGCTGCAGAAATGCTCATAATCGCCTCTTTTGGACTTGATTGGCAGAATCGAGTGCGACTTTCTATGCCGCACCCTTTCGAAATTGTGACAAAGTGGCGTCAGTCGCCAACTTGCGGTCTTCGGATCAGGACTTGCTCTTGTCTTCCGAAACTTCGCTGGTGGCTTCGTCACCGGCGGTATCGGCGGCCGGTTCGGCTGCTTCTTCCGCTGCGGGGGCTTCCGCCTCGCTGGACGCTTCCTCAAGCGCCGGCTCGACCGGCGCTTCTGCCGAGGCGCCTATGTCGACGCCCGCCGAGCCCTGCTGACGGGCAATGCCGTCGATCGCAGCCTTGGCAACCAGATCGCAATAGAGCGAAATCGCGCGTGCCGCATCGTCGTTGCCGGGGATCGGGTAGTCGATGTTTTCCGGGTCGCAGTTGGAGTCGACAATGGCCACCACCGGGATGCCGAGACGCTTGGCTTCCTGGATCGCGATTGCTTCCTTGTTGGTATCGACCACGAACAGGAGATCCGGCGTCGAGCCCATGTCCTTGATGCCACCAAGCGCGCGATTGAGTTTCTCGCGCTCGCGATCGAGGTTGAGGCGCTCTTTCTTGGTGAATCCCTCGACCTCGCCGGCCAGCAGTTCATCCAGCTTGCGCAGGCGCGAAATCGAATTGGAGATCGTCTTCCAGTTGGTC
>JBFIBB010000271.1:0-4272 GCA_041582695.1 Rhizobiaceae bacterium
CAGACAAGCCTGTGCATGTCGGCAAGCAGATCGACGGCCGCCTCGTAGCGTTCGCGTATCGGTTCGCGATGGCCGTTGATTACACCTTCGCTGCCAAGATGCTCGATCAGGAGAAAACCGCGGTCTAGGTCGGCGGCGTGGATTTCCGGCGCGCTGAATCCGCGCTCGCGCAGGCAATGGTCAATGGCAACAAAGGGGGTAACGGTTTCCGAAAGTCTCGCAATGCGGCTGTAGGGCTTGCCGTCCCTGATCGGCGGACCGTCGGGTTGTGCGGGCGAATTCATGACCAGCCGCGGCTCGAATCCGGCAAGCGTGACTGTTTCGTAGGCGCGAGTCGAAGCGTCGCCCGCAAGTTTGCTGCGGCTTGCCTTTCCCCAACCGCAACTTTCGAGAAACGAACGTAGTTCGCGCGACCGCGCAAACCGCGCTTCGGCATTCTGCGACGTCGCAACTGCAGCGGTCCTTGCACCGCCGGCGGTCTCGGACAGCGTTACCGCAAATGCTGCGACCGGCAGGGCACCCGCTGCTTTTTCCGGCCATTCGACAAGCGCCACGCCATCCTCGAGCGCGCCCTCCAGATCGAGGTCCTGGACTTCGGCGGGTTCCGTCAGGCGGTAAAAATCGAAATGCGCGACCGGAAGACCGGCCTCGTAAGTCTGAACCAGCGTATAGGTCGGGCTCGGCACTTCCAGCGCAGGATCAGCCGCAAGCGCGCGGATCACGGCACGGGCCAGTGAAGTCTTGCCCGCGCCAAGATCGCCCGACAGCGTCACCAGATCGCCTGGCTTCAATGCCGCGGCAATATCCTCCCCCAACCTGGCGGTTGCTGCTTCATCCGCCAGGTCGAATTTTGTCGTGCGGCTTTTCATCAGTCGGTTATTCTGCTGCCTCGCGCATGCCCGGATTGACCGGGAAACGGCAGGTTACCGTGGTGCCGCCCTGTTCGGAAGTGTCAATCGATACCGATCCGCCGTGCAGTTCGACAAATCCCTTTACGATCGACAAACCGAGTCCGGCGCCGCGCCTGCGGCCACCATTGGCAATTTGCTCGAAGCGCCGGAACACGGCTTCCAGCGCTTCTTCGGGAATTCCCGGACCGTCGTCGTGGACGAAGAATTCAATGGAATCGCCCGCCTTGCGGCAGCCGATGCGTACCGTGCTGCCTTCCGGTGCGTAATTGGCTGCGTTTACCAGCAGGTTGAACAGGATCTGGCGCAAGCGGTTGCCATCGGCCAGGAAAGTCTTGGGTGCGGCCTCGATGTCGAGAACGAGGCTGATATTGTGTTCCGCCAAGCGTTCGGCAACGAGCTGGCTCGCGGCATCAATGGTCTCGGCGACCTGCACCTCCTCGATCTCGAGCCGCATAATTCCCGCGTCGACGGTGGCCAGATCGAGGATGTCGTTGACGATGGTCAACAGCACCGCTGAAGAATCGCCGATATGGGCAACATATTCCCTTTGCTTGTCGTTGAGTTTTCCAGTGACGTCGAGATCGAGCAATTCGGTAAATCCGATGATGTTCGTCAACGGTGAGCGCAACTCGTAGGATACATGCTGCACGAAGTCGTTTTTCAGCCGGTCGGCGCGCTGCAGCGCCTCGTTCTTGTCCTTGAGCGCTCGCTCGACGTTCACACTGTCGGTGACGTCGGCGAAAGTTATCATCACCTGCCCGTTGGGCAGGGGATTTAGCGCGGTGCGCAGCACGATGCCGTTTTTCAGCTCCACCTGACCGTAGCGGTCACGGCGCTCGTCATCGAAGCCGGTGACAACGCCGACAAATTCTCCCCAGGGGCTTTCATCGGTTTGCGGATCGCAGGCCGCGCGGATGGCCGATATATGGGTCTTCTCCACGGCGATTTCCGGCGGCAGGCCCCACAGCGCCGCGAAGGCGGGATTGGATAACTGCAGGCGGCCGTCGGAACCAAAGACCGCAACGCCTTCGGCCAGATTGTCGAGCGTTTCGCCCTGAACCCGCACGGCCGTCTTGTACCGGCTTTCCAGATCGATCTTTTCGGTAAGGTTCTCGAACACCCAGGTCACGCCGCCACGTGGGTTCGGATTGGCGATGATGCGCAGCGTCTGGCCGTCCGGCAGATGCCACCAATGTTCCTGCGGATCGACAGCCCGATAGGCGTTGAGCACATTCTCAAGCCAACGGCGCCATTCGGGCTGTTCCGGCAGTTTTCCTTCGACGCGCAGCCGGTCGATCAGCAGGGAATTGTCAGGCGCGCTCTCCAGAAACCCGGTGTCGAGATCCCACAGTTTCTGGAAAGCCTGATTGTAAAAACGCAGCTTTTCGTTCTCATCGAATATCGCGACTGCGGTTGTGAGCTGATCGAGGGTTTCTGAATGGCTTTTCTGCAAATGGCGGATTTCGTCACGAACCGCTTCCATTTCGCTAATATCGACCGCAATACCGGCGGAGCCCGATGAACTGTGGAAGTCGGTAACGGAATACTGCTTGCGGTCGCCCCTGACCACGGTCGACAGCGTATCTGCAAAGACTGCATCTTCGGCGTGCCTGGAAGCGATGACGTCCCGGGCCTGGGTTCCAAGAAATTCGCGTTTCGCGGATACCGCAGCTTCCGCACTTTCCGTTTCTACGGCCTCGGCATAGGCGCGGTTGACCCAGGTGAGTTCGTTGTCGGCACCGCGCTGCCAGAACGGCATCGGCAATGCGTCGATGAGACCGCGCAGCACAGTGTGCTCAGCCGCAAGCTGGCGATGGGCAATTTTCAGATCGGCATGCGATCGCTGTATTTCGCTAACCGACAGGAATCGGACGATTGCATGGGTCGGTGAAACGCGGCCCTGGACTTCCAGAAGCTCGCCGCGCCTGGTTTCGGCGATCAGGTCGAAGTGGTTCTTCTGGTTTCGGAGCGATCCGATGGCATGTTCGAGTTCCGACGCGGAGCGCGGCGTCAGCCAGCGGCCGAAAGCCAGAAAGGCAGAGCGGTCTTCGGGCGCACCGGCACGCGGCGCGAGCGATCCGGCGATTTCGGGTCTTTCGCCCTCACGGCCCCAAACAATCAGTTTCTGGTCGCGAAGGTTGAGAAAGGCGTCCGAACGCTGCACGGCCGCATCCAGTTCGGCAATGCGCCCGTGCAGGTCGGCATTTTCGGCGGCGATGCGTGCCCGCTCGCGGATCAGCCATATCGCCGAAACAAGTGCTGCGCCCATTGCTCCGGCAAAAACCGATAGCTGGACAACTTCAAGCGTACTGATTGCCAGGCCGCCCGGGATCCCCAATTCGTCGAGGATGGCCGATTGCGCAAAACCGGCGCTGGTGCCGGCAGCAACTGCGGTTGCCGTGAATACGGTCTGCAACACGGGCACCCGGCGCAACATTACAGCACTCCGGACGACAAATCGTCCGGGCATCGAATCCAGTCGTGTTTTTTCGCCCCTCGCCGCACCCGGCGGGTTTTCTGCCGGCATGTCTTGGTCCTCTCCGCCGCTGAATGGCAAGACCGCCCTGATCGGCCGGATTTCGCGCGAGCGCCCCTCGGCGAAATGCCACCCGAATCACTTCACAATACCCGACGGCCGAATCGGCGTGAAGAACATTCGCGGCAAAAAAAGAACCGGATGATTTGTCAATCATCCGGTTACAATATCTTGTGGGTAGCTGGTCGAAGATCAGTATCTGTAGTGTTCCGGCTTGTAAGGTCCATTTGTCTCGACGCCGATATAGGATGCCTGCTCTTTGGACAGCGCAGTCAGTTTTGCGCCAAGCTTGTCGAGATGCAGCCGCGCCACCTTTTCGTCTAGGTGCTTGGGAAGCACATGAACGGCGTTGTCGTATTTTTCGCCCTTCGAAAAGAGTTCGATCTGCGCCAGTACCTGGTTGGTGAACGATGCGGACATGACGAAGCTCGGATGACCGGTCGCATTGCCAAGATTCAGAAGGCGGCCTTCGGACAACAGGATAATCCGCTTGCCGTCAGGGAACTCGATCAGATCGACCTGCGGCTTGACGTTGGTCCATTTCAGATTGCGCAATGCCTCGACCTGAATTTCGTTGTCGAAATGGCCGATATTTCCGACGATTGCCATATTCTTCATCTTGCGCATGTGATCGATGGTGATTACGTCCTTGTTGCCGGTCGTGGTGATCACAATGTCGGCGGTGGGAGCGGCGTCATCGAGCGTTACCACTTCAAATCCGTCCATTGCCGCCTGGAGCGCGCATATCGGATCGATCTCGGTTACCTGCACGCGAGCGCCGGCGCCGCGCAGCGATGCTGCAGAGCCCTTTCCGACATCCCCATA
>JBFIBB010000272.1:0-4268 GCA_041582695.1 Rhizobiaceae bacterium
GGCAAGGCGATCCGCGAGACCATGGCCGCCGACCTGCCGCTGGCAGTGGATCATTTCCGCTATTTCGCCTCGGTTCTGCGCGCCCAGGAAGGCACGATGAGCGAGCTCGACGACGATACCGTCGCCTATCATTTCCACGAGCCGCTCGGCGTTGTCGGCCAGATCATCCCGTGGAACTTTCCGCTGCTGATGGCGGCATGGAAGCTCGCGCCGGCAATTGCGGCAGGCAATTGCGTTGTCATCAAGCCCGCCGAACAGACGCCGGCCACGATCATGGTCTTCGCCGAACTGATCGCCGATGTTCTGCCCGCCGGCGTGCTCAACATCGTCAACGGTTTCGGCATCGAGGCCGGAAAGCCGTTGGCGCAGAGCCCGCGCATTGCCAAAATCGCGTTCACCGGCGAGACGACGACCGGACGGCTGATCATGCAGTACGCCACCGAAAACCTGATCCCCGTGACGCTGGAACTCGGCGGCAAGTCGCCCAACATCTTCCTCAAGGACGTGATGCGCGAGGACGACGCCTTCCTCGACAAGGCGATCGAGGGCTTCGTTCTGTTCGCGCTCAATCAGGGCGAAGTGTGCACCTGCCCGAGCCGGGCGCTGATCCACGAGGACATCTATGACGCATTCATCGAGCGCGCCATCAAGCGCACCGAGGCGATCGTCATGGGCGACCCGCGCGCCAACGGCACGATGATGGGCGCGCAGGCGTCTTCCGAGCAGAAGGAAAAGATCCTGAGCTACCTCGATATCGGTCGCCAGGAAGGCGCCGACGTGCTGACCGGCGGCGGCGCGGCCGATCTCGGCGGCGAGTTGTCGGGCGGCTACTACATCCAGCCGACGATCCTGAAGGGGCACAACAAGATGCGCGTGTTCCAGGAGGAAATCTTCGGCCCCGTGGTTTCCGTCACCACCTTCAAGGATGAGGACGAGGCGCTCAGCCTCGCCAACGACACGCTCTACGGCCTTGGCGCCGGTGTTTGGTCGCGCGACATGAACGCCTGCTACCGTTTCGGCCGCGCCATCCAGGCGGGCAGGGTCTGGGTCAACAACTACCACGCCTATCCGGCGCATGCCGCATTTGGCGGCTACAAGCAGTCCGGCATCGGGCGCGAAACCCACAAGATGATGCTCGACCACTACCAGCAGACCAAGAACATGCTGGTCAGCTACAACCCGAACAAGCTCGGCTTCTTCTGAGCCGGCCGGTTGCGCAACGCGGGACCGGTCAGCCGGTCCCGCGATCAGGTTTGAGAGAGAGGCGGATATGAAAGACGAACCGGTTTCCTGCGCCGCCAGCGCCGATCCCGTCGACGATGACCGGCCGCTTTCGCGCGTCGCCGCAACCCCCGCCGCGCGCGCCTTCATCGCCGAGATCGTTGCCGAGTGCGGGCCGGTCATGTTTCACCAATCGGGCGGCTGCTGCGACGGCTCCTCGCCCATGTGCTACCGCAGGGGCGAGTTCCGTGTCGGCGCATCCGACATCCTGCTGGGTGCGGTCGATGGCGCGGAAGTGTGGATTTCCGGGCCGCAGTTTGCAGCCTGGAAACACACTCAGCTCATTCTCGACGTGGTGCCCGGCCGTGGCGGCATGTTCAGCCTCGACAATGGCCGCGAACGCCGTTTCCTGTCGCGGGCAAGGGCGTTTTCGCCCGACGAACTGGCCGCGCTCGGCGATGTCTGAGGCCGGTCCTGTTCCGGTGGCCGAACATCGAGCGCCATTAGGCAAAGATAGTCATCGATCCCTGCGCTTCCGGTATCCGCCAGAATCGCGACAATGGCATCCGGATCAACGCCATGGCCTCGGGCTGGTTCGGGAAACTTTTTTTGCACCACCCCTTGTAAACACGGTGCCCCAATCCGCATTTGATGTCCGCCGCTCTGTTTGGCCGGAATATGAAATACAACCTGTGTTGTAACGGCCGCGAGCAAACGGCGGAGGGAATCTTCGTGATATCGATCTGGCTTCCACTGTTGGGAGGTCTCGTTCTGCTCATTGCAGGCGGTGAGCTTCTCGTACGCGGGGCGGTGCGTGTCGCCGAGCGAATGGGCGTTTCATCGCTGGTGATCGGGCTCACGCTCGTAGGCTTCGGCACATCGACCCCCGAGCTCGTGACATCGGTTCAGGCCGCGCTTGCGGGTTCGCCGGGTATCGCATTCGGCAACATCGTGGGTTCGAACATCGCGAACATCCTATTGATCATCGGGGTGGCATCGATTGTGTCGCGGATCGCTGTAAGTTCGTCGGCGCTGCGGCGTGACGGCTTCGTCATGTTGGCTGTCGCGGTTATCTTCGCGCTATTGGCGGCGATGTTTCCGTTTTCGCGGATTTTGGGCCTGTGTTTCGTCGCGGCGCTTGTTGTCTACGTGTATCTCGCCTTCCGGATGGAGCGCATCGCGACGCCGCACGAACACGGTGCAGTCTACGATAAAGCGGTAGCTTTGGAGGCAGCCGATCCGACGATAGCCCCTGTGCACAAGTCCGCGCCCGGCATGATTGCGTCGTTGGCAATTGCGGCCGTCGGACTGGTCCTCATACTGGTTGGCGGCAAATTCTTTGTCGACGGAGCGGTCATGCTTGCGAGGTCGATGGAAATTTCCGAGACCGTCATAGGGTTGACGATTGTTGCTGTCGGCACATCCATGCCCGAATTTGTGACTTCCGTCGTGGCAGCGTTGCGGCGCCAGAGTGACGTTGCATTCGGCAACATCGTCGGCTCGAACATTTACAACATTCTCGGTATCGGCGGTGTTACCGCGCTGATTGCGCCCGCTGATATCCCCGAACAGATCGTACGCTTCGACAACCCCATGATGGTGGCGGTCTCGGTAGCGCTGATCGTAGTGGCCTATACGGGTTTTTCGATCTCGCGCCGTGAAGGCTTTATGCTGTTGGCCGGCTATGCGGCCTATGTCTGGTGGATCTGGCCTGTCTGATCGAAGCCTCGGCATTGAGGCTTTGAGCCCCCGTGCAGCCTTTGTACTGTCCGCCGGCAGCTCGACGGCATTACCTCACGGCCCCACGCACACCACCGCATGCGCCCCGTGGCCGGCGATCGTCAAAGTACCCGCGCGAACAAAATCGCCGCCTTCCACTGCCCTCAGCAGCCTGAGCGAGATCAGCACCTGTTCGACATTCGGATCGGTAAAATCGGCGATCAGCAAATTGCCGTCTTCGGCGGCCTGGCCGACGATGATTGCGGTTTCGCCCTTGCCGGGCTGCGTCGACCAGACATTGCCGCCCGCGCTGACCGACGCGCCCAGGATATGCAAAACCGGCAAGGTGCCGAAGTTGAACTCGATGCTAGCGTCCGAGCCGTCGACGCCGGTGCAGCCGATATTGCCGGTTGCATGGGACTGGGTGACGGCCGCGAGCGCGGCGATGGCAGCGGCGCTGATCTGGGTTGCCAATCGTCTCATACTGTCATCCTTCTGACGGGTTGCCGGTTCATCTGCGCGCGGCAAGCAGCCATGCGCCCCCGCCGATCAGAAACGTGCCCGCGATCCGTTCCACCAGTTTCACCCGTCCGCGCGACAGCCAGGCGCCGGCGCCGCCGGCCGCGAACGCATATAGCCCGTCGCAAATGGTCGCCACTGCCATGAAGATCAGGCCGAGCAGTAGTATTTGCAGGCCGGCATCGCCGTCGGCGACAATGAACTGCGGTATGAACGCCCCGAAAAACAACAGCGCCTTCGGGTTCGACCAGATCACGACGAATCCCTGGATGATGAACGATCCGAACGGCCTTTGGCCCGGCGCGCCGTCGGCGATCCTGCCGTCGGAGCGCCACAACCTGATGCCGAGCCAGATCAGATAGGCCGCGCCGAGTATCCGCAGCACTTCAAAGGCGTTGCCCATGACTGCAACGACCGCCGCATAGCCGCCGGCCAGGACCGCGATCATGGAGGCAAGCCCGATCTGGGTCCCGGCGACGTTGAGAAGTCCCGCGCGGGACCCGTGTTTCAGCGAATTGGCTATGATCACCGTCACAGTCGGACCCGGCACGATCACGATAAGTATCGTCGCGATCACATATGAGAGAAGCGCGGTGGTTCCTGGCATGTCTGTCCCCATATCCGAATGGAATTACCACCAACTAGCCACGGCGCAGACCGGCTTGCAAGGCCGATTTCGCACCGGCGATGAGGATGAACCAGACATGAATGTCCCGCTCAGAACGCATTCAATTCAAATGTTCCAGAACATTTCCACCGTTTCTGAAACCAAAGCGGTGTCTGCTGCGTAAAGAATGGAAGGAGGAACA
>JBFIBB010000273.1:0-4213 GCA_041582695.1 Rhizobiaceae bacterium
GGGTTGCGCCCGCAGCCCGAAGGAGAACGGTTTCGACTGGGTGCTCGACCGGATCATTGCCGGCATTGCGGTGAGCGCCCGCGATATCGAGGGCATGGGCGTCGGCGGCCTTCTGGCCGAGATACCGTTGCGGCCGCGACCGCGCGATATCGTTCGCAAGGGCGGAAAACCGAAACTGCATGCGGTGCTGCTCGCCGCCGGACGGTCGAGCCGCATGGGTGGGCCGAACAAGCTCCTGGCCACGTTCGAAGGCGTGCCGCTGGTGCGGCGCGTGGCGGATGCGGTTGCCGCCGCCGGCCTGCCGATTACCGTTGTGACGGGGCATCAGCGCGAGCGCATCGAAGGCGCGCTCGAAGGTCTGGAGGTCAGCATCGTCCACAATCCAGACTTTGCGGGCGGCTTGTCCGGTTCGCTCAAGGCCGGAATTCGGGCGCTGCCCGCCGATGCCGACGGCGCGGTGATCGTGCTGGCCGACATGCCGGCGGTAACCGCAGAGGACCTGCGGGCGCTCTGCGAGGCATTTACCCGGTCGGGCGGCGGATCGGTTGTCCGCGCCACCCATGGCGGAAAACGGGGCAATCCGGTCATACTGCCGAAAAATGTCTTCGCGGCGGTCGAGCATATTGAAGGCGACACCGGAGCACGCCAGATCGTCGAGGCCGGCGATGTGCCTGTGACAGATGTCGAGATCGGCGGCGCTGCAAGCCTCGATGTGGATACGCCGGAGCTGCTGAAGTCGGCCGGCGGAACGTTGCCTTCAAGCAATTGACGCCACAACCCGGTTCGACTTCCGGTGTCTATATTTTTACTTTCCGAATTGCAGAACTGTTAACCACCAATCTGGGAATTCCGGATTCAGGTTTTGCTAACCACCTCCTGAAAGTCACGATTAAACGTTGGGGGCTATCGTCCCACGCAGGCTAAGGGGGTTTTGGCTCGAGGCGGTGAATTGCGGTCGATTTCCGCGTTCCGTTCCGCGATTCCATCAACATCCTGCTGCCGAAAACAACGATCCGCCGCAATCAAAGCGGCGGGCGATACAGGAAGGCTGTCAAAGGAGTCCATTCATGAAAAGCCTCTATAAAATCGTTGCTGCGGTTGCAGTTCTGGCACCGGTCCAGGCGCATGCCGTAACCGACAACATTCCGTTCAACGGCACGGTGGCCGATACCTGCGCCATCACGGTCAATTCGAGCGGTACCATCACGCCAAACGCAACCTACACGCAGTTGAGCTCGACGAATGCGGGCGGCGCCGCGGGTACGGCGACGATCCTGGCGATCGGAACCGGCTGGGACGTTGCGGCCGATGCTCCGTCGTCATTCTCGACCGAGCCCACGCCGACCGCCTCAACGTTTGCGGCGTCTTACAACCTGTCGGGCGTTACCACCGCTGCGAACGTGCCGGGCGCAACCACAACCGCGCTCAACAACGGTTCGACCAACGTTGCCGTCAACCTGACAGCGACACATCCGACCGGCAGCTACACGGCCGGCACATATACGGCAACTGTCGTCCTGCGCTGCGAATAAGGGACGTATTTCAAGGCGCTAGTGGGGAAGAAGGGGAAATCCAATGAAAAATGCAACCAGTCTACTTGCTGGCGCCTTGTGTGCTGCGCTGCTGCCCTCCGGGGCGGCAGCACAAGCCATGTCGCCGATGCGGGCGGAAGTCAGCAGCTTCACCGACAGTTTCGCGGTGCGGGTGTATCCGGCCAACCCGTATGAGCATCGGATTCGAATTGAGGTCAAAGTCTACGACCAGAATTTCCGCGAGGTGAAGGGAGCGGTGGCTTCGCCGTCGGTCTTCACGCTCGGATCGCGCTTTTCCCGGCCGGTCACCGTGATGGTGCCCTTCGATGGCGAGCAGAAGCGCAAGGTTCGCATCTGCACGGAATCAATACCATTTCCCGGTCAGACGACCCGGATTAAGGCTCAGGTATGCGGCAAGTTTCTTGGCGAGCGCCTGTAGTCGCGGGTGCTCTTGCCGTCTGTGTGGCCGTATCCGGTGCGCAGGCGCAAACTACGTCGATCATCAACCAGGACGTGACCGGCTTCAACCTGCCGGGCGTGCAGTTGCCGCAAGGCCATGACGAGGTCAGGGCCGCGGACGGCACGACATGCCGCTCGGCGGTATCGGGCGCCGGCGCCTATCTCGACACCGGCATCATCGGCAACCCAAACAGCGCCAACGGCGCCAACACGATCTCTGCCTACGGCCGGGTGGTCATTCCGCTCGGACGCAAGCCGGCGCGACTCGATTGCGGGCGGCTTTACGAACTGGAAGTCCAGCGCCTGCAGATGGAGCTTCGCCTGATGCAGATGGGCCTTGGACGCCAGGGCCGTCTCGAAGGCGACCGGACCGCGTCGATCGATGGCACGCCGCCGGCGGGACAGTCGCAGAAGACCGAGGAAGATAGCTGGGCCGATGAAGGCTGGAGCACCGAAGGCAAGGAATGAGATGATCCCGTGGACCGGACGCACCTTCGGCGCATCATGCGCCGTAAATTTCGCGCCAAAGGCTGACAAGGCCGGCGTCCGGCAACGGCTTGTCTTTCTCGCGGTCGTTGCGGCCGTTGCATTGACGCCGTTCAATCTCGCGGCGCAGGCGATCGATCTCGGCAACGGCTTGACGCTGGAAGATGGCGAAATCAGCGCCGTCGACATGATCGAGGCCGCGGCACGAGCCAACAATCATTTCTGCATGGTTGTGATCGGTAATCCCGGAACCATGGCGCCCACCATCGGCAATGTCGCGCTCAGTTCGAAGGTGGCGGGCGGGTATTCGGGAACGGCGGAAATCACCGCGACCAACAGCAGCTATCGCGCCAGCGTCATCGCGCCGGCCGGGTTCATTTCGAGCCCAAACCTGCCAGGACCGGTTAGTTTTGAGGCCGATTTCTCCGGCTCGGGCGCGACCAATTTCTCGAACGTGCCGGCGCTCTACGAAGTCAAGATCAAGAAGGGCCTCACCAGCATATCCGCCGACCTGACGGCGACGATTCAGGGCGGGGCTTTCACGGCCGGCTATTATCAGGCCGAACTGACATTGCGGTGCGAGTAACATGGCGGCAATGACCACGCGGAGACGGTTTCGGCTCGGAAGATCCCTCTGCGCGCAGCGCCTGGCGGCGGGCGCGCTGGCTGCCTGCCTCACGCTGACGGTTCCGACCGCCCCCGGCCTGTCCGCCAGTCGCGGCGTGCCGTTTTCGGTCAACCTGGCCGACAGGCAATATTGCATGATCAATGTTCTGCAGACGCCGGGAACCATGACGTCCAATCCCGGCCTGACGCGGTTGAGCTCGAAACTGCCGGGCGGACTGCCCGGCATGGCCGACGTTCGCACGACCAACGGTTCATACGATCTGTCGATCGACCAGCCGATCACGTTTACCGCCATGCCGACGGGCGGCGACACAAACACTGTTTTTACCGCGACCATGACCGGCCTGTCGTTTTCCGGTTCCGGTTCCGGCACGTTCGGCGAGACGACAGCCAAGACCAGCCTGAAAAAGGGCCTGACCACGGTGATGGTGCACCTGACGGTCGACAAGACGATCGGCACTTTTCCCGCCGGCAACTACACCTCGGTGGTGACGCTCAGGTGCGAATAGGCCGCGATCTGGATGATCCGGCCGTGACCAAGTTGCACAGATAGTTCATGACAGCACGGCGGCGGCAGGGTATCTGCGTGGGTCAGTTTCCGGCCGGCGCAGGTCTATCATGAAAATCAAACGCATCGAAAGCTATTGCAACGAATACGTCGGTTTTGTCAGGATTACCGACGAGGATGGCGAGACAGGTTGGGGACAGGTCTCGACCTACAATTCCGACATCACCGTGCAGGTGCTGCACCGCCAGGTGGCGCCCTGGGTGCTGGGCAAGGACACAACCGATCTGGATGATCTGCTCGATTTCGTCACCGAGCGCGAACACAAGTTTCCGGGTTCCTATCTGCGCCGCGCGATGACCGGCTTCGACACGGCGCTCTGGGACCTTCGTGGCAGAAAAGCCGGAAAACCGGTGACGGAACTGATCGGCGGCACTCCCGGTCCGATCCGGGCCTATGCTTCCTCGATGAAGCGCGACATCACGCCCGCGGCCGAAGCGACGCGGATGAAGAAACTGCGCGACGATTTCGGATTCGACGCATTCAAGGTGCGGGCCGGGGCCGAGGTCGGCCGCAACCGCGACGAATGGCCGGGCCGGACGGA
>JBFIBB010000274.1:0-4194 GCA_041582695.1 Rhizobiaceae bacterium
GGCGATCAGGACGATTGAGACCGAGCGATCGGGCTTGGTCGCGCTTTCCGACGCGCTCGACAACGGCCTGGCTGATCCGTTCGCCAAGGCGGTGGAAACGATTTCCGGCATTACCGGGCGTGTCATCGTCACTGGCGTCGGAAAAAGCGGGCACATCGGATCGAAAATGGCTGCGACGTTTGCGTCGACCGGCACGCCGGCCTATTTCGTGCATTCGGCCGAGGCGAACCACGGCGATCTCGGCATGGTCGCTCGCGATGATGTCATCATCGCGCTGTCATGGTCCGGAGAAACGGCAGAACTCAACGGCATCGTGGCCTATGCCAAGCGTTTTTCGATTCCGCTGATCGCCATCACGTCGAGCAGCACTTCCGCCCTCGGCCGAGCGAGCGACATCGTGCTCGAACTGCCGCGCGTTTCCGAAGCTTGCCCGCACGGCCTTGCGCCGACTACTTCAACGTTGATGCAGCTTGTGATCGGCGATGCGCTCGCGGTCGCCCTGCTGGAGGCGCGCGGATTTACCGCCGATCACTTCAAGACCTTTCATCCGGGCGGTCAGCTCGGCGCCAATCTGACCCATATCGGCGACATCATGCATACGGGCGACAGAATCCCCAAAGTTCCGCTTGGCACCATGATGCCCGATGCCGTGATGGAACTGTCGCAAAAGCGGTTCGGCTGTGTCTGCATCACCGATGGCGAGCGGTTGGCGGGCATCATCACCGACGGCGATCTGGCGCGCAATCTCCATCGCAACATGGCGCAATTGAGCGTTGAGGACGTCATGACTTCGAAGCCGAAAACCGTCGACCGCCAGACACTCGCCGGAACCGCGATCGGGATTCTGAACGACAACAACATCAGCGCCTTGATCGTGGTGGAAAACGGGATTCCCGTCGGAATCGTGCACTTCCACGACCTGTTGCAGATCGGCGCGGCCTGATCGTCGCGGGTTATCAGGCTGCTTCGACGGTCAGTTTCATCTCCGCCGCCCCGGTAACGCGCACCTTGGTGCCGGCCGCAAGATCAGGCCCGGAAACGCTCCATGTCGTATCGCCGATCTTTATCCGTCCGTGGCCGTTGACGATTGCCTCCTGAAGGGTGGCGGTTTTGCCGATCAGCTGGGCGCTGCGCCTGTTGAGCAGCGGTTCGTCGGATACGTCGTCGCGTTTCATCAGAGCCCGTCCGGCGAAGGCCGAAACAAGCGAAAGAACGAGAAATACCAGGACCTGTACCTGCCATGTCCAGAAACCGGCGTCCCAAAGCGCAAGCGACAGGGCGCCGACGACGACGGCGGCAATTCCGATCCAGATCAGGAAAAATCCCGGAACCAGCACCTCGGCGCCGAGCAGAAGCAGTCCGAGCACCATCCAGTTCCAGGGCCCGAGTTCCATGATGATTCGCTCGATCATGATCGCCTCCTTGCAAAATGACCGGCGTCAGCTCCGGTCGCCCGGAACCGCCGGCGGCCGCCGCGTGGCCGGTCGGTTAGCCGCCGCGCCGTCCTCGCCGAACACTTCCCTTGCGATGGCGCCGATGCCGCCAAGCGAGCCGATGAGCGAAGAGGCCTCCATCGGCATCAATACGATCTTGGAATTGGTCGCCGTGCCGATCTTTGCGATCGCTTCGGTATACTTCTGTGCGACGAAATAGTTGACAGCCTGCACGTCGCCCGAGGCGATGGCTTCGGAGACCATGACCGTGGCCTTGGCTTCAGCCTCCGCCAGCCGCTCTCGCGCCTCCGCATCCAGGAATGCAGCTTCCTTGCGGCCCTCCGCTTCCAGAACCTGCGCCCGCTTGCGGCCTTCCGCCTCGAGAATCTCTGCACGCTTGTCGCGTTCTGCCTTCATCTGACGCGCCATGGAGTCGACCAGGTCCGTTGGCGGGTTGATGTCCTTGATCTCGACGCGGGTCATCTTGATGCCCCACGGATTGGCGGCATCGTCGACCACCAGCAGCAGCCGCTCGTTGATGGCGTCACGGTTGGACAGCAGCTCGTCGAGGTCCATCGAACCCATCACTGTACGGATGTTGGTCATCGTCAGGTTTAGTATCGCGTTTTCCAGACCGGAAACCTGATAGGCGGCCTGCGCTGCGTTGAGTACCTGATAGAAGGCGACGCCGTCGACCGCGACCGTGGCGTTGTCCTTCGTGATCACTTCCTGCGTTGGAACGTCGAGCACCTGCTCCATCATGTTCATCTTGTGTCCGACGCGGTCGATGAACGGTATGATGATGTTAAGTCCCGGGTTCAGCGTTCGCGTGTAGCGGCCAAACCGTTCGACTGTATAGTTATATCCTTGGGAAACCGTCCTGACGCCGGTGAGCAACAGCAGCAGCACAAGAAGGACCAGGACGATGATGACAATGTCAAATCCCGAAACTTGCATGAAAATCTCCCTGTAACGAAGTCATTTCAGTACTGGCGGCGTCAGAGACGAATCAATTCAGCGCAGTACATGTAAGCTTTTGCGCGGGCGGTTACAAACGTTGAGCGACGGCATTTCCTTCGCCCGAAGGCGGTAAAACGGCGCGAGGCTTGGAACGCCGATCGACCGGCGACCGGCTACCGCAAGATACCCCTTCCCGAACCAGGAAGACGGGTCGGAATGCCCGTTGCTTCAATACCGGTCGCATGGCGGTACAATCGAAGCAATTTCCGGCATTTAACGGGCGTTAACCATATCGGATACTGGCTATTCCAAATCCACAGCCTTGCCTTGGTCTCACCGCATTTTCGCTTCAATAAGTCGGGATTAACTATTAGGATCGATAGTCTGTTGCGTAATTCGTGCAAACGGAGCATCGATCCGGTGGGGATCACGGGACTGCCGACAAGGCTTTCAGTTTGACAGAACGGTCATTGATCTTGAGCGATTGGCGGACAGCTATGCCCGCATTATGGCGCCTGCCGGCGGTTTGCCTGGTGGCGGCATTCTCGATGCTGATGGCCGCTTCGGCTGCCGGCGCCGAGACCCGCACGCTCAAGCTGTATTTTGTTCACACGCAAGAAAAAGCGGAAATCACCTACAAGAAGAATGGCCGCTACCTGCAAGGCGGCCTCAACGAGATCAACCGGTTTCTGCGTGACTGGCGTCGCAACGAGCCGACCAAGATGGATCCGCGCCTTCTCGATCTTGTCTGGGATGTCTACCAGAAATCCGGTTCCAGGCAGCCCATTCACGTGATTTCCGCCTACCGGTCACCGGCCACCAACGACATGCTGCGAAAACGGGGCCGCGGCGTTGCAAACAAGAGCCAGCACATGCTGGGCAAGGCGATGGATTTCTACCTGCCCGATGTCAAACTGGCGACGCTCCGCCGCATCGGCTTGCAGATGCAGGTTGGCGGTGTCGGTTATTATCCGACGTCGGGTTCGCCCTTCGTGCACCTTGACGTCGGCAGCGTGCGTCACTGGCCGCGGATGAGCCGCAGCGAACTCGTCGCCATGTTCCCGGACGGCAAGACGCTGCATGTACCGAGCGATGGCAAGCCGCTGCCCGGATACGAACAGGCTCTCGCCTCTTACAACAAGCGCAAGGGCTCTGGCGCGAGCGTGGTTCTGGCGAGCGTCGAGCCGGATGAAAAACCCCAGAAGAAGCGCAGTGGCGGCCTGCTGGCGGCATTCTTCGGCGGCGGCCAGGATGACGAGGAAGACACCGTTCAGGCGGCGACCGCTCCGAAGCCAGTGAAAACCATACCTGCGCCAGCCGATCTTGAGCAGCAGCCCCAGACGCCGGAAATGATCATCGCCGCCCTGCCCGCCCGCGATGTGCCGGTGCCGCTGTTCGCGCCGCGACCGAAGGCCGAGGTCGGCGACGCCGCCGGCGAAGCCCCGGTTGTGGAAACCGTCGAGGCATCCGAACCGGAAACGGTAGTGGCGCTGAACGTGCCGTTGCCGACAAACCGCCCGCCAATGCCGACTGACGCCGAATTGGCTGACAGGATCGCCGCGGCCGAAGCCGGCCCGGCCATCACGACCGCGGACCGGAAAGCGGGGTTGCAGGAAGCGCTCGCGCTGATGCGTCCCCAGCCTGTTCCGTCTGGCAAGGGCGACCGGATAACGACTGTACCGCTTCCCGAAGCCAGACCCGGCGAAACTTCCAGACCGGTTGTTGTCGCCTCGCTGCCGGATGCCGGCCCTGCGATCGATGCCGGTCCGGCGCGGTTCGGCGTTCCCGTGCTTCGCGAGAC
>JBFIBB010000275.1:0-4160 GCA_041582695.1 Rhizobiaceae bacterium
CCGCGCAGAACAGCGGCCCGGTCCGGGTCGCCGTTTGTTTTTGCGGCACTCGTTTAGAATGCCTCAATCCAAGCAACAAGAAATGTCCTGTGCCCGGTTTGGCCGGCCCGGATCAGTTGAAAGCGAAACAGTCATGAAAACCTTCTCGCAGAAGCCGGCGGAAGTGACGAAGAAATGGGTGCTAATCGACGCCACTGACCTGGTAGTCGGCCGTCTTGCCACCCTCGTCGCCATGCGCCTGCGCGGCAAGCACAAGCCGACCTTCACGCCGCATGTGGACGATGGCGACAACGTCATCATCATCAATGCCTCCAAGGCAGTGTTTACCGGCAAGAAATTCACCGACAAGAAGTATTACTGGCATACCGGGCACCCCGGCGGGGTCAAGGAGCGCACGGCGCGCGACATCTTCGAGGGCCGGTTCCCGGAACGTATCGTCGAAAAGGCCGTCGAACGGATGATCCCGCGCGGGCCGCTTGGACGCCGCCAGATGAAGAACCTGCGCGTTTATGCCGGTGCCGAGCATCCCCATGAAGCCCAGAAGCCCGAAACGCTCGATATCGGCGCTTTGAACTCCAAGAACAAGAGGGTCGCATAATGGCCGAACTCAATTCTCTCGAAGAACTCGGCGAAGCTACCGGCGCGGTGGCAGCCGCCGAGTCGGCGCCCGTTCATGTGCAGAAGCTCGACGCGCATGGCCGCGCCTATGCCACCGGCAAGCGCAAGGACGCGATTGCCCGCGTGTGGCTGAAGCCGGGCTCGGGCCGCATCGTCATCAATGACAAGGAGTTCGACAAGTACTTCGGGCGTCCGGTCCTGCAGATGATCCTGCAACAGCCGATCGTTGCTGCCGGGCGCGCCGGTCAGTACGATGTCATGGCGACCGTCACCGGCGGCGGCCTGTCGGGTCAGGCAGGCGCGGTGCGCCACGGGATTTCCAAGGCGCTGACCTATTATGAGCCGGCGCTGCGCAGCATTCTGAAGAAGGGTGGGTTCCTCACCCGAGACAGCCGCGTGGTCGAACGCAAGAAATACGGCAAGGCCAAGGCCCGCCGTTCGTTCCAGTTCTCCAAGCGCTAAGCGCCGCTTGGCGAAACCCAATGAGAAAGGCCGGGCGTATTGCCCGGCCTTTTTGTTTTTCCGATGCAGCCGACGGACGCATCGCTGCGGAAGCTTGCGGGCTCAGTTTCGCATCGCAGCCGCCCTCACCTCTCTTGGCTCGTAGCGTAGCCTGAACAGTACACGGAGTTCCCGGAGAATCGGCACTTCGAACCAGTTGTATAACAAGCCGGACGTTACGATCGTGGCGGAAATCGCCGTCACGGCGAGCAGCAGAGGATCGAGGATATCGGCCCACTGGAGCGCGATAACCGCCAAGTGGATGATGAATGTGTGAACAAGGTAGGTCGAATATGACCAATCCCCTAATTTCTTCAGCCAGTTGGCGCGGAAGTTGAGCGCCTGCACGCCACCGGCGACGACAAAGATCGCCGGCAGTCCCATGGCAAAGAAACGGTGAGCGCGGTCACTGAGTTCAGGTCCCATTACAATCATCGCCGCCCCGCCGGAAAAAAGAACGAGCGGCGCCAGAAGGTTTTTTCTCGCACTGCCCGTATAAACGTAGTGATAGAGCACGATGCCGGCCGCGAACTCCAGGATGATTGGATCTGAATAAAACCGCCAGAAAACGCCGAAATCGAGCATCTGACCACATATTACCAGGCCGAGCAAAACGAACACGGTAATGTGCAGTTTGCGGTCGCCAAAGAACTGAGTAGTTGCCGCGATGACGCAGTAGAAGAACATTTCGTAGTTCAGTGTCCAACCGAGGCTCAGAATCGGCGTAACCGATCCGTCACTGGCCGGAAAGGGAACAAACAGGAAAGACGCGGCGAGACGGGCGAAATCCAGCCTGTCGGTTCCAAGCAGACCCGGGGCAACTGCCGCGAGCGTGAACAGCACGCAGGTCAGCAAATAGTATAGCGGCGCGATGCGGATCAGGCGGCGCAGCAGAAAAAATGCGTCGACCTCGCGCCGCTGGCTCACGATCATCGCCATCAGGAAGCCACTCAGAACGAAGAAGATGTCGACCCCAATCGCACCGGCGGAAAATACGCCAAAAGCGCCGCCTGTCTTGGCGTTAAGCATAGCCGAGACATGGAAAACAACTACGAGATAGGCTGCCACGGCTCTGATGTACTGAACCGAATCAAGCATGCCGGAGCCTGCTTGCCCCGCCAAATCGCCAGTTTCCCCGTATGCGTTTTTGCTCAATTCCCGTACTCCGTTGGGCAAAGTCCGGGTCATTTCGAAGCAAAGAATCCGCACGTTGCGCCAAAACGGCACGGAATTGCCCGACCCGCACCCCATTACAGTAGGCATGGCAATATTTGCGCCATTCGACTATTCAAGCGGCGTCTGTTCACAGGAAACCGTCAATGCCTTCCAAGACTATCGATCACGCTTTTACCGCGCGCGGCTTCACCGGAGCAGCAACCGATCCGACCCATGCCGGTGCTCTGTCGTTCATGCGGCGCAAATTCACCAAACGGCTGGCGGGCGCCGACGCCGTTGTTTGGGGAATCCCGTTCGACGCTGCGGTCTCGAACCGCCCTGGCGCCCGCTTCGGACCACAGGCAATCCGGCGCGCCTCCGTGATCATGGACAACGATCCGCAATATCCGTTTTCGCGCGACCTTTTCGAAGACATGGCGGTGATCGACTATGGCGACTGCCTGCTTGATTACGGCAATCACGCGAAGACGCCCGCGAAAATCGAACGGGATGCAGCCAGGATCGTCAAAACGGGAGCGTTTCTGCTGTCGCTTGGCGGCGACCATTTCGTCACATGGCCACTCTTGAAAGCCCATGCCGCGAAATTCGGTCCGCTGGCGCTGGTGCAGTTCGACGCGCATCAGGATACCTGGTTCGACGACGGGAAACGCATCGATCACGGCTCGTTCGTCGTCCGCGCGGTTCGAGACGGCGTCATCGATCCGAAAAAATCCATCCAGATCGGCATACGCACCCATGCGCCGGAGGATTGCGGCATCGGGATTCTTTACGGCAACGATGTCGAGGAGATGACGGCCGGTTCCATCGCCGAAGCCATTCTGGAACGGACAGGCGGCGCAAAAGCCTATGTCACGTTCGACATAGACTGCCTCGATCCCGCGTTTGCGCCAGGCACCGGCACGCCAGTCGCCGGGGGACCCTCCTCGGCCAAAATGCTGTCGGTACTGCGCAGGCTCGGCGAACTTGACATGATCGGCGCGGATGTGGTTGAGGTCGCGCCAGCCTACGATCACGCCGATGTAACGGCGATAGCCGGAGCGGCCATAGCGATGCACTATCTTGGACTGATTGCGGAAAAACGGGCCCGACGATAAGGGTCACCAGCCTCGGAAACCGATTCCGGCGAATGCTGCAACTCCATGATTTCATTGCGAAAAGGGAACGTCTGACATGGCTCCCAAGATTTTCATCGACGGCGAACACGGCACCACCGGCCTGCAGATCAGGCAGCGGCTGGCGGGGCGCGGCGATATCGAATTGCTGGCGATCGCGCATGAAGACCGGCACAACAAGGATATTCGCGCCGACCTGCTGAAGGCGGCGGACATCGCCATACTCTGCCTGCCCGACGATGGAGCGCGCGAATCCGTCGAACTGGCGAAAGGTTCGCACACAAGGTTCATCGATGCATCGACGGCGCATCGGACCGCGGCCGACTGGGTGTTCGGATTCGCCGAAATCGAGGCGGGTCACGCGCAGAAAATCGTCGCGGCCGAAAAGGTCTCCAACCCGGGTTGCTATTCGACAGGCGCAATCGCGCTGATCCGCCCGCTGACTGCCGCCGGCCTTCTTCCAGCCGACTATCCCGTCACCATCAACGCGGTCTCCGGTTACACCGGCGGGGGCAAGGCGCTGATCGCGCAGATGGAGGACCAGGGCCGCGACGATGCGATTACGGCCAATCATTTCGCCTACGCGCTGACGCTCGCGCACAAGCACGTGCCGGAAATCGTCAAACGCGGCGGTCTTTCGCGCAATCCGATCTTTACGCCGTCAGTCGGGCGGTTCGCGCAAGGAATGCTGGTCAACGTGCCGCTGTTCACCGACCTGCTTGCCGGCAACCCCTCGCTGGCGGACATTCATGC
>JBFIBB010000276.1:0-4143 GCA_041582695.1 Rhizobiaceae bacterium
CGAACTAGAAGATGCGTTGAGCATCGCTGAGCGAATCGAAATCTGACCGAGAAATGGCGGACGGCGCTTGCCATTCGCCAATCGGGACCGGACCTACCCTGAACGCACAGTCAGCGGCCCTTTAGAGCCCAAAGCCGTCGGATTGGAATCGTTGCTTTGCGGGTAAAGAACGTCTACCGCGCAGGCAATTTTTAAAGCTCCGCAGCAAAGCAGCCAGAAATGCAGTCGTTCGTTCCGGCCGCAGTGGACTCCAGCCAATGTCGCGTCAGCTATGCGTGCATCGGAAGATGCGGACAAGCGCTTGGCAAGCTCCGTGCAACGCAGATTTGTGGCTGGGAAGAATGAGAACGGGTGCGTCGCCGCACCCGTTCAATTCTATCGGTTCAGATATGCTTGTGCTCTTGCATGAGGCCTTTGAGGATGCACCAACACATCAACAGCAGCACGACCGTGAAGGGCAAGCCTGTCGAGATGACCATCGCCTGCAACGATCCGAGGCCACCGCCGATCAAAAGCGCGATGGCGACCAGACCTTCGAAGGTACACCAGAACACACGCTGTGGTACTGGCGCATTGACCTTGCCACCAGCTGTGATCGTATCGATCACGAGGCTGCCGGAGTCAGACGATGTTACGAAGAACACGATCACGAGCACGATACCGAGGGTCGAGGTGATTGAGGCCAGCGGAAGGCTTTCGAGCATCGCAAACAGCGACAGTTCCGGTACGTAGGCGTCAATCACGTTGGCCTTCACCGCGCTGGCGTCGAGATTCGCGATCATGTCGTTGATCGCGGTTCCGCCAAACACAGCCATCCAGAAGACGCAGACCAACGATGGGATGATCAGCACGCAGGTGATGAATTCGCGGACAGTTCGGCCACGCGAAACGCGGGCGATGAACATGCCAACGAAGGGCGACCAGGAAATCCACCAAGCCCAGTAGAACGCGGTCCAGCCTTCACGGTAGCCGTCGTCTTCACGACCGAAGGGGTTGGAAAGCGGGATCACCTCCTGCGCGTAGGCCACAAGCGTCTTGCCGAAGTCGGTAACGATGCCAACGGCCCCAGCGGTGAACAGCACGAAGAGAAGGAGCAATATCGCCAGCACCATGTTGATCTCTGACAACACCTTAACCCCGCCATCGAGGCCCCGCAGGACTGAGACCAGCGCGATGAGGGTGATGCCGATGATCAGGATGACCTGAACGGTCACGCTGCTGGTAATGCCGTAGACATGCTCCAGACCGGCGTTGGCCTGTTGAGCGCCCAGACCCAGCGACGTCGCAAGACCGAAGAGCGTGGCAAAGACCGCGGTGATATCGATCACGTGGCCCCACCAGCCCCAGACACGTTCACCCAGGATCGGGTAAAAGGCAGAGCGGATCGAAAGCGGAAGGCCCTTGTTATAGCTGAACAGTGCCAGCGCGAGAGCGACAACGGCATAGATCGCCCAAGGATGCAGTGCCCAGTGATAAGAGGTCGCGGCCAGCGCCATGCGCCGGGCGGCTTCCACGTTTTCCGGGATAAGAGCGCCATCCTCGGTGAACGGGCGCACCACCCCCAAGGGTTCGTCCCCCCACGGGGTGCCGAAGTAATAGGCCGGCTCCAGAACGCCGAAGAACATCAGCCCGATGCCCATACCGGCGGCAAAGAGCATCGCGAACCAGCCCGCATAGCCGTAATCGGGTGTGGCGTCGGCGCCGCCCAAACGGACCGCCCCGTAGGGCGACACGATGAGAAAGAGGCAGAACAGAACGAAAATGTTCGCCGCCGACAGAAAGAAACCGTCAAACGTGGATGTCAGTGCCGGGCGGAGCCAGCCGAAGAAATCGGCCGCTTGCTGCGGTGCCAGCAGCGCATAGACCACAAAGGCCACCACCGAAAGGCCTGAGATCAGAAAGACCGGGTTGTGAATGTCCAGGCCGAAGGGCCCGATCTGCGTTTCGATATTGTCCTGACCGATCTCGTAATCGGTATCAATAAGATCGGACGCGCCCTCTGGCGCAGGGATCCCCGTGTTTTCGTCTATGTCAGTGTTATCTGCCATGTTTCGGCTTCCCTTGTCATTTTCGTAATATGGTTCGGCGCGTCAGGCGCGCACAACCATTACTGAGCACTTTGCATGCTCGGCCAGCTTTCCACCGTTGGACGGCCAGATGTAGTCCATGACGTTCGGCACATGGCTCGCCATTACGACGAGGTCGGCGCGGGTTTCACCGATTGCGCGCATCAGCGCATCGTCGACATCGGTCGTCGGGTCATGCGCGATCGCGGTGTGCGCGGACGTTTCGACGCCGTGCTTGACAGCCTCAGCCTCGGCGAATGCGCCAAGCTTTTGGTCGAACTCTTCCGGGTTATGCGCCAAATTGCTGGGGGCGGACGACGTCACTCCCACGTACGTAATCGGCACACCGTAGTGTTTGGCGAGGTCGGCCGCGCAATCGAGTGCACGTCCCAATAAGTCGATGTGCGCCAGATCGACCGGTGCCATAATCCGTGTGAACATTTCTCCCTCCACTGTGAGCGCAGGCGCAAAGAATGGCAGGCCACAGGACTTACCGCTAAACGCCAGTGCGATCTTGATTTTTTCCACGCTTCAGCGCGGCTTGTGCGGGACACTTACACAATCTGAACGATTTGGCAAAAACGGGGCCGATTACATCGACTTCAAAACCAGTTTGAAGCAATAATCCGTTTTGTCCGCACTGCCGTCATTCCCCCCCCCCTGAGAATGCTGCGCCGTGCACGAATGGCGGCAATGCGAAATTTTCAATGCGGCGATCGATGGGTCCGTGGATGTCGCCTTTGGGCTGGACGTGTCGGTTTCCAAGCTGCCAGAACTTTGGAGTTTCGTTGCCCGCCGAGGTCGGCTCCGAGCCTAAAGTAGACATGATTTTTCACATCGACGTTGCTCTCTACGGAATGTGCTACTGTAGCGAAAGAGATTCCAAATAGGCGCTGGTCCCGGCGAGCGTTTATAAAGGCGCGAGGCTTGAATGAAAAAGATTCCAAACTCCAAGTATGAACAGGATCTGGCCAAGCTTCAGATCGAACTGGTGAAAATGCAGGAGTGGATCAAAGCCAGTGGTCACCGCCTCGTTGTGATATTTGAAGGGCGAGATGCGGCAGGCAAAGGTGGCACTATTAAGCGGATCACAGAGCCTCTCAATCCTCGCATCGCGCAAGTCGTCGCGTTACCTGCACCGACCGAACGGGAAAAGACGCAGTGGTATTTTCAGAGGTATGCGTCCCATCTTCCCGCTGCCGGCGAAATGGTCATTTTCGATCGATCTTGGTACAACCGTGCCGGTGTAGAGCGCGTCATGGGGTTTTGCACCGATGAGGAATATCAGGAATTCCTGCGGAGTTGTCCTGAATTCGAGCGAATGCTCGTTCGGTCGGGTATTCAGATCATCAAGTACTGGTTTTCTGTCAGCGACGAAGAACAGGAACGGCGGTTCCAGAAACGTATCACGGACCCAACAAAACGCTGGAAGTTAAGCCCCATGGACCTTGAAAGCCGAAAGCGGTGGATGGAATACAGCCGCGCGAAGGACGATATGTTTGCATATACCGATATCAAGCAAGCACCTTGGTACGTGGTGAACTCAGACATTAAGAAACACGCACGCCTGAACTGCATCAGTCATTTGCTATCTATGGTGCCCTATGAAGATCTCACTCCTAAAGAGATCGAATTGGAGGACAGACCTGTGCAGACTGGATATGCCCGCCCGCCAATCGAGGAACAAACCTTCGTACCAGAGATTCACGACAAGCCTATGACGGATACATAGGATGCGGCTGTCCAGTTTGTCCGCGACTTTTCTGTCGACCTTGATCGCAACGAAAGGTCGGATTGGATTCTGGCCAAACATATTCGCATGAATGACCGCAAACGGGAAATTCGCTGCGTTGCCGCGAACACCTCGTCGCGACTGCACGATCTTTCTGCGTCAGCAAGCGCCGGAAAACGAAGGTCCGCTCCGTCCCGCGTGTGAGACCTCGGGCGCGAGTTCGCCGCCTGGCTCGGGCTCACGCCTTTGAATAGGTCGAGTGGTGGCAAGGAGCGTTTGGGTCGGATCAGCAAGAAAGGTGATCGCTATATCCGACGATTGCTCGTGATCGGCATGACCTCTCAA
>JBFIBB010000277.1:0-4118 GCA_041582695.1 Rhizobiaceae bacterium
AATTCGCGGCCGCGCTGAAATCCGGAAGCGCGGAACGCCGGCATTTGAAGACCTTTTTCCGCGCTGGCAATCCGTCTGGGGCGATCTGGCAAACCGCATCAATCACATCGTAACCATTGCCGTCAGTGAGATGAAATTGCTGACCACGCCGCCCTACGACGACGGAGTCACCGAGGAGGAGATGATCGCCCTTTACAAACGCAAATTCGCGGAGATCTACCCGTGAGGCGCATCGTTCTACTGGATGGCGGCATGGGGCAGGAACTGATCGCGCGCTCGAGCCAGCCACCCCATCCGCTCTGGTCGGCCAAGGTGATGATGGATGAACCCGAAATAGTCCGTGCCGTTCACGTGGACTATCTGAAGGCTGGTGCGAGCGTCATTACACTGAACAGCTATTCAGCGACACCGGAGAGATTGGAGCGCGCCGGTATGGCTGACATGTTTGAACATTTACAACGCGCTGCGATCGATATTGCCAAGGCGGCGATAGAGGAGACCGGAGCCGACGCTTCCATTGCCGGCTGCCTGCCGCCGCTGGTGGCGAGCTACCGGCCCGATATCGTACCGCCCTACGATGAAGCGCTCGACATCTATCGCATAATTGCCGCCGCGCAGGCCGATCACGTCGACATCATCCTGTGCGAGACCCTGAGCTCGATTGTCGAGGTCCGCGCAGCAACCAACGCGGCCGCTGAAACCGGAAAGCCCGTCTGGACCTCCATGACGCTGAAGGATGGGGCGAACGCCACTCTCCGCTCCGGAGAACCTCTCGCGGATGCCGTGGCAGTCGCCGCCGACTGCCGCGCGTCGGCCGTTTTCGCCAACTGTTCCTGGCCGGAGACCATATCCAACGGTCTTGACGCCCTAGCGGCACAGGGACTCCCCTACGGGGTCTACGCCAACGGCTTCACCAGCATCGATGCATTGACGCCCGGCGGCACAGTCAGCGAACTCAAGGCCCGCGACGATCTGGATCCGGCGCGCTATTGCGACTGGGCTTTCGATTGCATCGGGCATGGCGTATCGGTCATCGGCGGCTGCTGCGAAGTTGGCCCTGCCCATATTGCCGCGATCGCCAAACGGCTGCACGCCGAGGGAACTACCATCGTAAAGGAAATCCATGCCTGAAATATCGAACCGCATCCGGGGGATCGTGCCGGAGGGGGAATCTGACGGTTGGGAAGTGCACTTCGCTGCATTCGCGCGCAAGAATGCAGGCGAAGACATTCTGATGCTGTCGATCGGCGATCACGAGTTTCCAACTCCCCAGGAAACGGTCGAAGCCTGCGTTCGCGAGGTCCGCGCCGGCCACCACCATTACACAGAACTCGCCGGAAGGCCGGCCCTCCGCTCGGCTATCGCGGCAATGACACAACAAGCCACGGGTGTTGCAACCGTACAGGAAAACGTGATTGCCACGATCGGCGGTCAGGCTGCGCTCTATTCCGCGCTGCTCGGCACGCTCGACGCCGGCGACCACGGGGTGATGATCAGCCCCTACTATGTTACCTATCCGGGTGCCTTCAACGTTACTGGCGCGTCACATTCGGTCGTGGATGCCCATGCCGAAAACGGCTTTCAGCCCGATCCCCGCGACATCCGCGCCGCGATCCGGCCCAATACGAAAACCTTGCTGATCAACTCGCCCAACAACCCCACTGGCGCGGTTTATTCGCGTCCGGTCCTCGAAGCGATTGCGGAAATCTGCATTGAACACGATCTCTGGCTCGTCTCCGACGAGGTTTACTGGACGCATACGGGCCCGGACCATCCACATATCTCGCCGCGAGCCCTGCCCGGCATGAAGGACCGCACCCTGGTGGTTAATTCGCTGTCGAAGAGCCATGGCATGACCGGCTGGCGCGTTGGCTGGCTTGTCGCCCCGGAGCCGTTCGTGCGCCTCGCCACCAATCTCAACCTTATTTCCACTTACGGGCTCAACGACTTCGTCAGCCGCGCAGCGACAGAAGCCGTCCGCAACGGTTATGGCGTCAGCGAAATCGCCACACTTTATGAAAAACGCAGGGCGAGATTTCTCAACTCGATCCGCGGCATCAACGCAATCACCATCCGTGGCTCCGAGGGCGGAATGTACCTCATGCTCGACGTTCGCAGCGTCGCCAAGTCCGGGCAGGATTTCGCCTGGGCGCTGCTGGATGCGGAAAAAATGGCTGTTCTGCCCGGTGAAAGCTTCGGGCGTGCAGCGGCCGGACACATTCGCATCAGCCTTTGTCAAACCGATGAACTGCTCGAGGAAGCGGCACGCCGTCTCAGGCGGTTCGTTGCCGACCAACTGGCCAGCAATGAGGCAGCGCCAGCATGAAAACTGTTCCCTCGAAAGCCCGCGCGGTTGTCATCGGCGGTGGCGTCGCCGGATGCTCGGTTGCTTATCATCTCGCCAAACAGGGCTGGACCGATGTCGTCCTCCTGGAGCGCAAGCAACTTACCTCGGGAACGACCTGGCACGCGGCGGGCCTTATCGGACAGCTTCGCGCGACCGCGAACATGACGCGGCTCGCCCGGTATTCGAGGGACCTATACGTACGCCTCGAAGAAGAAACCGGCGTCGCGACAGGCCTGCGCCAGTGCGGCTCCATTTCCGTGGCGCTGACCGGGGAACGCAAGGAGGAACTATACCGCCAGGCATCGATGGCGCGGGCGTTTGGCGTGTCTGTCGAAGAGATTTCGCCTGCCGAAATCAAGGAGCGCTATCCGCATCTGAACATCGCCGATGTTGTAGGGGGCGTCTGGCTGCCGGAAGACGGTCAGGGCGACCCGGCCAACATCGCGCTAGCCTTGGCCAAGGGTGCGCGGCTGATGGGCGCTCAGACCATCGAGGGCGTCAAGGTGACAGCCGTTCACACCAAGGACGGCCGCGTGACGGGCGTGTCATGGCGGCGCGACGGCGTCGACGAGCAGGGCAAAATCGAAGCGGAGTTCGTCGTCAACTGTGGCGGCATGTGGGGACATGAAGTCGGGCGCATGGCGGGTGTCGGCATTCCGCTGCACGCTTGCGAACATTTCTACATCGTCACCGAACCGATGCAGGGGCTCGGACAACTTCCTGTCCTGCGCGTTCCCGACGAATGCGCCTACTACAAGGAAGATGCCGGCAAGATGCTGCTCGGCGCGTTCGAACCCAATGCCAAGCCTTGGGGCATGGATGGCATCCCGGACAGTTTCTGCTTTGATCAGTTGCCTGAGGATTTCGATCATTTCGAGCCGATACTTGAGCGCGCCGTCAACCGCTTTCCGGCGTTGGCGGAAGCGGGCATTCACACGTTTTTCAACGGGCCTGAAAGCTTCACGCCCGACGACGCCTACCATCTCGGCGAGGCCCCGAACCTGAAAAACTTCTTCGTCTGTTGCGGTTTCAATTCGATCGGTATCCAGTCTTCGGGCGGTGCCGGAATGGCGCTGGCTCACTGGATGGAGCACGGCTACCCGCCGTTTGATCTGTCCGATGTCGACATCCGCCGCATGCAGCCGTTCCAGGCCAACAGAACCTATCTGTACGAAAGGGCGAAAGAGACCCTCGGGCTGCTCTACGCCGATCACTTCCCCTACCGGCAGATGGCGACGGCGCGCGGCGTGCGAAGAACGCCGTTCCATGAACATCTGAAGGCGCGGGGCGCCGTGTTCGGCGAGGCCGGCGGCTGGGAGCGCGCCAACTGGTTTGCCAACGAAGGCGAACCGCGCGAATACCGGTATTCCTGGAAGCGCCAAAACTGGTTTGCCAACGCCGCCTCCGAGCACAAGGCGGTGCGAACCAATGTCGGCATGTACGACATGTCGTCCTTCGGCAAGCTCAGGGTCGAGGGACCCGACGCCGAGGCTTTTCTGAACCAAATCTGCGGCAACGACGTCGCCGTCGATACCGGCCGCATCGTTTACACGCAGTTCCTCAACGATCGCGGCGGTATCGAAGCCGATGTCACTGTGACGAGATTGTCGGAGACCGCCTATATCATCGTCACGCCGGCGGTGACGGTGCCACGCGAACTGTCGTGGATGCGCCGGCATTTGGGCGATTTCCGCGCAGTCATCACGGATGTTACTGCGGCGGAGGGCGTGCTCGCCGTCATGGGCCCGAATGCCCGAGCATTGCTGCAAAA
>JBFIBB010000278.1:0-4112 GCA_041582695.1 Rhizobiaceae bacterium
AATGGCGAAGGCGCTGTAAAGAAGCCGCGCTGGGCAGGAACATATGCTGGCCTGCTATGCCGTGACAAAAAGGCTACGCGACGAGCCGCGCTGAGGCTGCGATCACCGCTTTGCGGCCGGCCGCGAAGCCTCCGGCGTGGAGACCGGGGCGCCCAATCGTTTTATTCCGCGGTAGTACTCTGTTGTTCGGACATGATCGTCATATCCGAAAATTCGATCGCACAAAGCGAGGTTATTGCGAGAAACGATTCCGACTGCGAGCGTTGACAGGCAGGGTCACTACCACCGCGGAGCCCATATCAGTGCGCGCCACAATGGCCGCGGTTCCGCCGTGCGCCTCGGCAATCTGGCGCACCAATGCCAGTCCAAGCCCGTAACCCTCGTCATTCGAAATCCGCGGTATACGGTAAAACGGCTCGAAAACCTTTTCCCGATTTTCTTCGGCAATGCCTTCGCCGCCATCGCTCACCGTCAGCCTGACATCGCGCGCAAGGGTTTCGATCTCGACTTCGATTGGCGGCGATCCGTGTTCGGTTGCATTTTTCAGCAGGTTTCGCACGAGACGGCGCAAGAGGTGAGGATCGCCATCGATCTCCGGCGCCTTTCCGACGACCGAACAATTATCGAAGTGAGCGCATTCCTCGGCTGCAAGCGCAACGAGATCAACCGGTTCGGTGCGGTCCATGTGCGCGCCTGCCTCGAGCCTGCCCATCAGAAGGATTTCGTCGATCAGCAGGTTGAGTTCGCTGATGTCGCGCCGCAACGCCTTGCGCCGCACGGGATCCTCCTGCTTCTCGAGCATTTCGATACCGAGCCGGATGCGGGCGAGGGGAGTTCTCAGTTCATGTGACGCGTTCGCCAGGAGCAACCGGTTGGCATTGACAAGCTGTTCGATCTTTCCCGCCGCTTCGTTGAAACTTTGAGCCAGGCCCGCCACCTCATCGCGGCCTTCCACCCTGACCCGCGTCGACAAATCGCCGCTGCCAATTTGCTCGACGCCCTTCTGGAGCCTTTCCAGCCGGCGGGTCAGCCGTCTGACCAGCGGATAGGACACGAGCACGACGCTGACCGCGATGCTGCCCAGGAACAGGACCAGATTGATCAGCGGGTGAAATGCCCCCGGACGGTCGATGTTGATCGCAAGCCAGCGCCCGTCCGCCAGGGCGAGCATCATCTGCGGGCCATTGCGCCCGCCATGGTTCCCGCGACGGCCGAAAGTAGAGGGCGGGCCGAGCGCCTTTCCGTATGCCGCCACCAGCCGCCGTTGATCGTCGAACAGGCTGACATCGGCTTCGAGCTTGCGGCCGAGTTCGATAATGGCCTCGCGCTGCATCGTTTCGGGCGCGGACGCTTCGGGCAACGTAATCGAGGCGAGTTCGCTGGTGATCCGGAAAACCTGCCGGTCAAAGTGGTCACGGCCGAAGACATTCCACAGGATGCCCAGCGTAACTGCCAGCATGACGATGCTGCCGATGATCGTTGCATAGATCTGAAGGTAAAGCCGCCGCCTCAGCATGGCTGACCGCCGTTCTTTTGCGGCATGCGGCTATTCCTGCGCACGGGCAAACACATAGCCGGCGCCCCTGACCGTGATCACCCGGCGCGGATGCTTTGGATCATCCTCGATCTCGGCGCGGATTCGGGAAATATGGACGTCTATCGACCGGTCGAACGCTTCCAGGCTTTCGCCCTTCAACCGGTCCATCAGGGTATCGCGGCTGAGCACCCGCCCGGCCGAATTCGCCATGATCTCGAGAAGCTTGAACTGGTGTGCCGTCAGATCACACCGGCGGCCGTCAATCGTCGCTTCCATCGCCTGCGGATCGATTTCAAGCCTGCCGAACCTCAGTGTACCTCCGGTCTTGCCGCTCCGGCTGCGCCTCAGTATCGCGTTCAGGCGCGCCAGCAGTTCCCGTGGCTCGAAGGGCTTCGGCAGATAGTCGTCTGCGCCAAGCTCTAACCCGACAATGCGGTCCGTGGGATCGCCCTTGGCCGTCAGGATGAGGATCGGAATATTGTCCCGGGCGCGAAGCGCGCGGCACACGTCAAGCCCGTTCGTATCGGGGAGCATCAGGTCAAGGATCAGGGCGTCGAAGCGGCCCGTCCGCTGCAGCGCCAGCCCCTTGCCGCCGGTTCCTGCGACAGTCACCGCAAACCCATTCTCGCCGAGATAGTCCCTGACCATCCCGGCGAGCCGCGCATCGTCTTCGATCAACAGGATTTCGTCGGTCATTTCCCGCTGTATTTCACCTGTCTGTCAGCCGCGGTGCCATCCGCCCCGCATGTGCCGGAACTGTTTGATGCGTTCGTCGAGCACCTTGCGCTGCTCCGCAGTCAAAACATCACCGACATCAGCAATTGCATTGATCAGATTCTTGCTGATGCGATCTGCTTCCGCAAGCCGTTCGGCGCGCACCTGTTCCAGCGCCTGGCGATCGATCGAATCCGCGAGCAGCAGCTCGTGGATTTCCTGTCCGGCGGCACGCATCTGGTCGCGCATCGGCTTCAGGTCCTTGGCAACGGCCGTCAGGAGCTGCGTGATCTTTTCGGATTGCACATCGGTTGCATCGATTTCGATCGCGACATGTTTGACAGCCCTGGTTATGGCCGCCTCGATTTCGGAATCGGTCATGTCGGCGAACCGGCGATGGTCGCCGTGCCGCCCCCAGCCGCCATGCATGCCGCCGTGCCGGCCCCAGCCTGCGTCCTCGCTGGACGCAAATTGCTTGAAATGTGCGTAGGTCTTGCTTTGGGTGAAGGCCTGTACTCCGTACGCGCTGCCCAGCAACAGGGCGCCCGCCGTGGCGAAGGCAATCGCCCTGCGTCTGCTTTTCCCGGCCTCGCCGCTGGCTCCGGTTTGAGGATTTTCCTGTCTTTCTCTTTCTTGCTTTTTGGTCATTGCGGGATCTCCTGGATTGGTTCGACTTCGGTCTTGGCGCGGTTTTCAGTTCCGCGATTACCCCAATCTAGGCAGCCCTTGTTGCTGACGCTTCTCTCCGTTGTAAAGAAATGTAAAGCCGTGCGGTCCGCCGGCGCCAAATGATCCTGGGCCAGGATTTGCGCGAGGATCCGGTTGCCAAAACGCGGGTCTCAATTCACTCCTGCGCGATCGGACGGTCGGGTGGCAGGGATTGTTGCAGGCTTGGAGCTGCCGAGAGGACGCGGCTATCGAACGGCTTGCCCTCCCGTATGCCGATGACCGCTTCGAGCCGGTTTGAGTTTCTTGTTCCGTGTTGCGGACGCGAAGATTGGAAACAGGGTGAACGGGTAAACCGATGAGCCAATTCGGGCATCATGAAACTTCAGCCGAGTATCTTGTGGTGGCAAACAATCGTCGCGATGGAACATGGAATGACAATGCGATAACATGCGGGCCGACCAGCCTTACGGGCGTTTGCCAAGCCGGAAGTGTATGATGTTCAGGAATATCATTGCCGCCATGTTCGCAGTTTCTGTCGCGCAGATGCCGGTTTCGGCCGCGGCAGGTCCACTTGTCGAGAAGGCCACCGAAGCCGAACGGTTGCTCGATGGCGGCGACGCTACCGCCGCGCTCGACCTGCTTAACGAAGCGACAGAGATAGTTTGGGATGCCGCTCCGCTGACTGTCCGCAAGGCGCTTTATATCGAGGATTCCTCCGGTTATGGCCTCTATATCGAGCGGCCTGTACCGGCAATCTTTGGACCCGGGGAGAAGATCCTCGTTTATGTGGAACCGGTGGGATACGGTTACGGGCGCGGTGAAGCGGGAAGTCTGTCGATCAGCTTCGATGTCGATTTCACGCTGGCCGATCCGGATGGCAACGCGCTATTTTCAAAGGATAATTTTTTGGAGATTGGTTCGCAGGTCAGATACAGGAACCGTGAATTCTTTCTGAAAATGACCGTCAATCTGACGGGCCTCGGACCTGGCGACTATGTCGCGAAGTTCCGGCTGCGTGACCAGAATTCCGATAAATCCGCGGAGTTCCAGCTTCCATTCTCGGTTTCAGGATAGGGGCCTGGCAGATCCAAATCCGGCATCTCACCGGTAACGCGCCTTCGCCGCGAATGAATGCCACCGGCACAAGTTGCCGGTAATTCGTCGATCGCCTCGCTGCATCGCTTCCTTGTCA
>JBFIBB010000279.1:0-4112 GCA_041582695.1 Rhizobiaceae bacterium
GATGATCGCCACAAAGATCAGCCTCGACGACAAGTTCGCCCGTTTCTCCGAGCATTGGCGGCCGAAAGTGATCGCCGCGCTCAACGGCCAGGAAGTGAAGCTCGTGAAAGTGAAGGGGGAATTTCCCTGGCACCACCATGAAAACGAGGACGAGTTCTTCATGGTCTGGAAGGGCCGCTTCCGCGTCGAGTTTCGCGACAGAACGGTCGAAATGGGTCCCGGTGAATGCGTTGTGGTTCCGCGCGGTACCGAACATCGAACCTGCGCCGACAAGGAGGCTGAAATCCTGATTTTCGAACCTGCAGAGGTGCGGAACACGGGCAATGTCATCGACAAACAATTTACCGCGCCGCAGAGAGCGACGGTCTGAGGGTGTGGCGATGACGATCAAACGCATCTGGCATGGCTACACCGCCCCCGATTGCGCCGACGATTACGAGGCGCTGCTGAAACGGGAAGTGATTGCCGGGATCGAAGGCAAGAACATCGCCGGTTTCCGCAAGATCGAGGTGCTTCGGCGGCCGCTGGCCACGGAAGTGGAGTTCATAACGGTCATGGAATTCGACGATATCGACAGCGTCAAGGCGTTTGTCGGCGAGGATTACGAGCAGTGCTACGTACCCGATGCGGCGAGGAAAATCCTGTCGCGCTTCGACGAGCGCTCCCAACATTACGAATTACGCGACACGCGGGCCTACCAGTAACGGCCATTCACTTTAAGAGAGAACGATAAATGCTTGAAATCAAAAATCTTCATGCCCACATCGCCGAGGACGGCACCGAGATCATCCGTGGGCTGAACCTGACCGTGAAGGCAGGCGAAGTGGCGGCTATCATGGGACCCAACGGATCCGGCAAGTCGACGCTTTCCTATGTGCTGGCGGGCCGCGAAGACTATGAGGTTACCGAGGGCGACATTCTGTACAACGGCGAATCCATCCTAGAAATGGATCCGGCCGAGCGGGCGGCTGCGGGCGTTTTTCTGGCTTTCCAGTATCCGATGGAGATTCCCGGAGTGGCCACCATGGAATTCCTGAAAGTCGCGCTCAATTCGCAGCGCAAGGCGCGCGGGGAAGAACCGCTGACGATCCCGGAACTGATGAAGAAGGTTCGCGAAGCGGCCGGTTCGCTCGGTATGGATTCCAACATGTTGAAACGGCCGCTCAACGTAGGATTTTCCGGCGGCGAGAAAAAGCGGGCGGAAATCCTGCAGATGAAGTTGCTCGAGCCGAAACTCTGCGTGCTTGACGAAACCGATAGCGGTCTGGATATCGACGCGCTGAAAATCGTTGCTGACGGCGTCAATTCGCTGCGCTCGCCGGATCGGGCGATTGTCGTGATCACCCACTATCAGCGGCTTCTGGAGCATATTATTCCGGACACCGTGCATGTGCTCTACAAGGGCCAGGTCGTGAAATCCGGCGACAAATCGCTGGCGCTGGTGCTGGAAAACGAAGGCTATGCCGGCATTGTCGGCGAGGCGGCGTGAGGGCGCGATGAATGTACACGCAAAACCGGTTCTGACGCCCGCCGAAGAAGCGATGGTAGCGTCGTTCGCGGAGCGGCTGGCCAACCTGCCGGGCGACGCGGCGGCGATAAAAGCCCGCGACAAGGCGATCGAAAGCCTGAAGCACGCAGGATTGCCGACAAGGCGTCGCGAGGAATGGCACTACACCGATCTGCGCCGGTTGCTGAACCGGTTCCTGCCGGTCGCGCCAATACCGGATTTGGCCGAGGCCAAGAAGGCGGCATCCAGCTACAAACGGCTGGTGAGCGCGGCCAGGCTGCCGTTTTTCAACGGTCATTTCTTTTCCGGCCTTGCCGACGCGATGCCCGAGGGTGTGACCGCGCGTTCCTATGGCGAAGCGTCGGAGGCGAGTGACGACACATCGGCCTGGCAGATCGCCGCCAGGGAAGATGACGTCATTGCCGCGATCAACACCGGATTTTTCAGCGACGGCGTTGAGATCACGGTGGATGCCGGCGCCAAACCGGAGCGCGCAATAGGGTTGGCGATTTCCTCGGTCGGGAACGAGAACCGTTTCTCGGCGGTTCGAAACATCGTTCATGTTGGCGCCGGCGCGGAAATCTCCGTCATCGAGCGGCATATCGCACCCGATGCATCCGGCCACCAGGCCTGCGCTATATCCAGCCTTGATGTCGGCGAGGGCGCGGAAGTAACATGGGTGATCATCCAGGAAGGCGGCAAGGATGCCGACCACCTCGGGCAGTTTCGCGCGACGCTCGGCAAGGAAGCCAAGCTGACGCTGTTCGTCATGAATTTCGGCGGCCATCTGGTGCGCGAGGAAATCCTGGTCAACGCCGCAGGCGAGGGGGCCGATTTCCAGCTTCGCGGCGTCAACATGCTGTCAGGATCGAGCCATACCGACGTTACCATGGTGCTGGATCATCTGGGCTATGGCGCGACATCGCAGGAAGTGTTCCGCAATGTGGTGACCGGCCAGGCCAAGGGCGTATTCCAGGGACAGATCAGGGTTGCGCGCGAGGCACAGAAAACTGATGCGAAAATGGCTTGCAACACGCTGCTGCTCTCCGATGACGGCGAGTTTTCGGCAAAACCGGAACTGGAAATCTTCGCCGATGACGTTGCCTGCGGGCACGGCGCAACGGTGACCGAGATCGACGCCGATCACCTGTTCTACCTCATGAGCCGCGGCATCGAGGAGAAAGAGGCACGCCGGCTGCTGGTCAAGGCGTTTCTGGCCGAAGTGGTCGAGGATCTTGAAGACGAACAACTGGTCGAAGCGCTGGAGGCGCGGCTCGACGACTGGTTCGCGGAGCATGGTTGAGGCATGGATGCGATGACCGCGCCGTATGATGTCGAAGCGATCCGCCGGGATTTTCCGATCCTGGCCCGCGAGGTTTATGGCAAGCCGCTGGTCTATCTGGACAATGGCGCGTCGGCGCAGAAGCCTCAGGCCGTTATCGATGCGGTGACCTACGCATATTCGAACGAATACGCCAATGTGCATCGCGGACTGCATTTCCTGTCCAATGCGGCGACCGACGCCTATGAGAAGGCAAGAGAGACTGCGCGGCGTTTCATAAATGCCGCGAACGTCAACGAGATCGTGTTCACGAAGTCGGCTACGGAGGCGATCAATACGGTCGCCTATGGCTTCGGAATGCCGTCAATCGGCGAGGGCGACGAGATCGTTCTCAGCCAGATGGAACATCACTCCAACATCGTGCCGTGGCATTTCATTCGAGAACGACAGGGTGCAAAGCTCGTCTGGGTTCCGGTTGATGACGACGGTTCATTCCATATCGAGGAACTCGAAAACCGGTTGACGGACCGCACCAGGCTGATCGCCATCACGCACATGTCCAATGTGCTGGGCACGGTGACGCCGGTGAAGGACATCTGCCGCATGGCGCATGAGCGCGGCATCAAGGTGCTGGTCGACGGCAGCCAGGGAGCGGTGCATCTGCCTGTCGACGTGCAGGACCTGGACGCCGATTTCTATGTATTTACCGGCCACAAGGTTTACGGACCCTCGGGTATCGGCGTGCTTTATGGCAAGTACGACCTGCTCGCCGCCATGCGCCCGTTCGAAGGCGGCGGCGAGATGATCGAGGACGTGACTGAGGAAAATGTCACGTACAACGAGCCGCCGCACCGGTTCGAAGCCGGTACGCCGCCCATCGTGCAGGCGATTGGCCTTGGCGCCGCGCTTGAGTATGTGGAGCGCATCGGACGAGAGAATATCGCCCGGCACGAAGCAGCACTGCGCGACTATGCTCACGAACAGCTTGGACGGATCAATTCGCTCAGGATATTCGGCAATGCCCCCGGCAAGGGAGCCATTGTATCCTTCGAACTTGAAGGCATTCACGCGCACGACGTGTCGATGGTCATCGACCGGGCAGGGGTTGCCGTTCGCGCCGGCACCCATTGCGCCCAACCGCTGTTGAAGCGGTTTGGCGTTACCTCGACTTGCCGGGCATCGTTCGGCCTGTACAATACGAGAAAAGAAGTCGACAGCCTTGCCGAAGCCCTGGAAAAGGCGCGGGAGTTCTTTGCATGAGTGACGGAAAAACAGCGATGGAAGACATCGAAACCGCCGATAGCGAGCGGATCGACGACACAC
>JBFIBB010000280.1:0-4109 GCA_041582695.1 Rhizobiaceae bacterium
AATCCGCTGATCTCCGCCACCAGCGCAGCCCAGTCCCAGTCGTTGTAGGGGTCGTGATAATATTCCACGCCGCCGGTGAACATGTCGGTAAAGGCGTAGTTGGCCTTGGCATAGAGATCGCCGTAGTCGGTCGGATCTTTCTGGTAGATGTACTGGACAAAACCGAGGTCGAGCGAAAGATTGCCGAATTCGGGCCGGACGCCGCCATAAATGTCCACTTCCACGTCATTGACGCCGCCGAAACGCACGTTCGAAGCCCAGACGCCAACATAGAATATGTTGTAGGAAGCTTCGATGTAGCCCTGAAGCGCAGGCCTGTCCTGCGTCTGGCTGGTGCTGCGGAACATGTAGTTCGAGGTCAGCGCCGCGCCGAAGGCAATGTCGATGGCGTCCGTTGCCGGATCGGCGGCTTCTTCTGCGAAGGCTGGTGTTGAAAGTAGGAGGAGCGATGCAATTGCGATGGTTGAAGAGCGGTTCATTGTTGTCCCCGGAAACCGAAACGCGCGATCAGCGTCATACGATTGCTGTCACAAATCCGCCGTTCAGCAACAGATTTCTTCGCGGCCGCCACAATTTGATGGCATGCTGTTGCTGCGGTGCAACATTCCTGGTTCGAACACAATCTAATTGATGTGAAAATGCCCACGAAATAGTCATTTACAGGCGATGTTTGACGCCGGGGCAGTTTTGTTGCGTTGCAGCATCGCAATTGGGGCACAGGGGACGAATCAGGTGACGCTCAACCAAGCCGTGAGAGAAACTTCGCAAAGAGCAGCGTTCCTTCGGGCCATGGACCATAGCCGGAAGCGGCGTTCAGGTGACCCGCTTCGCCGGCATCGATGAACAGCGAACCCCACGCCGCCGCAATGTCCTCGGCGACGTCGAACGGGCAAAACGGGTCATTGCGGCTGGCAACGACGATCGAGGGGAATGGCAGCGGATCGCGCGGGTAGGGGCCGAACGTCATCAGGTGCTTTGGGCGGATCGCCGCGTTGGCGACGTCGGGCGGGGCGACGAAGAACGCTCCCGCCACGGTTTTCTCGTAAAGCGGTATTGCCTGGATGGCTGCCGCCACGCCGAGCGAGTGACCGACCAGCACCGGCGGCCGGGTTGCTGCATTGACGGCATCGGCAATCGCCGCCGTCCAGTCCTCGCGCACCGGCTTGGACCATTCGGCCTGCTCGACGCGGCGCGCCGTGGACAACCCGGTCTCCCAGCGCGACTGCCAGTGGCCTGGGCCGGAATTGGTGTAACCGGGAATGATGAGGATGTCGGCTTCGCGTACTTTCATGACTGCGCGGAGGTGGCGGGGATGGGCGAATTAGTCAAGATGTGATGCAATTTGATGGGCAAAAAACCCGTTTTGGGTGTATTGTAAACGCGCAATCAGGCGGGCGTCTTCTGTCGCGCGCCGCCACTGGGCCGCGACATGATATGGGCCTGCCCCCGGCAAGGAGGAAGGTTCATGTCGACATTCCATATAATGGCGGACGCCAAGGGCGGACTCCAACATCCGGAAATCCGCAATATCAAGCTTGGTGACATCGGGACCGCGCTCAGGCTCGGTTTCGACGATTTCTGGCAGAAACCCTCCCACTATGTGTTCCTTTGCCTGATTTATCCGATCGCCGGTGTCGTTCTGATGGCATGGTCTTCGGGTGCGAACCTGCTGCCGCTGCTCTATCCGCTCGCGACTGGTTTCGCGCTTGTGGGTCCGGTCGCGGCGATCGGGCTCTACGAGATCAGCCGCCGGCGCGAAAAGGGGCTCGACACATCATGGCGGCATGCGCTCGGCGTGCGCCATTCGCCGGCACTGCTGTCGATCATCGCGCTGGGCGCGATGCTGGTCGCCCTGTTCGTGGCCTGGCTGGTGACCGCACATCTGCTCTACACCAGCTTGTTCGGGCCTGTTCCGCCGGCAAGTTTCGCCGAATTCGCGAACAACGTCATCTATACGCCGGAGGGTTTCACGCTGGCTTTCGCCGGCACGGCAATAGGACTGGTATTCGCGCTGGTCGTATTGGCGACGACGGTGATCTCGTTTCCACTTCTGCTTGATCGGGATGTCGGCGCTGTATCGGCGGTTGAGACGTCGATACGGGTAACGCTCGCCAATCCGGCGCCAATTCTGGGCTGGGGATTTGTCGTTGCGGTCTTGCTGGCGATCGGGACGCTGCCGGTTTTCGCAGGGCTGGCGATTGTCCTGCCGGTGCTCGGGCATGCGACCTGGCATCTCTACCGGCTAACGGTGAAAGCGCCGGAGACACCCTGACCGGCACGGACAAGAGGGTCGGTTAAAGCCGGTCAGTGCCGGGCGATGGCGTAGTCGCGAAGGACGTTGGCCTCCATTTCAACCTCGTCGATCCGGTGCTTGACGACGTCGCCGACACTGATGATGCCGACGAGCTTGCCATGTTCCTGAACCGGTAGATGGCGTACCCGGCGGTTGGTCATGATGCGGGCGACGGAGGCGATGGTGTCGTCGGGAGAGCAGGTCACGACACCCCTGGTCATCAGGTTGGACGCCTTCATTTCCATCAGACCCGCGCCATGCTCGGCCAAACCGTGGGCCACATCGCGCTCGGAAACGATGCCGTCGATCGTCTGTCCGTCTTCGCTGACGATAAGCGCGCCAATGCGCTCGATCCGGAGCCGCTGGGCCAGATTGGGGACCGATTCACCCGGCCGCACCGTCATAACCCTTCCGCCTTTTGACTTAAGAATATCGGAAACTTTCACGGGGCTTCTCCTTGAGCGTGTGAACGCCCGGACAAAGCCCAACTGATGGCGACCGGTCATGTCGAACTAAAGGCGCCAGGCGGCGGACCGATCGCGTGTCAGCATATTGCCCGGGCACTGGCATGATCCTAGCACAAATCGTGGCAGACCCGATACTGCAATTGTCGAACCGGCGAGCCGGAAGCGCGTCAGGTGGCGTAGTCCGATCCCTCGTGATCGAGGATCGCTTTCAGTTCGGATAGGTGGCGCTCGACCTGACCGGGATAGTTCTCGACTTCGCTGGCGGTCTTCTCGGCGATCTCGTCGGAAAGCACGCGCAACTTCTGTCCCGTTTGCAGGGCGCGGATGTAGGTTTCCGCGGCGCGCTCGAAGAAATACATGCGATTGAAGGTCTCGGCCACGGTGTCGCCGATGACCATGATGCCGTGGTTGCCCATGACCATGACCTTTTTCGACGGGTTGGCGAACAGGGCGGCGCAGCGCTCGCCCTCCTCCTCGAAGGCGATCCCGCCATACTGGTCGTCGACAACGATGCGGTTGAAAAAGATCGCGGTGTTCTGGTCGATGGGCGGCAGGGTCGAATCAGCAAGGCTCGCCAGCACGGTGGCGAAGATCGAATGGACGTGCATGGCGCAACGCGCATGCGGGCAATGGCGGTGGATGGCGCCGTGCAAGGCCCATGCCGTCGGATCGGGCGCGTCGGGCCCCTCAAGGGTGGAAGGATCATTGGCGTCGAGCAGCAGCAGTTCGGAGGCGCGGATGCGGGAGAAATGCACCTGGTTGGCGTTCATCAGGAACTGCGTGCCGTCATCGTTGACGGCCAGGCTGAAATGGTTGGACACGGCCTCGTGCATGTTGAGCCTCGCCGTCCAGCGGAAGGCGGCGGCGAGATCGACACGCTCCTGCCAATGGCCGATGTTGGCGCCCGTTGCGAGCCTGGTTACCGTGGACATGCGTTCTCCTCCCTGTTGGCGAAATTCGGGACCGCGCCCGGCCACCGGCCTGGATATTTGCCGATCGGCGGCAAATTGCCAAGCGGTGATCGAACCGCGGGCGGCTTAGGCCCCGGACCGGCGACGCGAAATTCGCGGCAAGCAGCCCTACCCGAACACCCGCCTGAAGATCGTGTCGACGTGTTTGGTATGATATCCAAGGTCGAACTTTTCGCGGATTTCCGCCTCGGAAAGCGCGGCGCGGACGTCCGCGTCTGCCAGCAGTTCCTCGAGAAAATCCTTGCCCTGCTCCCAAACCTTCATGGCGTTGCGCTGGACCAGCCGGTAGGAGTCCTCTCTCGAAACGCCTGCCTGGGTCAGCGCCAGCAGCACACGCTGCGAATGGATGAGACCGCGGAACCTGTTCATGTTGGCGAT
>JBFIBB010000281.1:0-4088 GCA_041582695.1 Rhizobiaceae bacterium
AAGCCGGCCATTTGTCCGGTGTCAGTGGTGCGATCGCGATGGTCATGTCATAGTTGCCGGAATTTGGCGCTTGCAACAGCTTCTGTCGTGCAATAGCGTTGAAATGTTCCTGTTATGTTCGCATCAATGCCGAACCCTGTCAACGACCCAGAACACGGTTTCTGCCGAGATTGCATGTCCGCGCAGCAGGCGGCAGTCCGGCGTTGCTCTTTCTGTGGAAGCCCGCGGGTTGCGCGCCATCCGGAGCTATACGAACTGGCGATCGCGCATGTCGATTGCGACGCGTTTTACGCATCGGTGGAAAAGCGGGACAATCCGGATCTGCGCAACAAGCCGGTCATCGTGGGCGGCGGAAGGCGCGGTGTCGTCTCGACCGCCTGCTATATCGCGCGCATCAAGGGCGTCCATTCGGCCATGCCCATGTTCAAGGCGCTGAAGGCCTGTCCGGAGGCGGTGGTGATCAAGCCGAACATGGACAAATATGCCGCGGTCGGGCGCGAAGTCCGCGAACTGATGCTGTCGCTGACGCCGGCGGTCGAACCGATATCCATCGACGAGGCGTTTCTCGATCTGTCCGGCACGCAACGTCTGCACGGCGAACCGCCCGCTCGCGTTTTGGCGAAGTTTGCGCAGCGGGTGGAACGCGAGATCGGCATCACCGTGTCCGTCGGACTTTCCTACTGCAAATTCCTCGCGAAGATCGCCTCGGATTTTGCGAAACCGCGCGGCTTTTCGGTTATCGGGCAAGGCGAAGCCAAATCATTCCTGGCCGACAAGCCGGTCAGCATGATCTGGGGCGTCGGCAAGGCGTTCGAAGCGGCGCTCGCCCGCGACGGCATCCGCCGGATCGGCCAGCTGCAGACCATGGAGCGGGCGGCGCTTATGCGCGCCTACGGCGCGATGGGCGACCGCCTGTATCATTTGTCGCGCGGCGAGGACAGCCGCGCGGTATCGAACCACGGCGAAGCGAAAAGCGTATCGTCGGAGACGACATTCAACGATGATCTGGCCACGCTCGACGAGCTGGTGCCGATACTGCGTTCGCTGTCCGAAAAGGTCTCCGAACGACTGAAAAAGAAGCGTATCGCGGGACGGACGATCGTGCTGAAGCTGAAAACCCGTGATTTCAGGATCAGAACACGCAACCGCCAGCTTGCCGACCCGACGCGGCTTGCCGACCGCATATTCTCCACCGGGCTCGAACTCCTTCGCAAGGAGGCCGACGGCACCGAATTCCGGCTGATTGGCATCGGCGTTTCGGACCTGTGCGAAGATGGCCGCGCCGACCCGCCGGACCTGGTCGACGCGCCGGCGCGCAAACGGGCGATTGCCGAGGGAGCAATCGATACGCTCCGCGACAAATTCGGCCGGAAAGTGGTCGAGACAGGCTACACTTTCGGCAAGGGGCGCAGCATCAAACCGCAGCGCGACCAGGATATGTGACCGGCAGTGATCCTGCCGGTTGGCGCCGGACCCCTATTGCGGCGCGACGCGCCATTCACGCAGCGCCGCTGTCAGGATTTGCGTCGCCGAAGACAAGAACAGTGCCGCCATGACCGATGCAACCGCGACATCCGGCCAGCCGGTCGATGTTCCCCAGACGCCCAGCGCCGCCAGCATGACCGCGACATTGCCGATTGCGTCGTTGCGCGAGCACAGCCAGACAGATCTCACATTGGCGTCGCCCTCCTTGTACCGGAACAACAACAGCACGCTCGCGACGTTTGCGGAAAGCGCCATGAAACCGACAACGCCCATGACCGTCGCTTCCGGCACTCCGAGAAAGAACACCCGGTAGATCGTGGCGCCGAAAACCCAGATGCCCATGGTCAGCAGACTCAAGCCCTTGGCAAGCGCTGCGGCCGCGCGCACCCGCAAGGTCGCGCCTATGACTGCGAGCGAGATTGCGTAGGTAACCGCATCGGCGAAGAAATCGAGCGCATCGGCCTGCAGCGCTTGCGATCCCGCCAGCTGGCCCGCGGTCATTTCGACGGCGAACATGCCGGCATTGATGGCGATAACGAGCCACAGCCGCCGCTTATAGGAAGCCGAAAGACCCGTGAACCCATGTTCATGGCCGCATGATGCGCTCATCGGAAGGTCCTTGCTTGCAATTGCCTGCCGTTAATCTAGTTTCTCTAGCGACTAGAGGTTCAAGAGGTTTTTTCATGTACTCGATCGGCGATCTCTCGCGGCGGACCGGCGTGAAGATACCGACAATCCGCTACTACGAGCAGATGGGCATACTGAAGGCCGCCGACCGCACCGAAGGCAATCAAAGGCGCTACTTCGACGAGGAACTCGAGCGGCTGGCTTTCATCAGGCATTGCCGCGATCTGGGCCTGCCGATCAGTTCCATCCGCGATCTCATCCGGCTGAGCGAACATCCCCACGCACCGTGCCACGATGCGGACCGGATCGCAAAAGAGCATCTTGAAGCGGTACGCAACCGCATTGCGCGGCTCAGGAAACTCGAACGCGAGCTGCGGCGGATTGCGGCGGCGTGCGACGGCGGCGAAGCGTGCGATTGCAATGTGATCAAGGCGTTGTCGGATCACGCGCGGTGCCAGAGCGAGCACTAGCCGACATGGGAAATATTCCGGAAGGCTCGGGGACAGATTCAGATTCCGAAAACACGACGCGCGCCGTGCTTGTGCTCGGGGCCTATGGCTTTATCGGTTCCGGCATTGTCGAACACCTGCGATCCGTGGGGTTCGAAGTCACCGGACTCGGTCGGAACCGCGGGATGGCGCTACGAACATTTCCTGAGCTTCGCTGGATCATTCGCGATCTAGCCGATCTGCAATCGGTGCAGGCTTGGCACGATGTCCTGGACGGCGTTGGCGCGGTCGTCAATTGCGCCGGCGCTTTGCAGGATGGCGGCGGCGACCGACTCGAGGTGGTTCACCACAACGCAATCGGCGCGCTTGCCACGGCCTGCTCGGCCAGCGGAATTGCAATCGTTCAGATTTCCGCTGCCGGCACTGACCGGCGCGCCGAAATGCCATTTTTCCACACCAAGGCTGCGGGAGACGAGGCCATACGCATTTCGGGCGCCCGGCACGTCATCATCCGCCCTGGCCTGGTGCTTGGCCGGTCGGCATATGGCAGCACGGCTCTGCTGCGCCTGCTTGCCGCAACGCCGATGGTGCAGCCGGTCGCATTTGCGGACGCCCTGGTTCAGACCGTCGGAATGCCGGACCTGGCTGGAGCGGTGGAGAAGGCTGTCAGAGGTGAACTTCCAGACGGCGCGATTTTCGATCTGGTCGAAGACACGCCGCACAGGCTCGACGAACTCGCCGGCGTGATGCGGAACTGGCTCGGTTTTCGCCCACCGTTGATGACGATCAACGTTCCGGCCGCGCTGGTGCGCCCGATATCCGCTATCGCCGATCTGTTGGGATATCTCGGCTGGCGCTCGCCGCTTCGCTCGTCGGCAATCGCCGCCATCGAACGGAACGTGACGGGTGATGCGACGACATGGAGGGGACTGAATGGCTCACCGGTCTGCGACCTGAAGACGACACTGGCCGGCATGAGAGCGCTGCCGGCCGACCGGCTCGCCGCGCGCATCGGCCTGATCATGCCGCTGGCCGTAGCGATGCTGTTCGTTTTCTGGCTGGCGTCCGGACTGGTCGGCCTCATTCGCCTCGATGCGGCCGCGCAAATTCTGGTCGATGCCGGCTGGACCGGCGGGCCGGCAAAGGCGGCGGTCGCCGGATGGTCGCTGGTCGACATGCTGCTCGCCGGCATGATCCTCATCCGCAGGCATGCCGTTCTGGCCTGCCAAGCGATGGCGTCAGTCAGCGCGTTCTATCTCGCTGCCGCCACGTTTGTGGCACCGGCGCTGTGGGCCGATCCGCTCGGACCGCTGGTCAAGATACTTCCTGCGCTGATGCTGGCTGTGGCGGGCGCAATCATGCTGGAGCGGCGCTGATGGAAATGGAGATCGTACTTCGCTGGCTGCACGTGATCGGCGCCTGCGTTCTGCTCGGCACGGGAGCGGGCATCGCCTTTTTCATGGTGATGGCGAACCGTACGCGCGATGCCCGCCTTGTTGCGCACACCGCCGGAATTGTCGTTACGGC
>JBFIBB010000282.1:0-4083 GCA_041582695.1 Rhizobiaceae bacterium
GCTGCGCACGACGACTCACACCGCGGCCGGCTCGACGGCGCCCCGGGCCTGCCGCCCTCGTGGTACGCGCCTTGCAATCCACCGGCAGCACGGAGGGTCGAGCCATGATCGCACGCAGCCTGTCGTTGATCGCGCTGATGTTGCTGGGATTGGGCGGTAGCGGGTTGGCGGTGTTCGGAAAGATAGCCGCGGCGAGCTACTATGTGCTGGCGGTATCTACAGCGCTGGTCGCAACTTCCTGGATAATATCCAGCCGCCGCAATTCGCTATGGCGTCTGAAATGGTGGCTTGGCGGCACGACCGCGCTTACCGCAATGGCGTGGATCGTTGTGATAAACGAGACCAGGATCAACGATTACCTGATTACGCTGATGTAAAGCCATGACCGTCCGTACCATCGTTTTTGAAAGCGCCATAACGTGTCCGAACTGCGGACACGCGGAAACCGAGACGATGCCGTCCGACGCATGTCAATGGTTCTATGAATGCAAGGCATGCCATTCCATGCTGAAACCAAAGCGTGGCGACTGCTGCGTATTCTGCTCCTATGGAACCGTTTGTTGCCCGCCGATCCAGTCTGGCGGGGACTGTTGCACATAGCAACGGGCGGCAGCGCCGGACTAAGGCACGATCAGCGTACCGGCGCCGTGCTCGGTGAACAGTTCAAGCAGCACTGCATGGGGGGTCTTGCCATTCAGGATGACGACGCCTTCGACGCCGCGGTCGATCGCCTCGATGCAGGTTTCGACCTTCGGGATCATGCCGCCGGAAATCGTTCCGTCGGCGATAAGCGCATGTGCGTCGGCGACTGACAGTTCGTCGATCAGCTTGCCGTCCTTGCCGAGCACGCCCGGCACGTCGGTCAGGAACAGGAGCCGGGAGGCCCTGAGCGCGCCGGCAATGGCGCCAGCGAAAGTATCGGCGTTGATGTTGTAGGTGTGACCGTCGCGGCCGGGCGCCACCGGCGCGATGACCGGGATCATTTCGGAGCGCGCCAGCAGATCGAGCAGGGTGCGATCGACCTCCACCGGTTCGCCGACGAAACCGAGATCGAGGATGCGCTCGATGTTGGAATCCGGGTCGACGACTTTCTTCCTGGCTTTCTCGGCAAACACCATGTTGCCATCCTTGCCGCACAGCCCGATGGCCCATTCGCCCTCGGCGTTGATCAGCGCGACGATCTCCTTGTTGATGGAGCCGGCGAGCACCATCTCGACGATCTCGACGGTCTTTTCGTCGGTGACGCGCAATCCGCCCTCGAATTTCGATTCGATGCCCATCTTGGTCAGCATGGAGCCGATCTGCGGCCCGCCGCCGTGAACAACGATCGGATTGACGCCCGATTGCTTCAAAAGCGCGATGTCGCGGGCAAAAGCACGGCCGAGTTCGATATTGCCCATTGCATGACCGCCATATTTGACCACCACCGTCTTGTTCTCGTAGCGCTGCATGTAGGGCAGGGCCGCGGAAAGCAGCCTTGCCTGGTCTTCTGCTGTAGCCGCGGTGGTGATTGTGGTCATTTGAGCATCCCTGAAGCGAATTTTGCGCGTTCTAACGGCAATACGGACCAATCGCAATTGCCACAGGGGAAGTCTTTTCCGGTTGGCTGTTTACGGGTTTTGGGGTTTCCGCTAGATGCTCAACCCATGACCCTGCCAACGGATCCGATCGCCAATCTCTCAGTGCTGGTTCGCTGCCCCTCGGTGACGCCGCAGGATGCCGGTGCATTGCAGGCGCTTGCGGCGATGATCGCGCCGCTCGGATTCAGCACCAGCATGAAGACGTTTAGCGCCGAGGGAACTCCCGATGTCGATAACCTTTACGCGAGGCTCGGAAACAGCGGGCCGCACCTGATGTTCGCCGGCCATACCGATGTGGTGCCGGCGGGTGATGATGCGGCGTGGACGCATCCGCCCTTCGGCGCGGAAATCTCGGATGGCGAGATGTACGGCCGCGGAACGGTCGACATGAAGGGGGCGATCGCCTGTTTCGTCGCCGCGCTTGCCCGCTATGTCGGGAAAAACGGCGCGCCGCTCGGCTCTGTGTCGTTGCTGATCACCGGCGACGAGGAAGGGCCTGCCGTCAACGGCACCGCAAAACTGTTGCAGTGGGCCGCTTCGAAGGGGGAGAGCTGGGACGCGGCGCTTGTTGGGGAACCGACCAACCCGGAGACGCTCGGCGACATGATCAAGATCGGGCGGCGAGGGTCGCTCTCGGGGGTGATCACCGTACGTGGCAAGCAGGGGCATGTGGCCTATCCGCACCTGGCCGACAATCCGGTTCGCGGAATGATCATGCTGGTCGAAGCGTTGTTGCATCCGCGTTTCGACAGCGGCACCGACGATTTCCAGCCTTCGAACCTGGAAATCACGAGCATCGACACGGGAAACGGCGCTGTTAACGTCATTCCCTCAGCCGTGACTGCCGCGTTCAACATACGCTTCAACGATTTGTGGACGGCCGAGACGCTGATGGCGGAAACCGGCAATCGCCTGAATACCGCGGCGAAGCACAAGATGCTCCGGCCGGACAAAACCGGGCCGGTGGAATACGAACTGGCCTGGCGGGAACATCCGAGCCCGGTGTTTCTGACGCGCGACGAGCGGCTGACCGGAACGTTGTCGAATTCGATCAAGGCCATGACCGGCAAGCGCCCCGAGTTGTCGACTTCCGGCGGCACGTCGGATGCACGCTTTATCAAGGATTATTGCCCGGTCGTGGAATTCGGCCTGGTCGGACAAACCATGCACATGGTCGACGAGCGGGTGGCGGTTGCGGATCTGGAAGCGCTGACCGGGATTTACGAGCGCTTTATCGGCGACTGGTTCGCAGCTTCGCCGGTCAAGGCGTGAAGCGGCTGCCATGCCTCCAGCGGAAGAAATACAACAATATCTGAATGGCGCCTGGCGGATGATGATGGGTCGCGCCGACGGCATCGGCCTGCTCGATATTTCCAGCGACGGCTTCTGGAATTCCTTTTTCGCCATTGTCATTGCCGCTCCCGTGCTTGTCGTCGGCTGGGTTGCCTATGCCAACGACATAGCCACGCCGGATATCGATCTGGTCTCGCGCATCGGCATCGTGCTGCGACTGGGCATGGCGGACATGGCGGCCTGGCTGCTGCCGATCGCCGGTCTGGCGGCGGTGGCGGGACCTGCGGGCATTGGCGACCGGTTCGTGCACTATGTTGTCGCCAGCAATTGGGGATCGGCGATCACCGTCTGGCTGATGCTGCCACCGTCACTGATGGATCTGAGCGGTATAGAGGGGATCGAGGATTTTGTCGCGTTGCTGTCGCTGGGACTCTTCGCGGTCGCCCTGGTGCTGAGCTGGCGTCTGACGAATGCGGCGCTGCAGCGCGGGCCCGGTCCGGCGACGCTGCTCTTTTCCGGTATGCTGATCACGTCGATTTTCGTGCTCTATTCGGCTCAGAGCCTGCTCGGCGTCCTGCCGGAGATCCGTGCATAGCGCGGATTATTCATAGTCCACGCCGATCAGATACAGCCCGTGGGGCGGGGCGACCGGTCCGCAGGCCTTGCGGTCCTTGGCCCGCAACGCGGCTTCGACATCCTCGACGCTCCACGAACCGTCGCCGGCCATTTTCAGGGTTCCGGCGAGCGAGCGCACCTGGTTGTGCAGGAACGAGCGGGCCGAGGCGCGGATTTCGATCAGGTCGCCGGTGCGGGTGACATCGAGCCGGTCGAGCGTCTTTACCGGGCTTTTCGACTGGCAGTGAACGGAGCGGAAAGTGGTGAAATCGTGTGTGCCGACAAGCCGGTCGGCGGCGCGCTGCATGATGGCCTCTTTGAGCGGTTGTTTGACCCACCAGGCCTGGTTGCGCTCGATGGCCAAGGGCGGCGTGCGATTGATGATGCGGTAGAGATAGTACCTGGCGCGTGCAGAAAAGCGTGCGTCGAATGTGTCGGGAACCTGCTCGGCGTCGCGAACGGCAATGGTTTCGCCCGCCAGTTTCAGCTTGGCGTTGAGCGCATTTGCGACGGTTCGGGCCGGCCAAGCGCGCGACAGGTCGAAATGCGCCACCTGGCCCGTGGCGTGAACGCCCGCATCGGTACGCCCGGCCAC
>JBFIBB010000283.1:0-4056 GCA_041582695.1 Rhizobiaceae bacterium
ACGGGAGGCTGGTCATCAATCCCACTCCTGCCCGTATCGCAGTTCGCCGGGTTTGTCGCTCACCCCGGCGGTTCCGGGGAAATGCGGTTCGCTGCGCTTTGATGGTTCGGCCTTTTCTATGTTTACCCGCAGATCGTACCAGGCCGCCTGGCCGGTGACGGGATCGGAGTTCGACCAGCGCATGCCGTCGCCCCTGGATGGCAGCAGTTCGTTGATCAAATGGTTGAGAAGGAAAGCTTTTTCGGCTTCCGGCGCATCGGCGTCCAGCGCCCAGGCCCCTGCCCGCTTGCCGATGGCGTTCCATGTCCACATCGTATCGGCGTTGACGGCATCGGTTCGCGCTACTTCGACCTTGATGCGACCATGATGCGAACTGACCCAGGCCCAGTCACCGCTCGCCAATCCGGCGGCATCGCAGATCGCGCCGGGCACATAGAGCACGTTCTTCGTGTGAATCTGGCGCAGCCAGGCGTTCATCGAACCCCAGGAGTGATACATCGCGGCCGGACGCTGTGTGATCGCGTGATAGGGATACGCGGTCCGGTCAACGGCTTCTTCCTCGAAAGGCCGATACCATTCGGGCAGCGGATGGAAGGCCTTCAGAATCTGCGCTCGGTGGCTCTCCGGCGCATGGGGTTCGCGCAGTCCTTCCGCCGAAAGCCTGAACTTCTGCAGCGTCTCGTTGTAAAGCTGGAACGTGACCGGCGCCGGCTTGTCGAAGAAACCCATGCGGACGGCGAAATCCTGATAGGCGGCGTTGGCGTGCTTGAAGAATTGCGCCTCCATGCCGATGTGGATGGAATTGAAGGCGCCGTTCTCCTTGTAGCGCTCAATCTGCTGCAGGTTTGGCTCGCCGCGCCCGTTGCGGTCGCCGTTGCGGCCGCGAAAACCGGCCAGCGGGCCGATACCGGGCCGCCGCTCGTGACGGACGATGTAGTCGGCATAGTCCTGGTAAAGCGCCTTGCCCTGCCCGTCCACGAATCCGGGCAGTTTCAGACGAGTGCCGAGATCGATGATGACCGACTGGAATCCGCGAACGTCCCGATCGGGTTCGACGACCGGCCAGCGGATCGCGTCATTGACGCAATCCGGTTCCGATATCGGCCGGTCCAGCAGCGAGATGCAATCATGGCGCTCCAGATAGGTGGTGTCGGGCAGCACGAGGTCCGCATAGGACACCATCTCGGACCAGTAGGCGTCGGAATAGATGATCTTCGGGATCCTGTATTCGCCCGTCGCCTCGTCACGGTCCTCGAGCATGGCGATCGCGCCTGCCGTGTTCATCGACGAATTCCATGCCATGTTGGCCATGTAGAGAAACATCACGTCGACGGGATAGGGATCGCCGGCATGCGCGTTGGGGATAGCCATATGCATCAGGCCGTGGACCGACAGCGGCGCATCCCAGGAGAACGCCTTGTCGAGCCGGGTCGGATTGCCCGCGGCGTCGACGAGCATGTCCTCCGGGCCCAAGGGGAAGCCCAGATGCGGACCGGACAGCGGCTGGTTGGACCCGAAATGCTCGGCGCGGCCGTGCGGCCTTGGATGGGCTTCGACCGGCTTCGGATAAGGCGGTTCGTAGCGAAAACCGCCCGGGCAGTCGATCGAGCCGATCAGCACCTGCAAGATGTGCAGCGCGCGGGCCGTCTGAAATCCGTTCGAATGTGCAGATATTCCGCGCATCGCGTGGAAGGAGACGGGACGGCCGCGGTAACCTGCGTGCTTCACGCCCTGCATGTCGGTCCACGGTTGCTCGACGAATATCTCCTCATCGAAGGCAACCCGGGCGATTTCGGCGGCAAGTCCCCGGATCGTGGCCGCCGGCACGCCGCATTCGCCCGCAACCCTTTCGGGCGCGTAGCGCTCATCGAGATATTTGTCGGCAAGCAGCCGGAAAGACGGAACGGCGCTGCGTCCATCCGGCAGTTCGCATCGGCCGCTCAGCGCGCCGCGGATACCTCTGGTTCCGGCTTCGACAACCAGCTCGGTCACACTGTCGAGAACGAGCGGTTTGCCCTCGGCGTTGCGGGCAAACAGCCCGTGTTCCGCGGAGCCTGGCGCATCGATCACGAGCCAGGTGGCATTGGTGTAGCGGGACAGGTAGTCGACATCGATCCTGCGGGACTTCAGCAGTTCGTGGACAACCGAAAGTATCAGTAGCGCGTCGGTGCCGGGCCGGATGCCGATCCAGTTGTCGGCGACCGCCGAGTAGCCGGTTCTGACCGGATTGACCGAGATAAAGCGGGCGCCGTTTTCCTTGACCTTCGAAATGCCCAGTTTAAGCGGGTTGGAGTCGTGATCTTCGGCAACGCCGAAGAGAATGAAAAGCTTCGTGCGCTCCCAGTCGGGCGCGCCGAATTCCCAGAACGCCCCGCCGATGGTCATGATGCCGGCAGCGGCCATGTTGACAGAGCAAAAACCGCCATGGGCGGCGTAGTTGGGCGTGCCGAACTGCTGCGCCCAGAACCCTGTCAGTGATTGCGATTGGTCGCGCCCGGTGAAAAAGGCAAGTTTCCTCGGATCGTCCTCGCGCACCGCGCCCAGCCACTCGGTGGCGAGCGAAAGCGCCTCGTCCCAGCTTATCTGCTTGAACTCACCGGAACCGCGCGGACCTGTACGCAGCATCGGTCCTTTCAGCCGGGCCGGCGCATAATGTTGCATGATGCCCGCGGAACCCTTGGCGCAGAGCACGCCGCGATTGACGGGGTGGTCACGGTTGCCTTCGATATAGCGGATCTTTTGCTTGCCGCCGGGTGTGTTCTTCAGATGAACGTTGATTCCGCAGCGGCACGCACACATGTAGCAGGTCGTCTTGCGCACCTCATCGGAGGCTTCCTGAGAAAGCTTGATTTCCGGCTCTGCGGCCATGCGGCAACTCCCTGGGTGCCGCAAGTCTTATATATGACCCCGTCCGATTGAAATGGCGGATCATTGGTCCACACAAAAAAAACCGTGCGGACAGTGCCGCACGGTTTTCCATTGCCCGGAAGATTCCGGTCAGTTGGTCACGACGATACGAACATTACCCGGACCAACCTGTTTGACCATCGAAAACAGTTTCCTGGCATTTTCGGGATGCAGCCGAACGCATCCATGAGAGGCGGGACGGCCAAGATTGCGAATCGCGTCGGTGCCGTGGATGGCATAGCCGCCGCGGAAAAATATCGAGTATGGCATCGGCGACATGTCGTATTTGCGCGAGTACCACATGGTGTGCATCCGCGTCGGGCGGTAGGTTCCACGCGGCGTGACATATCCCTGCCTTGCAGTTGAAACCTTCCAGCGGTGCACGACGCGGCCATACTTCTTGACCGTCATCGTCTGTGCCGAAACATCGATCTGGGCGACTAGACTGGCCGCCATGCCGGTCGAAACCGCGCCTACAAGCATCGCTACCGATGCAATTGCCGTGAGAACATACTTACGCATTACCAGAAACCCCTTGCTTGAAACGCCCCTGCTCTTGTTACTGCCCAGTTTTCGCGATGGACTTTCCATAATTACATGAAAACTTGAACAAATCATCACTCGGGCTGGTCGGATTGGAAACAATTTCGTGAACTGCTTAACAGCGAAACCAACCCTTGCAATGGGCCCATTTCATCGATCAAATCAGTCAGATGGACGAGAATCTATTTAACGCGGTGGAGAACCGGCGATCCGAACTTGTCGACGTTACGGTCGATCTGATCCGCTATCCGACAATCAACCCTCCTGGTGAAGCCTATCAGCCCTGTGCGGAATATCTGGCAACGCGCATGGCGCAATCCGGGTTCGATTTTCAGCTCATTCGCGGCGAAGGCAGTCCGGGAGACAGCGACAAATATCCGCGGACCAACGTCGTCTGCCGCAGGGAGGGAAACGGTCCCGGTCCGATCGTGCATTTCAACTCCCATATCGACGTGGTTGTGGCCGGCGAAGGCTGGACACTCGACCCGTTCGCCGGGGTTGTGAAGGACGGCAAGGTGTTTGGCCGCGGCGCCTGCGACATGAAAGGCGGGCTTGCCGCCTCTGTGATCGCGGTCGAGGCTTTTCTGGAAGCTTATCCATCGTATC
>JBFIBB010000284.1:0-4021 GCA_041582695.1 Rhizobiaceae bacterium
CGGCAGGCAGGCGCCAGGCGTTGCGCTTCGATCCAAAACCGGTTCCATGCATGAACTCGTCCCCGATTGTCCTTCGGGGCTGAAATCTACCGGCCAAATGTAAAGGAATGCTCAGTGCGCGATTTACGTCTGCGGCCAAATTGTGGCCATCCCCCCGGAAATCAGGGTGCGAGCCGTACTTGCGGCCTGCGTGTCGGACAGGCCCGGTCAGACACCGATCGCTTCCAGCCCCTCTTCCAGCCAGTCGCCCAGCATGGGCATGCCGAGAAGATAGCTGGCCGTCCGCCGGTTGCCGCGCTGGCGCGCTTCGGCCACCGCCTCCGACCATTCCGCTCCTGAATAATCGCCCCTGCCGATCCAGGCGAGCGCCACGAGTTCGGCTGCTTCATCGACATTCAGGTCGCCGATCAGCGCCCGCAGTTCGCGCTCCGTCAGATTTTCTTCCTCTTCTTCCGCCAGACCGTCGTGATGATGGCTGTCGCTATCGCCGTTCATCAGTTCGACCTCGCGGTCATGTCCGTCTTCATAGTCGTCATTGATGGCGGCGCTGATCGCCCGCGCCTTTAAAATGAACACGCGCACGGTGTCGGGATCGATGGCCAGTTCCCATTCCCTTTCGGGTATAATGTTCATGCTTCGCCTCCCTGGACGTGGACCTAGCCCGAAACGCGATCCTGCAAGCCTGATAATAGCGCAAATTCGCCATTTGCAACCCTCCGACTTTGCCTGCTGTCAGCCGGTGGTTTTTCAATCCGGGAATGTGAAAATCTGCCGGTTCCGCCGTTTCGCCGTAATATTGTCGCGTGGCTACACGATATTTTGAGTGTACTTGTACTTTTTTTCGGATGATATCGTCCGGTTCCGCGTTAGTGCGATAAGATGGGACGCCTATTCAGGAGTATTCGATCCGATGACAAACAGATTCAAGATGGCTGTGGCAACCGCCGCTATCGCCTTTTCATTGACGTCGGCGCCCGTTTTGGCGGCCGGCGGCAGCGAATCAACGCCTCCTCCCACGCCAACGACGCAGAAATGCAAGAAGGGCGAGGTCTGGAACAAAAAGGAAAAGAAATGCATCAAGGCAGAGGCCGGCGTGACGAGCGACGATGCGCTCTACGAAACCGCCCGCGAACTCGCCTACGCCGAACGCTATGACGAAGCCATCGCGCTGCTGCAGATGGCCGCCGATCAGAATGATCCGCGCATACTGAACTATCTGGGCTTCTCGCACCGCAATGCAGGGCGTATGGAAGTCGGGCTCGGATACTATCAGGAGGCGATCAAGCGCGATCCGGATTACGTACTCGCACGCTCCTACATGGGCCAGGCCTTGCTGCAGAATGGCGATCGTGTCGGCGCATCGGTTCAGTTGGCCGAGATCGAAAAACGGGCCGGCAAGGACAATTGGCCATATGAATCGCTCGCTTCGGCGCTGGCGACCGGAGCGGTCTACCGTCACTGAGCGAATTCGTCTGGGTTCTCACCCAGGCCTTGTTGAACGGAAATGCGGAAGCGTCCCTCGAGGCGCTTTCGGCGTTTTGCCACCCAAACGAGCCGGTGCCAGGCAAACAATGACTTTTTGCACTGCCGGTGTATTCTCGTGCATTCGGAAGCGACGGCGAATCACCTGATGTTGGGCGAAAACGACAACTTGCTGGCCGGTTCGGGCAGAAAATATCATGCCTCGAAGACCGCGCTTTTTCTTCCCGTCGCGATTATCGCCGCCGGCTACGCCGCGCTTTTCACATGGCTTTTCGCCACCGGAAATGCCGATGGCGGCATGGGGCGCCTGTCTTTGGTCGTGTTGTCCGCGGGCATTCCGTTTCTTGTTGCCCACGCGGTGCTGCGCTATTTCACCATCCAGATACGCATGCAACCGCATGCCCTGCTGCTCCATACCGGCTTTCCGCGCAGCGAACCTTACCATGTACCCTACCGCCTGATTCAGAAAGTCAGCATCAGGCGCGGTATTGGCGGCCGCATCGCCGGCAGCGGCACGCTGGTATTCCGGTTGGTAAGTGGTCAGAAGATCACGATTTGTGATCTTGAGGATCCGCAGGCCGCGTACGACGAAATCGAAACCCTGCTCGATGGCGACGGCGGGCCACTGACAAACAGCGCCGAACCCGCCGAAATGCTCCCCTTTGCGGCGTCGGACCGGTAGAAATCATGATTTTTTTCGTGAAAACGCCGATTTTGCTGCTATATTTGCCGTGAGCTTGATGGAAACGGTTTCGATGTCGGGAGACTTCGGACCGTTTTGTTTTTGACTGACAGACGATCTTCCGCGCCCGGCAGCCGGGCACGGCGAAGCCAGAGAGGCACGACGAAAATGAACAAGGTTCCGATGACAGCTGCGGGCTTTGAGAAATTGAAGGAGGAACTGCGCTGGCGCCAGCAGGAAGAACGGCCGCGCATTATCGAGGCAATTGCCGAAGCCCGTTCCCATGGCGACCTGTCCGAAAACGCCGAATACCATGCCGCCAAGGAGGCGCAGAGCCTCAACGAGGGCCGTGTATCCGAGCTTGAGGATTTTGTCGCGCGCGCCGAAGTGATCGACCTGTCGAAACTGAATGGCGAAACGATCAAATTCGGCGCGACCGTCGTGCTCGCCGACGAGGACACGGATGAGGAAAAGACCTACCAGATTGTCGGCGACCAGGAGGCTGACGTGAAATCTGGCCGCATCTCCATTTCCTCTCCGATCGCACGCGCGCTGATCGGCAAGGCGGTTGGCGATTCGATCGAAGTCAACGCGCCGGGTGGCGCGCGCGGATTTGAAATCCTGGAAGTGCGGTGGGGTTGAAGCAAGAGCGCGACACCGGCGGCGACGGAAAGGTCGAACGAGAGCCGCTTGACCTGATCGTCACCAATTTCAACCGCAATTTTACCGGCGTATCCGCAACCGCTGCCGCCGTCGTCGCTCGCCAGATAGCGAGATACAACCTGCATCTTGCCGGTCGGCCCCTGCCCGGTTGCCCCAAGCCGGTCAGCCTGCGCGCGGCGATATCGCTGACGAGACAGTCTGTGCGCCACCGCCCCGTGATCTGGCACGTCCGGCGGAATTCGGAAATGCTGGCGGCGATCGCGGCGCGCGACCTGCTTCGGCTGCCAATCAAGACCGTCTTCACCTCTTCGGCCCAGCGCCTGCATTCCGCCTTTCCGCGCTGGCTGATTTCGCGCATGGACGCCATAATCGCCACAACCGAGCGCGCAGCATCCTTTTTCTCCCGTGTCAGCGCCATAGCGCCACACGGTGTCGACACGGAGCGGTTCAGGCCCGCCGCCAACCGCCTCGATTGCTGGGCGCACAGCGGATTTCCCGGAACAATGGGAATCGGCACAGTCGGCCGCATCAGGCCGGAAAAAGGTACCGATATCTTCGTCGAAGCCATGATCCGGCTGCTGCCGTCCCTGCCCGGCGCCAGGGCGCTGGTAATCGGTCGAGCCGCAAGCGAGCACAGGGCGTTTGAAAAAACGCTGATGGCCCGAGTTTCCGCCGCAGGGCTGGAGAACCGGATTTTGTTTACCGGCGAAATTCCTCCCGAAAAACTTGCAGGTCTTTTGCCCGGCCTGTCGCTGCTCGTGGCCGCGCCACGCTACGAGGGATATGGCATGACCGTGCTTGAAGCCATGGCGTGCGGCGTTCCTGTCATTGCCAGCAACACCGGCTATTTCGCCGGATTTATCGGCAATTCGGATTGCGGCCATATCGCCGATCCGAACAATGCTGAAACCATTGCCGCCCTGGCGATGCAAATGCTGTCATCGGAAAACCGCATTGAAGCGTCCGGTAAAACGGCGAGGGACCGCGTCGTGAAACACTTTTCGGTTGACGGGGAAATAGAGGCGATCGACCGGGTCTATCGTTCATTGTGCGGATATGAAAACAAACCCGGCGGTACGGCGGCGCGATGAACATCCAGGCTTTCATCATCCATCTGAAGCGTGCCGAACAACGCCGCTCGCAGGTCGACCGCATCATCGCCGGATGCCCGGTAAAGGCGCAGGTAATCGATGC
>JBFIBB010000285.1:0-4020 GCA_041582695.1 Rhizobiaceae bacterium
GCCTCGCCCGGACCCAGCGCCTCGCCAATCAAATCGGCCTGGCGCTCCATCGCCTCGACATTTCGCGCGATCTCGCTGCCGCGAGCGGTAAGCGCCAGGCCGCCGTCGGCCGCGCGGACATAGAGCGCCGACCCGGCCTCCGATTGCAATACCGCCAGACGCCGCGACACGGTGGTGTCGTCGACGCCCATCAGCCGGGCCGCGCCCGAAATGCTGCGCCCGCGCTCCAGCGCCAGCAGATAGCGAAGGTCGTTCCAGTTCTTAACCTGCATTCTTGCAGGATAACTCTTCAAAACTTCGCCTTCAATCTGCATTTTCGCAGGATACTCTCCTGCCGGCAAAAAGATGGAGATCTGCAGATGAAGTACGCGGTCCTGTTCGAGGACAATCCCGGTGCCGGCGAAGTTCGAAAGCCGAACATGCCCGCGCATCTGGCGTTTCTCGAAGCAAACGCATCGGCGATCGTGGCCGCCGGGCCGCTCCTCGAAGCGGACGGTTCGGCCGCCGGTGGTCTTTGGCTCGTGGAAGCGCAGCGCGAATCCGATGTCAGAGGCCTGGTGGAAGCCGATCCGTTCTGGCCGACCGGTCTCCGAAAATCCGTTCGCATACTGCAGTGGTTTCAGGTATTCGCCGACGGCAAGCGGCGCACAAATCAGGGGAAGCAATGACGATGTCCTTACCGCAGACCCTTCTACAAATGGCCGGAGCCGATCTTCAGCCGGTCCGGCTCGAGCAGGCTTCGCTAGTGTTGATCGACCTGCAGAACGAATATCTGGAAGGGCCTCTTGCCTTGCCGGACGCAGAAAAGGCTGTCGCGGCGGCCGCACGGCTGCTCGCCGCGGCGCGCGATGCCGGAACGCCGGTTTTCCACATTGCACACGAAGGCAGGTCCGGCGGCCTGTTCGACCGCGCCGCTTTCCGCGGCCGCTTCATCGATTCCGTTACGCCACTGGAACACGAGCAGGTTGTCGGCAAGACGCTTCCCAACGCATTCGCCGGAACCGACTTGCACACGCTTCTGTCGAGTGCCGGAAAACGCGACCTCGTACTCTGCGGGTTCATGACCCACATGTGCGTCAGTTCGACCGCACGCGCTGCGCTCGACCTCGGCTACCGCACCACCATCGATGCCGATGCATGCGCCACCCGCGATCTGCCGGACGGGCGTGGCGGCGTCATTCCCGCTGCAGCAATGCACGAGGTTTCGCTTGCAGCGCTCTCGGACCGTTTCGCGGTTATTGCCCGGGGAGTTTACTGACCCGGGTGAACGCGAACCGCCCTACTTCCTTTTCGCCGCCTCCAGCGCCTGCGCCAGCACATTCCTGTCGCCGATCTGGTTGGCGAGGATCAGGATCAGCCGTGCGTTGAACGCATCGCTTTCCGCCTTGTCGAGGCCTTCGTGGGCGGCAAGGAGCGCCGCATAGAAATCGTCCGCGGCGGCGATATTGGGTTTGGTGTTCAGTTCGCTCATCGTTCCTGCCTCACGCCCTGCCCGTCGCCTTGTCGATCGCCGCTCTGACAGCGGCCTCGTCATAGCGTTCCCAACGCGCGGCGACATGCTGGTCCGGGCGCAGAAGATAGACCGCCGATTTGGCGTCGCCCAGATAGCGCTTGGCCAGCGCGCCGCTCTTGTCGTCGGCCGCCGACAACGCCAGCCGCTCGACGGCAATCCCGCCGGCGTCGAGCCTCTCGGGTGCGTCCGCATCGATGGTCATCAGTTGAAACCGGTTGCCGAGCTGGTCGAGCAGCCAGCCGCCGCCGACCGGCGCATCGACGCAAGGCGAACCGGGCCTCGTCCGCGCCGGCATGCCCCTGGCGTCCGGCCCGTTGAGCGGCGAGCCGTCATAGGTGCACGGCACCGACAGCCTGCCCGAATTGACCAGCGGACGCGCGAATTCGTAATGCTCCGACAGATCGAGCACCGCGTTGCGGAAGATACGGCTGATCTCCGACTTCGGCGTTATGAAGTCCGTCGATCGCGAGGAGTTGAGAATGTTCTCGTCGGCGCCGTAAACACGCTCGGCATCGTAGCTTTCGAGCAGGCTTTCCGGCGCAAGCCCGTCCATGACGAGCTTCAATTTCCATATCAGATTGTCCGTGTCCTGCAGGCCGGAATTGGCCCCGCGCGCGCCGAACGGCGAGACCTGATGCGCCGCATCGCCGGCAAACAAAACCCGCCCGTGGCGGAATTTTTCCATCCGCCGGCACTGGAAGGTGTAGATCGACACCCATTCCAGCTCGAACCTGGCGTCCTCACCCAGCATGGCTTTCAGCCGCGGGATCACGTTTTCCGGCTTCTTTTCCTTTTCCTTGTCGATGTTCCAGCCAAGCTGAAGGTCGATGCGCCACACGCCGTCCGGCTGCTTGTGCAGAAGCGCCGACTGGCCGCGGTTGAAGGGCGGGTCGAACCAGAACCAGCGCTCGGTCGGAAAATCGGCCTCCATCACCACATCGGCGATGAGGAAGTTGTCCTCGAACACCCGGCCGACGAAATCGAGACCGAGCATCGCGCGCGCCGGCGACCCGGCGCCGTCGCAGGCGATCAGCCAGTCGGCTTCGAGCTCGTAGGGGCCGTCCGGCGTGTCGGCCAGCAACGCCACATGGTCCGCTTTCTGATCGATGCTGAGCACGCGGGTCTTTCCGCGCAATTCGATCGGCTTGCCCGCCGCCTGCAGTTCGCGCGCCCGTTCGACCAGGTAAAGCTCGAAATAGTATTGCTGAAGGTTGATGAAGGCCGGCCGCTTGTGTCCGTCCTCGGGCAAGAGGTCGAAGCCGTAGACCTGGCGCTCGTCGAAGAAAACCTTTCCGGTGTGCCAGACGACGCCCTTGTCAACCATTGGCTGGCCGCAGCCAAGCCGGTCGAGAATTTCCAGCGGCCGTTTGGCGAAGCAGATGGCGCGCGAACCGAAACTCACCTTGTCGTTGTCGTCGAGCACAACCACCGGCACGTCCTGCTGCGCCAGGTCGATCGCCGCCGCCAGTCCCACCGGTCCGGCGCCGATAACCACAACCGGATGACGCACGGGGTTTGAAGAATCCTGATCGGCAGATCGTTGATAGGGATAGAGCGGCGTTTCGAATATCTTGCTCATGGTCTCGTGTTCCGGCCTACCGGGCAGTTGCCTGTAAAGGCGCTGCGTTATCGATTTCATATGCAACCATCAACCGCCGCCCTGGATCTTGTATCCGCCCGGAAGTCCGCGGCATTACCCCTGCAGCTGCTCCCACATTTCCTTGTCGCGCGCCGCTGTCCAGATGCGCGGCGTGTCGATGCCGAGCGCCTCGTCATAGGCGCGCGCTACGTTGAACGGCAGGCAATGCTCGTAGATCGCGTAGTCGGAAAATTTCGGATCGCACGCCGCCCGGCAGGCGTCCCATGCCTCCTTCAGCGTGCCGCCGCCCTGGGCCACCCGCGCCACCGGCCTGTAGGTCGACGAAACGAAATCGGCCGTGTTTGTCAGCGCCTTGTTCACCATCTCGCGGCCCACCAGCGCATCGCCCCGGCCCGGCGCGATCGCCTCCACATCGTAGCTCCGTATCGCCTCCAGCGTTGCCGGCCAGTCGTTGAAGTGCCCGTCGCCACAATAGCAGGCAGAGTGGTACTCGACGATGTCGCCGGTGAACATAACGTTCTCGTCGGGAACGTGGATGACGATGTCTCCCGCCGTGTGCGCCCGACCGAGGAAGCGCAGGTCCACCCGGCGCTTTCCGAGATACACCGTCATGCGGTCGTTGAATGTCGTCGTCGGCCAGGTCAGCCCCGGAATGCTTTCATGGCCCTGAAACAGCCGCGGGAAGCGGTCGAACTCGGAATCCCAATCCTCCTGCCCGCGCTCGGCCACCATCGAGCGCGCCTTCTCGCTCATGATCACCGTCGGCGCGTGATAGGCCGACGCGCCAAGCACCCGCACAGCGTGATAGTGCGTCAGCACCAGATGGCTGATCGGCTTGTCGGTCACCGAACGAACCTTCTCGATCACCTTGCGCGCCAACCGAGGCGTCGCCTGCGCCTCGACCACC
>JBFIBB010000286.1:0-3965 GCA_041582695.1 Rhizobiaceae bacterium
GGAACCAAATCTCGAAGACCGCAAGAAGATCGGCTTCAGGGTAATGATTTTCCTGCTGCTGTTTGCCGGTCTGCTGTATGTGACCAAGCGCAAGGTCTGGGCCGAAGCGCACTAGCTTCAATCGATCCATTCCAGAAAAGGGCGCCGGCTGGCGCCCTTTCTTCATCGATAGATGGTGCGATCTTTTATCCAGCCGTTACCTTTGTCTATTGGATTATTCCAGCGAATTTTCCTTCCATCACCAACCGGTCAGCAGCGCCGAGCTTGCCGATCCGCCGGTCGAGTATTTCGTTTGGAAGGGTTTGGAAGCGCATGCGGACGATGCATGGCGTCTGCAAACCGGCGGAATGGATATCCGCTATTTCCATATCGCTTGCCCACGAAGTTCGTTTTGCCGAGGTAATCATTGCCACGACCGTCCATCCGTTGGCTTCGTTGAAACTGCGGCCAGATATCACCACCACCGGGCGGCGTTTGACGACATCGATTTCATGAAACGGGTACGGGACGACAATAACTTCGTGCCGTTCACAAATCACGGAATGCTTCCTCGTCCAATTCGTCACTCCATTCGGAGAACAATTCCGATCCAGCCGCGAGGAAATCGTCTCCCACAGTTTCAGGCACCTGGATCAGGATGCGCTCACCCCTGCGGGTCTTGAACCAGTCCCCCCAAATCTCCTTCATCTGTCCGATCGGTTTTATGCCTTCAGTCGGCCGCGGATTGTCGCCCTGGAGCATTCGACGCCATCTTCCGACAACCTTGTCGGCAATCAATACGATTTCCTCGTCGTCATCGAGCTTTTCGAGTCGGCTGCATATCGACCGATCCTCGATGTGTTTGAACCAAAGGCTGTAGTCGTTGATGACCGCATTTCCGTCATGACGCCTCATGGGGCATCTCCATTATTCGATAGCATAGGGGGTATATAGGGGGTTATAGAATAAGATGTCAATACCCATGTATACCTCATGTGGTGTCCTGGCACACCTTTTCTTTTGGCATCGGACGGGGCAAGAATGCGCCCGGTAATCAGGGGACGCTGGCGATGTACAAGACGCTTCACGACACGCTACTCGAATCGATCCGCACCATTCCGGATTACCCCAAACCGGGCATCATGTTCCGCGACATCACCACGCTCCTGGGCGACGCCCGCGCGTTCCGCCGTTCGGTCGACGAGCTGGTGCATCCATATGCCGGATCGAAGATCGACCAGATCGCGGGTATCGAGGCTCGGGGATTCATACTCGGCGGCGCGATCGCCCATCAGCTCTCGGCCGGATTCGTGCCAATCCGCAAGAAAGGGAAGCTGCCGCACGACACGGTGCGCGTGGCGTACAGCCTCGAGTACGGGGTCGACGAGATGGAAATGCACCGCGACGCGATCGAGCCGGGCGAAAAGGTGATCCTCGTTGACGATCTGATTGCGACCGGCGGAACGGCAGAGGGCGCGATCAAGCTTCTTCGTCAGATGGGGGCCGAGATCGTTGCAGCCTGTTTCGTCATCGATCTGCCAGAGCTGGGCGGACGCAGGAAACTGGAGGATATCGGCGTCACGGTTAGAACGCTGGTGTCATTTGAAGGGCATTGAGGTTCTTGTCGGTCAAGCGGCGTCCGTAGCCGGTCCGCGCCCGAGAACGCCAGAAACGAATTCGACGACGGTTCTGCCTTCGCTATCGTCGCCTTCCGCCTTGACCGTGTGAATCCACCAGCCCTCCCGTCGCGGATGCCGCTTCAGCGTGAGGCCCGTGCGATAGTAGGTGATCGTCTCCCCTGCATAAACAGGCTTCGTCCATTTGAGGTCGCGGATCCCCGGCGAAGGTCCGAAACCGGGATGTTCGCCTTTCCAGCCCGGATTGACCTTTTCGTATGGCGTCAGCACGTTCAACCGCATCCACATGGCGGCGCTGTGCCAACCGGAAGCGCACAGGGCCCCGAAGATCGATCTGCGGGCGGCCTCCTCGTCGAGATGGAAACGCTGCGGATCGTATTTCGACGCGAAACGCTTGATTTCCTCCGCGCTGAAAGAATGGCTGCCGAGGCGTTGGCGAATGCCGATGCCGAGATATTCTTCAAGCGTCATCATACGTCTCCGCGAAGCAGAAACATGCCGGTGTTGCGCATTTCGGCCACGAGGTCGCCATGCTGGTTGGTCAGGCAATGCTCGACCGTTACGAACCCAAGGTCCGGACGTGAACGGGATACGCGCTTGTCGATGACGGTAGTGGTACCGAACAGCGTGTCGCCGGCATGGACGGGGCTCTTCCAGTTGACGTAATCGACGCCGGGGGCGCCCTGCGACGTGGAATTGAGCAGATAGCCGTCGCACATCATGCGCATCGCGATTGAGCAGATATGCCAGCCGGAAGCGCTGAGGCCGCCCAGCAGGCTGGCCCTGCCGGCTTCTTCGTCAAGGTGCATGGGCTGCGGGTCGAATTCCGCGGCAAACTCGACAATGTCTTCGCGGGTAACATGCTTGGAGCCGATTTGCTTGGTCGCGCCGACCACGAAATCTTCAAAGGCAAGCGGCCGGGCAATTGGAATTGTTGCTTCGTTCATGCGGACTTCATGGCGAAATCGTTGATCAGGGTCAATGCGTTTTGGCGGGATGCGCGATTGATATTTCCATCCACGTTTTCACGAAGGGATTTCGACATGTTGAAGTTGAATGTAGGCACGGCCGACCGAATCATTCGAGTGATCGCCGGACTGGTTATTCTGTCGCTGTTCTTCCTGTTTCCCGACGCATCCTGGCGATATTGGTCGCTGATCGGTATCGTGCTGCTTGCGACCGGTCTGGTCGCCTCGTGTCCGCTCTATTCGATATTGGGGCTTTCGACCTGCCCGGCAAAAAGGACGTAAGGCAATCACCCGATTTCAGTGGTGGCCGATAATGAGCGAGAAATACATGGGCACGGCCACATAGGCGGCGACGGCGGCCAGCATCAACGCGCGCACCCACAAGTCGCGGAATCTGCGGAACATGATGACGGCGAGCGTAACGCCGAGCGCTACCTCCAATGGCTGGAACCAGTTGCCATAATGCGCCGGATCCCAATAGGAAACGGGTGAACGGAACCTCCAATCCGACAGAGGCCACAAATGCGCATGTGCATCGACGACGTGGACCGGGAAATCGCTGGCGATATGGCTCATCGCGGCAAGCGCAAATATCACGGCCAACGGCTGGCGGTGTAGAAATGCACGCCAGCGCGCCGGCGCCGTTTGAGCCGGCAACGGAATTTCGAGAGACCGGGCTTGAAGCCGGTTTCCGACGATGGCGCCCGCGAAAAGGATGATCAGGTAAAGCGGCAGCGAATTGCCGAACGCCGTATAGCTCTGCCACGGCTGCTGCCAGTAGAGTTCGCGCCAGACCGTATTTTCGGGAATCGCGTTCAGCTTGGACCATGCCCACAGCCCGTATATCGCCGCGTCGGGCACGAATGCGCCGAGTATCGCAGCGGTATTGCGCCTGTATTCGCCCGGCTGGGTGAACAGGGCTGCCGCCACCAGCAGATGGGTCTGGGTGTTCATCGTGCGGGATAATTGCTCCGAATGTCCGGAAGGCGCAAGCGCGCGGCGGTCAGTGTCCGCCGGCGACGCCCGCCAGCAACTGGAAGGCAGCAACGCCGAGGCAGACGGCCATTCCGGCCAGTCCGACCCAGCGCCAGCGCGTCAACGTGGCATGTTCGCCGCTTCGGCCCAATGCGAAGAGCGAAAGATTGACCATGGCGAAAACGCCGAGGGTAACGAGGCTCGTTGCCTCGGCCAGGCGGACGAGCGGGAAAAACAGCGCCAGCGCCAGGATTAGGCCGGCGACCGTGAAAGTGGCGCGCACCGGCGTGCGCCTTTTGCTTGCGACCTTGCCGAACCAGGCCGGCGCGATGCCCTCGCGTGCCATGCCGTAGAGTACCCGGCTTGCCATGACGATCTGGACGAGAATGCCGTTGACCATCGCGAC
>JBFIBB010000287.1:0-3910 GCA_041582695.1 Rhizobiaceae bacterium
GCAAATTTCTGCCGCGCTTCGGCTGCCGCCTCCAGGCTGCGCCACAGCGAAACGCCCTCGCCGCGGCCGTGGGCGATGTCAAACAGATCATCGTCCGAGAACTGAAACACCGGGCTTCTGAGCAGGGCGGCGAGCGAAAGGTCATCATTTTCCTGCAGGGCAAAACGGCCAAGCGCGATCAGGTCCTTTACCGCGATGTGATCGCGTAGTTTGAGCCTGTCAGCCCCGGCGACGCCGATGCGCCGGTTTTTCAACGCCCGCGAAAGCGCGTGAACAAAGCTATCGCGCTTGCGCACCAGCACCATGATGTCGCCGGGCGCGAGCTTCTTGCCGGTCCCTTCGATAACGTCGCCGGTGTCAATCCAGCCATGGATGTGCTGTGCGATCGCCTCGGCCAGCCTGACAGCCGGTAGCGAAGCATGGTCAATGGCTTTGGTCCAATCGTCCGGCGGTTCGGATTTTTCCGCTCCGATCATCGGCCAAATCTCGACGTAGCCGGGATCGTTGGCGCGAATGGGCGAATGCTCGATTTTCTCGGGAAAGACCGTCAGGCCGCGTTTTGCGTTCTCACGTTCGAATACCTTGTCGACCGCCGACAGCACATCGCCGACGGAGCGGAAGGAGTGGTGGAGACTGACCTTGCTGAAACTGCCGCTGACGGCGGTGATGCGGCCGGCAAAGGCGCGCCCGCTTTCGGCAAAGGCAGCCGGTTCGGCGCCCTGAAACGAATAGATCGACTGTTTTTCATCGCCGACCGCAAAAACCGTCCGGTTGACGTTTGAGCGGGCCGACTGGCCGGTGAAGAACTCCTCCGCAAGCTTGCGGATGACGGTCCATTGGCCGGGGCTCGTGTCCTGCGCCTCGTCGACGAGAATATGGTCAAGGCCGCGGTCGAGCTTGTACTGGACCCAGGGGCCGGCGTCCTGGCGGGCGAGCAGATGGATCGTGCGGGTTATCAGATCGTTGAAATCGAGAAAGCCGCGGGCGCTTTTGAGCCTCTCGTAGCGCGCGATGAGCCGGTCGGCGACGGTGAGCGCTGCATCGGTCGCCTCGACCATTTCCAGCGTGGCAATGTGGTCGCGAATTGCAAGGATCTGCGCCGCCAATCGCCCGAATTCCTCGACGAAACGGGGAAACTCGTCCTTCAACCTCTTGGCGGCCACCGATTCGGCTTTTCTCGGCGTGCCGGCCTGGGTCAGGAAGGCTGAAGAAAGCTGCTCGAAGCGGGCACGCTGATCTTGCTTTCGCAGAGCCGCCTGAAACTTGTCCGCAAATTGGATTGCGCCTTTTGCCGACACGGCGCTTGCCGCGGCACCGAAATCACCAACAAAGGATTCGGTAAAGAACGGATCTGGCCAGAGCGAAGCCGCAATCGACTCAACAGTCTCCTGAGGCGCGATCCCGAATTCCTCCTTCAGATGCGCAAGCTGTTCGCCGGTTCCGCCAATTGCGGTCAGGAAAGCGCGCAAACCTTCCCGTTCCTTCACGATCTCCGACAACAACTCGTTTAGTCCGAATTCGCCGGTAATCGACAGGACAGTACCGAATGCCCGGGCCAGTTCGGGATCCTGCTCGCCGCCGGCGCCGGCAATCAGTTCGCGGCGTGCTTCGCCGATCAGCGCCTGCTCCATCTGAGCATCGAGCATCTCGAAATGGCCGGCAATGTTGGCCTCGAGCGGAAACTGGTGCAGCACCGCCTCGCAAAAGGCGTGAATGGTCTGGATCTTCAGCCCGCCCGGCGTTTCGAGCGCACGGGCAAAAAGCTGCCGCGCCTGCGCGAGGCGCGCCGCATCCGGCGTCCGGCCTTCCAGACCCGCGATCTCCTTGGCGAGCGCAGGCTCCTCCATCACCGCCCATTTGCCCAGTTCCTCGAACACCCTGTTGACCATGTTGGCGGCCGCGGCCTTGGTGTAGGTCAGGCACAGGATACGCGACGGGTCGACGCCGTCGAGCAGAAGGCGGATAACCCGGCGCGACAGTACATGCGTCTTGCCCGATCCGGCATTGGCGGACACCCAGACCGAGTGGGCCGGATCGGCTGCCCTGGCCTGATCCTTTTTCGTCTGAGCGGGCACAATCAGGCGCTCGATCATTCCGGCCCCCCGTCATCGCCGGAAGACCATTCGAGCGCGCGGGCAAGGTGGTCGTAATCTCCGTCCATGGCGTGTTCGCGCAGCGGCAGTGCCCGCGACCTGTAGCCATTGGTTTCGATTTCGTAGAAGGCGATCAATTTCTCCAGCCGCGACCAGGCTTCGTCGGCGAGGTCCGCGGCGGACCGTTCCCGGTGATTGTACGAAAGGATCGATTCGGGCGTTACGGCACCTTTCGAATCGAGGCGCACGAATTTCAGATCGGCCGGTTCGAGCGGCCCGAGATCGCCGAACGAGCCGAGGGAAAGAAGCGCGCCTTCCAACGCCATTTGCGGCGCCAGCAACGTGTGCGCCTGCCCCTTTGAAGGCGTGCCGCCGGTCTTGAAGTCGAGAATTTCGGCACGCTCACCGCTGTTGAGCAGGTCGATACGGTCGGCACGTCCGGACAGTGTGACGCCGGTGGCGCCGATATCAGTCCGGTGAGCGGAAATTTCCGAAAAAGTCCTGGCAACGTTGTGCGACTGCTCGATATCCCATTCAAGCAATCTCGGCGCCATCGCGATGAAGCGCGGCCACCAGACGGCCTGAATATCGTCGGGCAGTCTCAGTTCGGCAAAACAGCCGGTAGCGATTTCAACAAGTTTTTCATATGCTTCCGCGCTCCCCGGATCTTTGGCGGATGCAGCGAAGCGGTGCAGGATTTCGTGGAACAGCGAACCGCGTTCGGCGGCTCCGGGATCGCGGCTCAGCGGATCGAGCGGCTCCAGCTTCAGGATGCGTTTAGCGTAGACCGCATAGGGGTCGCGCCGCAGCGTCTCGATTTCCGTGACCGAAAAACGCCGCGGTCTGGCAGACAGCGGCGGCGCCGGGCATGGCTGCTCCAACCTTGGCAATTCCCCGGTTTCGTCTATGGCCGAAGCAAGCGCCAGATAGCGTCTGCCGCGGGCCGACATTTCCGTTGCCGCGGTTTCACCGGCAAGCGTCAGCAGGCGCTGCAGCCAGCGCGACCGCGTCGATGGAGAACCGTCCGCGCGGGCCGCGCGCGCGAGAACGACCTTTGCCGCGCCCATGGCCATCTGGAAATCATGAGCGGCCTGTCCCGTACGCCGTTCCGGCGGTTCGAGACCCATGCCGCCGGTGAGCACCCGCGACATGAAGCGGCCCGATTCCGCCTTGCGCGGCCAACTTCCTTCGTTCAGGCCGCCGATCACAAGCATATCGGCGGTCTGCAGACGGGCTTCGAGAACGCCCCAAATGGCGATCCTGCCGTCGCCGGAAACCGTGGGCTTGACGACTTCAGGCGCAATCAGTGCGTCGAGAACATCGGGGACTTCGCCCGGCCGGCACGCGATCTGGTGACGCGATGCAATCAGCGCACGCAACAGGGAGGCAAATTTTTCTCCAGCATCGCCCTCGTAGACTGACAAGAACGATCCGGCCTCGTCCGTAGCCAGTGTTTCCATTGCCCGAACCAGACCGGCGAGCACCTCACCCAGACTGGACTCACCGGAATCGCGTATGGCGGCTAGAGGCGCCACGGCGTCCTCCATGACGCCGAGCAGGGAACGAATTTTTGTTGCATCCGCATCGCCGATCCGCTCCAGCCAAACCGGCGAGTATTTCGCTTCGCGAAGTCCAGCCAGCCGTAGGTCGAAATCGGCAGCAATAGAGGCTATGTCGGGTCGGGCCGGCCTTCCGCGCAGCAACACAAGCTCCGCAAAGGCGGCCGATTGCCGTGCGACCGGGCGCGGCATGCCGCAGGCAAGCAATGGATGGGCAAGTAGATCAAGCAACACTGCGGGATCGCCCGGCCGGAAGAC
>JBFIBB010000288.1:0-3901 GCA_041582695.1 Rhizobiaceae bacterium
AGCCGCCCATTTCCGATTTCGCCACGAAATGCACATCGGCGACCGCGCCTATGACCATGATGTCGGTCCAGGAGATGTGATTGGCCGCGATCAGCAGCGGACGGCCCTCGGCGGGCTTCCCGTGAACATGAAGCCGGAAACCAAGGATCCTAGTTACGAGCCTGTGCCACAGCCTCGGCAAAACGGCTTCGCTGCCGATACCGGTTTTCATCAGCACGATTTGAGCCGCCGCGAGCGGAAAGGTTGTCACCGCCGCCACCGACAGGCCCATTGCAATTCTAAATCGCCCGATCATGCTTTTCGCCGCTATTGGATATCGAGGCGCATGACAAGTGCCGTTCCATCGCCGGAACCGGTTGAGCCATAGTAAGAGCGGCGCCGACCGACCTCCCTGAAGCCGAGACGGCTGTAGAGCGCGATCGCCCAGGTGTTGTTTTCGTCGACTTCCAGGAACAGCGACCGGGCGCGTTCGGCATGAAGGTGGCGCAGCACCGCCTCCATCAGCGCCCGACCGAGACCTCGGCCTCTTCTGGCGCGCGCAACCGCAATCGTCAGGATTTCTGCCTCGTCCGCAGCCAGGCGCGCCAGCACGAAACCATCCGGCACGGCGTCGGGCCTGCCTTCGCGCCGTGCGGCAAATCCGAAAACGGTTTCGCGGGACAGCAGCGCCGCAAACTCGCCATCGGTCCAGGCCCGGCCGAAACCCTCGGCATGCAGCTTTGCAATAACCTCGGCATCGCGGGACCCGATCGGTTCGATCACGAGATCACCGGTTTTCGTGAAAAATCGTCGCAGCGACATCACGGGCCTGCCCTCGCCACTGCAAAACCGGCCTGGGGTTTCGCATCTGGCGCTCGGAGGTAGAGCGGTTTCGGCGCTTCGCCGGGCACGGCAGATATGGCGCCAAGGCGGGCAAATATTTCGATATCGCCTGTTGCCGATGTCGAACCGAGCTCAAGGACCGCTCGGCCGCTGGCCGCGCTTGCGACGGCTGCGGCAGCGCTGCCGGCAAGGATAAAATGCCCGGATCTCAAACCTGTGGCGAGTGCGGAGACAGTCGAAACTTGGGCTTCGCCGATCTCGGAACCCGACGCGTCGTATCTGGCTGCGTAGACTTCGCCGCGACGCGCATCCAACGCGATTACTGCCGGCAGTCCCGGGAAGCGAGCCTGAGCGCCGGCGGCTATGGCGTGCAGCGCCGATATGCCCACGGCCGGAACGCCAAGCGCCAGAGAAAAACCGCGGGCGGCGGCAACGCCGACGCGAACGCCTGTAAACGATCCCGGGCCGACGCTAACAGCTATCCTGTCGATTTCGCGGTAGCCAATGCCGGCCTCCGCCAGCACCTGTTCGACCAGCGGAACCAGATGCTCGACGTGTCCCTTGCCGATGTCGATCGTCACTGCAGACGGCGGATGTTCCGGCCGTGTGTCGAAAACGCACGCCGCACAGAGATTTGCGGCGGTATCAATGGCAAGCACCTTCATGAACGGACCATGTACAGGCGCCGGAACGCTCCCGCAATGGCAAGGTTGCGCCTAGGCTGCCGCCTTTACCCGCTGACGGTACTGATGCAGCAGCGGCTCCGTATAACCGTTAGGCTGTTTCCTGCCCTCGAACACCAGCGCACATGCGGCCTGAAATGCCAGCGATCCGTCCAGATCGGCCGTCATCGGCTTGTAGGCCGGGTCCCCGGCATTCTGCCGGTCGACCACGGCAGCCATATCCTTCATGACCGCCCTGACCTGGTCTTTGGTGACGATTTCGTGGTGCAGCCAGTTGGCGATGTGCTGGGAAGAAATCCGAAGCGTGGCGCGGTCTTCCATCAGTCCGACATCGTTGATGTCAGGAACCTTTGAACATCCCACGCCCTGGTCGATCCAGCGGACGACATAACCGAGTATGCCCTGGGCATTGTTCTCGACCTCGCGGCGCACCTGCGCCTCGGTCCACTTGCGGTAGGCTGCCAGCGGAATATCCAGGATTGTGTCGACATAAGCTCGGCGGCCACCGGCGGCGAGTTTCTTCTGCACCGCGAACACATCGATCTTGTGATAGTGCAGCGCATGCAGCGTCGCCGCGGTCGGTGACGGCACCCAGGCGCAATTTGCGCCCGCTTTCGGATGCTCGATTTTCTGTTCGAGCATGGCGGCCATCAGATCCGGCATGGCCCACATGCCCTTGCCGATCTGGGCGCGACCCGAGAGACCGCATTCGAGACCAATGTCGACGTTCTGGTTCTCGTAGCCGATGATCCAGGATTTGCGCTTGATGAAATCCTTGCGGCTGAAAGCACCGGCTTCCATTGAGGTGTGGATTTCGTCGCCGGTCCGATCCAGGAAGCCGGTATTGATGAAGCAAATGCGCTCGCTGGCGGCGCGGATGCACTCCTTCAAATTGACCGAAGTGCGGCGCTCTTCGTCCATGATGCCCATCTTCATCGTATTCGGCTTCATACCGAGGAACTTTTCCACGCGGGCAAAAATCTCCGAAGCGAACGCCACTTCCTCCGGTCCGTGCATCTTGGGTTTGACCACATACATGGAGCCGGCCGGCGAGTTGGCGTGGCGGCCATTCGGTCCGATGTCATGCAGCGCGATCAGCGCAGTGATGCCGGCATCCATGATGCCTTCCGGTATTTCCGATCCGTCGGCAAGAAGGATCGCCGGGTTTGTCATCAGGTGGCCGACATTGCGCACCAACATCAGCGCCCTGCCCTTGAGGGTCACCACGCCGCCATCCGGCGCCGACCAACTGCGATCGTCGTTGAGTTTGCGGACGATAGTCCTGCCGCCCTTTTCCAGCGTGGCTTCTAGATCGCCTTTCATCAGGCCAAGCCAGTTGGAGTAGGCCTGGATCTTGTCTTCGGCATCGACGCAGGCAACCGAATCCTCACAATCCATGATCGCCGAGATCGCGCTTTCGATAACCACGTCGGCGAGCAACGCCTGATCGCGGCTTCCAATCGGATGCGCGCGATCGAAGATGAGTTCGACGTGAAGCCCGTTGTTGACGAGCAGTATCGAATCGGGCGCCCGCGGGTCGCCGCGGTAACCGGCGAATTTTCCCGGCTGCTCGAGGGGATGGTCGTCGCACAAAAGCGCACCATTGCGCACGTAATAGCGGCGCACGTCGGCATGGCTGGCGCCCGAGATCGGGAACGTTTCGTCAAGAAACACCCGCGTGCGGGCGACGACACGCGCGCCACGACCCTGGTCGTAAGCCTTTGCGGCGGGCAGCGGACCCATGACATCGGTGCCATAGCAACAGTCGTAGAGACTGCCCCATCGCGCGTTGGCCGCGTTTAGCGCGTAACGGGCATTGGTGATTGGAACGACTAGCTGGGGACCCGGTACAGTGGCGATCTCGGGATCAACGTCGGCGGTGGAAACCTGGAAATCCGGCCCCTCGGGCAGCAGGTAGCCGATTTCCTCGAGAAACCGCTTATAGGCTTCGTGATCATGTGGCGTGTTGTGGTGGGCACGGTGCCATTCGTCGATCCTGGTCTGAAGATCGTCGCGTTTTTTGAGCAACACCCGGTTTTTTGGCGCCAGATCCTCGACAATCGCTGCAAATCCCGCCCAGAAATCCTCGCCATCGATTCCGGTACCCGGCGCGGCTTTTTCGACGACAAAATCATGCAGATTTTTGTCGATCGACAGCCCATTGATCTCGATGCGTTCGGCCATTCAAATTCCCCTGGTGCGTCTCATGAAGTTGTTGCAGCGCAGCAATTGACGAACAGGTAAGAACATAGTCAACAGTCCCGCGTCAATCGAACAATAGGCCAATTTCGAACATTCCCGGCACCGGCACCAATGAGTTCAGGACGAGATTGAGCACCGGTTTGCCACCCTACGCCGCGATACGGGGCCGACCGCTCGCCGACGCGGTGATAGTG
>JBFIBB010000289.1:0-3864 GCA_041582695.1 Rhizobiaceae bacterium
ATGGCGACGGACCCGAGCGCGCGATGATGGTGGGAAACTCGCTCAAGTCCGACATCGTTCCGGCAATCGGCGCCGGCAGCCACGGCGTGTTCGTGCCGCACGAACTGACCTGGATTCTCGAAAGGGTTCCGCCGCCCGCCAAGTCCGACCGGTTCCACGAGATTGCCGATCTGGACGCCCTGCCCGGGCTGATCGAGCGGATCGGCCGGACAGGTTCGAGCGTCAAATCGGCATGACGAGAACATTTGCAAACCACCGGTAGCGCCAAACCGGGGATTGGATACGACCGAGCCTTGCGCTACCAGTGCGTTCAGCCAGATAGCGGTATATTCGGGCGTTCCCGGCAACCGCTGATTTCCGAACAGGAGCAGCCATGAAAAAGAGACCGCTCGGCCGAACCGGCGTGGACGTGTCGCAGATTTGCCTCGGCACGATGACGTGGGGCAGCCAGAACACCGAGGCCGAGGGCCACGAACAGATGGACTATGCTGTCGAGCACGGCGTCGATTTCTTCGACACGGCGGAGATGTATCCGACGACCCCGCTGAGCAAGGCCACCTTCGGCCGGACGGAGGAGATCATCGGATCTTGGTTTGCGAATTCCGGCAAGCGCGACCGGATCGTTCTGGCCACAAAGATCACCGGGGAAGGCTCGGCAATGGCGCGCGACGGCGCTCCGATAACGCCGGAAGCGATGCGGCAGTCGGTCGAAGGCAGCCTGAAACGGCTCCGGACCGACTACATCGACCTATACCAGTTGCACTGGCCGAACCGCGGATCGTACCATTTCCGCAAGTCCTGGACCTTCAACCCCACCAGACAGAACACCGCCGAAACGCTCGACCACGTTCATGATGTGCTCGAGGAGGCGCAACGATTGGTGGAGGCCGGCAAGATCCGCTTCCTCGGCCTGTCGAACGAAACGGCATGGGGCACGGCGCAGTTCCTGCGCATCGCGGAGCAGAACGGGCTGCCGCGCGTTGCCTCGATCCAGAACGAATATTCGCTGCTGCAGCGCATTTTCGATCTCGACCTGGCCGAACTGTCGCATCACGAGGATGTCGGGCTCCTGGCGTTTTCGCCGCTGGCGGCCGGCATGCTGTCGGGCAAGTATTCGGGTGGCGTCATCCCGCCCGGTTCGCGGCGTTCGATGCAGGAAACGCTGAACGGACGCTGGAACGATTTTTCGGTGGCCGCACTCGACAAGTACCTCGCGACGGCGAAGAAGCACGGGCTCGACCCGGCGCAGATGGCGCTGGCCTGGGCGATGACCCGGCCGTTCATGACTGCGGTCATCATCGGCGCAACCTCAATGGACCATCTCAGGACGAATATCGGCGCTGCCGGGCTGACGCTCTCCGAAGAGGTCATGAAGGAAATCCAGGCGATCTACCGGGCGCACCCGTTGACGATGTGAACGGGCGCCTTTGCTGCCGTCACAGCGACAGCGGCAGTTCGAGATGGTCCGCATACATCATGTCGCGGTGTTCGATCAGGACCGGATCGGGACCGGATTTCATTTCGGGGTCCCGGTAGCCGAAAATCTCCCTCTGGCTTTCGCCCGGCGCCTTTTCCGGCGGCAGCGGGCTGAACAGCGCCATGAATGTCGCGCTGTAGACGTCCACCGCCGTCAGGCTGTCGCCGATGTAGTACCGGCTTCCCGCCTTGCGCTGCGCATTAAGGCGCCCGGCCAGCATGGCAAGCAGTTCCGATATGCGCTTGCCGTATCCCGGCGCGTCTTCGGACCGGTAGCCGTATTTCTTCGCCAGATATTGCGCGACACGCCCGGAAAATCCGCCCTGGCCGTTCAGGCCGGCGTGAACAAGCTGCAGACGGCGCGTCCAGCCAAGACCGCCCTCGCCGCACAGTTCGTGCGCCAGCCCGAATGCAAGCGCCCGGTCGGCAGGGTCAGCGGGCAACAGCGGCGGCGACAGCGCGATGCGCTCGGCCAGGAGCAGGATCTCGGCCCAGCCGGAGCGCGGGCGCTCATCTTCATAGAAGGCGACCGGACCGGTACGCTGGCCGGCCCAGCTTTTCAGGGCCTCGTTCTGATAATCGAGGCGAACCGCCATCCAGTCGATATTCTTGATATGAAAAAACCCCTTGGCCGCCTCGCCCCATGGACTGGCCGTTCTGCCGACGACGACCATCCTGAGGCCGTCGCTCGCCATCGCCTCTTCAATGCTTGCGTATTTGAACGGCAATTTTGCCTCCTGGATTGTTTTCTTGTCTTTATTTCTGGAAATTCCGCGCCAAGCCAATCATACCATCAAAACCCTTTCTCGCCTGAGAAACATCATTTAAAAAAATTATCGCCTTCTGGTTCTTTACCGAAGTATTTGTTTGCTCAATCAGAATTTTGTGGAGATGAAAATGAGATACCTCGCTATTTTGCTAACAGCTCTTACCGCTGTCATTTTGATCACAAATCTTAGCGCCAACGCCGCGAAAAAACCTTTGAAGAAATTTCAGTTCCAGAGAGGTTACATTACATTCTACGACGATTTTACGTTCAAGGCAGCAAAGGATGGCAAGACGTGGGACGGGTCTTGGCGATGGCTCGATGGCAATATTGCTTGTCCGATCGACTACAAAGAGTCCCATTGTCGAAGATTTTATAAGATTTCACAATGAAATCAATATTTTAAATAACTTGCTGTTGCATCATACTTGGAAAATTAGGACCACTGCGCCGACCGCCGATTATCTCCGCCACACCGAAAACACGTGCGGGATGCTGCGGTCGGGCCTTTCCACGCCGAACAGGCTCTGCGCCTCGCACGTCAGCCCGTGGCGGCGAAAGGCCTCGTATTCCGACGGCATGAGCGGCCAAGGCGGGCCGTCATGACTGGTCCCCTCGCCACGCGTGCGCGCATAGACCAGCAGCGTTCCTCCGAGCCTGACCAATCCGGCGATCACCTCGATGAAGCGTTCATGCAACGGCGGCGGCACCGACTGGATCGTGTAACATTCGTTGACGAGATCAAAACCACCAGCCCAGTCGGCGGGCAATTCCAGCAGGTTGGCGGCCCGGTAGTCGACCTGAGTGTCGGGAAAACGTTGTCTGGCCCAGGCAATCGCCTTTTCCGACAGGTCGAACGCCGAAGTTCGGTATCCGGCTGCGGCCATGGCTTCGGCGTGGTCGCCGAGACCGCAGGCGATGTCGAGAGCCAGTCGGCCATTGCCGGGATTCTCCTCAAGCCAGCGGGCAATCTCGGGCTTGGGCGCGAGATCGGCCCAGGGCACGGCCGCCGCGTCGCCTTCGGCCGTTTCGTACACCGCCTCAAAGAAATGCAGGCGGGCGGGATTGCCTTCCATGAATTCCCGGTCGAGCGGATTGATGCGCTGCTTCAGCGCCTCGCGCCGGGCAGCGAATTCCGCAGCATTCTCGTCCTTTTCGCTCATGCCTTGCGCTCCCATCGCCCCTCGCGCGTCTGCTGCCAGTAAGTCACCTCGTGGCCCTCGGCCCTGGCGGCCTTCCAGTGGCCGCGCGCCGCCTCGACCTGGCTCTGGTCGTGGCCGTCGAACACGAACACCGCCCGCTCATATCCACCGAGTGGCGGTGGCGCGGCATTGTCGACCAGAAAGCGGATTTTCGCGCCGTTCGGGTTGGCATCGCCAGTGGTCAGCAAAACCGGCTGATGCTCGGGGTATTTTTCCTGATCGGTTCCGTGGCCGATGAAGCTCTGCTCGCGATACACCCACAAATGCGTATCGAGCGCATCGCGCCTTTCTTCGCTACCCGTCTGCACCACCGCCCGCCAGCCGCGCTCCAGGCTCTTTTCCAGAAGCGGCGGCAAGGCGGCTTCCAGCGTCGATTCCGTCAGATGGTAGAACAGGATTTCGGTCATCTCACCGTTCGTA
>JBFIBB010000290.1:0-3862 GCA_041582695.1 Rhizobiaceae bacterium
ACGGGCGACCTTGCCGAACGCAAGTTGCTGCCCGCACTCTACCATCGCCAGTGCGCCGGGCAGTTCACCGAGCCAACCAGGGTTATCGGTGCTTCGCGTTCGGCAATGAACGTCGAGGAATACCGCAAGTTTGCCGAGGCCGCCTTGCGTACGCACCTTGGGTCCGGCGAGATCGAAGAGGACCAACTCGAGGCTTTCATCGGCAGGCTGTCCTATGTGCCGGTCGATGCCAAGAATGGCAGCGGTTTTGCGGAGTTGAAGGCGGAAATCGGCGATAGCGACCGCATCCGTGCCTTCTATCTGGCCGTCGGTCCTTCGCTTTTCGGGGACTTCTGCAAACACATCCGCGACAACGGGCTGATCACCGAGAATACCCGCATTGTCGTCGAAAAGCCCATCGGTCGCGATCTGGCGTCCGCGCTTGCGCTAAACGACGCCATCGGTGCCGTGTTCACCGAACACCAGATTTTCCGTATCGACCACTATCTTGGCAAGGAAACGGTTCAGAACCTGATGGCGCTGCGCTTTGCCAACGCGCTTTACGAACCGCTGTGGAATTCGGCGCATGTTGACCATGTGCAGATTACTGTCGCCGAAACCGTCGGGCTTGAAGGAAGGGCCGGCTACTACGACCGCGCCGGCGCATTGCGCGACATGGTACAAAACCATCTCCTTCAGCTTCTCTGCCTGGTGGCGATGGAAGCGCCCGCATCAATGGACGCCGACAACGTCCGCGACGAAAAACTCAAGGTTCTGCGCGCGCTCGGCAACATCAACGGTTCGAACGCCGGCAAGGCAACCGTCCGGGGCCAATACCAGGCAGGCGCCTCGGCAAACGGGGCGGTGCCCTCCTATCTGTCTGAACTGGAGAACGGTAAGAGCGATACGGAAACCTTCGTTGCCATCAAGGCCGAAGTGGAAAACTGGCGCTGGGCCGGCGTGCCGTTCTATCTGCGAACCGGTAAGCGCATGGCCAGCCGCGTTTCGGAGATCGTCGTCCAGTTCAAACCGATTCCGCACTCGATCTTCGGCGAAACGGCGGGTCAGGTCCATGCCAACCAGCTTGTCATTCGCCTGCAGCCGGACGAGGGTGTCAAGCAGTGGATCATGATCAAGGATCCCGGACCGGGCGGCATGAGGCTTCGCCATGTACCGCTCGACATGAGCTTTGCCGAGGCGTTCGACGTGCGCAATCCCGACGCCTACGAGCGCCTGGTCATGGATGTGATCAGGGGCAACCAGACCCTGTTCATGCGTCGCGATGAAGTGGAGGCGGCCTGGCGCTGGATCGACCCGATCCTGGCTGCGTGGGGCGAGACGCGACAGGAAACGCGCGGATACACGTCTGGTACCTGGGGTCCGTCCGCCTCGATCGCGCTGATTGAACGGGACGGACGAACCTGGCACGAAAGCGAATGACGATATCTTATGGCTGAATGGTACGAATTCGCAGCTCCCCAGCTACTGGCCGCAGCCTTGGCGGAGGCGGTCGCCTCACGGCTGACCGAGGCTCTTGAACAGCGCGGCAATGCCGTGCTTGCCGTATCGGGAGGTTCAACCCCGGCAATGTTCTTCCGTGCGCTGGCGCGCAAACCGATCGACTGGAAATCCGTCACCGTCCTTCTGGTCGACGAGCGCTTCGTCCCGCCATCTTCCGAGCGTTCGAACGAGAGGCTGGTGACCTTGAACCTGCTACAGGCCGATGCGGCTGCGGCGCATTTCGTCGGACTTCACAGCCCTGGCGACATTGACGAGGCGGTTGCCCGCGCCGATGCGGAAATCGCCTCGCTGAAGCCTTTTGACGCGGTTGTGCTTGGCATGGGGCTTGACGGTCACACCGCTTCGCTTTTTCCGGATGCGCACGGCATCGCGGCAATGCTTGATCCGCAAAGCGAGCGCAATGTTTACGCCGTACGCTCGCCATCGGCCGGCGATGACCGGATTACCCTGTCACTGGCCGCTATTTCATCCGCTGGCCGCATTTTCGTGCATATCGAGGGGCTGGAGAAGAAGGAGAGGCTGCTGGACATCCTTTCCGACGCAGAGAATTTGCCGATATCCAAAGTCATCGAACAATCAGGCGCGCCTGTCGACATATACTGGGCGCCGGGAGAGCCGAAATGACCGTCACCACCGCGATTGCAACGATTACAGAGCGCATCGTTGAGCGCTCCAAAGCAACCCGCAACGACTATCTGCAGCGCCTTGAGGATGCCGCTGGGTCCGGACCAAAACGCAGCAAGCTTTCCTGCGGTAATCTGGCGCACGGCTTTGCCGCCTGCGGGCCTTCCGACAAGGCCGATCTCGCAGGCGACATTGTGCCGAATCTTGGCATCATCACCGCCTATAACGACATGCTGTCGGCACATCAGCCTTTCGAAAGCTTCCCTGCGCTGATCAAGCAGGCGGCGCGGGAAGCAGGTGGCGTCGCGCAAGTGGCAGGCGGCGTTCCGGCCATGTGCGACGGCGTCACCCAGGGTCAACCAGGCATGGAGCTGTCGCTGTTTTCGCGCGATGTCATTGCGATGGCGACCGCAGTTGGCCTTTCCCATGGCATGTTTGATGCTGCGGTCTATCTCGGCGTCTGCGACAAGATCGTGCCCGGATTGATGATCGCCGCACTGACATTCGGTCATTTGCCGGCTGTCTTTATCCCCGCGGGGCCGATGACTTCGGGCTTGCCCAATGACGAGAAAGCACGGGTGCGCCAGCTCTACGCCGAGGGCAAGGTCGGCCGCGCGGAACTGCTGGAAGCAGAATCGAAATCCTACCACGGGCCGGGCACCTGCACATTCTACGGAACGGCCAATTCAAACCAGATGCTGATGGAGTTCATGGGCCTGCATACGCCGGGGACATCCTTCGTCAATCCGGGGACGCCGCTCCGCGATGCCCTCACCCGGGAGGCGGCCAAGCGCGCGCTCGCGATCACGGCGCTCGGCAACGAATATACGCCCATCGGCCGGATGATCGACGAGCGCTCTGTCGTCAATGCCGTTGTCGGCCTGAACGCCACCGGCGGGTCGACCAACCACACCATGCACCTGATCGCTATCGCCGCCGCAGCGGGAATTTCGTTGACCTGGTAGGACATCTCCGACATTTCCGACAGGATACCCCTGTTGGCGCGGGTCTACCCGAACGGACTTGCCGATGTGAACCATTTTGCCGCTGCCGGCGGACTCGGTTACGTCATCCGCGAACTGCTGGACGCCGGACTTCTGCACGAGGATGTCCGGACCGTCTGGGGTTCGGGGCTGCGCGACTACGCCGTCGAAGCCAGGCTCGGCGACGGAGGTACGGTCGTGCGCGAAGCCGCACCACGGAAAAGCGGCGACGCCAGAATCGTGGCGCCGGTGTCCGCGCCGTTCCAGCCGACCGGCGGGTTGAAGGTACTCTCCGGCAATCTCGGCAGCGCCATCATAAAGACATCGGCGGTCAAGCCCGAAAACCGGTTGATCGAAGCACCCGCCCGCATCTTTGACGACCAGCAGCAATTGCTCGATGCGTTCAAGGCCGGTGAACTGGAGCAAGATTTTGTAGCGGTCGTCCGCTTCCAGGGCCCGCGCGCCAACGGCATGCCCGAGCTCCACAAGCTGACACCATCGCTCGGCGTATTGCAGGATCGCGGATTCAAGGTCGCTCTCGTTACCGACGGCCGCATGTCGGGCGCCTCGGGCAAGGTACCCGCGGCGATCCATGTGACGCCCGAAGCGCTCGATGGCGGCGCCATCGGCAGGATTCGCGATGGCGACATGGTCCGTCTTGACGCCGAGGCGGGATCGCTGGAGGTACTAGTCGATCGGACGGAACTCGATTTGCGCGCCGGGGTAAAACCTGATCTTTCCGGAAACCGGTTCGG
>JBFIBB010000291.1:0-3861 GCA_041582695.1 Rhizobiaceae bacterium
ACCTTGATCACGTCATGCACCCGGGTTGTTTTCGCAGGTCCGACCTCCTGAACCGGATCAGGGTTCGTGGCAAGACCGCCAGGGTAGATGTGCACGCCAAATAGCAAAAACCGCGTCTCACAATTGTGACAACGCGGTTTTGCCATTCCTTAAACGCATGGCCTTTCGCGATACGGTACGCTGCGAAAGGTACGGCTCCGGTACGCGAGACCTGATCCGGAGCAGCGAGACGGTTCGTTTATTCCGTCTCGAGCGCCAATCTAGGTCAACATCGTTACCGTGCGGTTAGCGAGTGCTTAAGCAAGTCTGAATCGCGAACTTTTTTCGTTACCGGAACAGAACGTTCCGGAGCGGGTCAATTCGAGCTTCCGCGCAGGAAATTTATTATGCCCGAAAAGTCCGCTCCGCCGTTGCCCTGCGCTTCGAACAGCGCGTAGAGCTGGGCGGCCTCCGCGCCCATGGGCGTTACCGCGCCCGCGCTCTGCGCGGCTTCCTGCGCCAGCCTCAGGTCCTTCAGCATCAGGGCGGCGGCAAAGCCGGGTTTGTAGCCGTTGTTGGCGGGCGAGGTCGGCACCGGTCCCGGCACCGGGCAGTAACTGCTGATCGACCAGCACTGGCCCGACGAGGTCGAGGCGACGTCGAACAGCGCTTGGTGCGACAGGCCGAGTTTCTCGGCCAGGACGAATGCCTCGCCCACACCGATCATCGAAATGCCGAGGATCATGTTGTTGCAGATTTTGGCCGCCTGGCCATTGCCGGCGTCGCCGCAGTGGACGATGCGTCCCGCCATCGGCTCCAGGATCGGCTCAGCTTTCTTGAAGGCCTCCGGCGATCCGCCGGCCATGAAGGTCAGGGTTCCGGCCGCCGCTCCGCCGACGCCGCCGGATACCGGCGCATCGATCGAGAGCATGCCGGCCTTCGCGGCGATCGCGTGGGCCTGCCGGGCGCTGGCAACGTCGATCGTGGAAGAATCGATAAACAGTGTGCCGGTATCCGCCTTGCCCGCGATGTCGCCATATACCGACAAAACATGCTTTCCCGCGGGCAGCATTGTGATCACCACCTCGGCGCCTTTCACCGCCGCATGGGAATTGGCCATTATGGTGACGCCGTTGTCCTTGGCGGCTTTCAGGTTGTCCGGCACCAGGTCGTAGCCCTGCACCTCGTGGCCGGCCTTGACCAGGTTGGCGGCCATCGGATTGCCCATGTTGCCGAGGCCGATGAATGCGATTGTACTCATGATCGAATTCCCGTTTTCACCGGCCCTGACGTCCGGTCAGATGGCGGGCGATGATCACCCGCATGATTTCGTTCGTGCCTTCCAGGATCTGGTGAACCCGCAGGTCGCGGACCAGTTTTTCGATGCCGTAATCGTGCAGGTAGCCATAACCGCCGTGAATCTGCAGCGCGTCGTTTGCGATGTCGAACCCCTTGTCGGTCACGAAGCGCTTGGCCATGGCCGACCATTTGGAGGCGTCGTGCGCCTTGGCGTCAAGCCGCGAAGCTGCGGTGTAGAGCAGCATGCGCGAGGCGCAGAGATCGGTTTCCATGTCGGCGAGTTTGAACTGCAGCGCCTGAAAGCGGTCGATCGCCTGTCCGAAGGCTTTTCGCTCGCTCGCATAGGCAAGCGCCTTGTCGAGCGCCGATTGCGCGCCGCCTAGCGAGCAGGCGGCGATATTGAGCCGCCCGCCATCGAGTCCCGCCATGGCGATGCGAAATCCCATGCCTTCCGCCGACAGCAGGTTTTCGGCCGGAACGCGGCAATCCTGGAAAATCACCTGGCGGGTTGACTGCATGTGCCAACCCATCTTGCTCTCGACCGCACCGAACGAAAGACCGGGCGTATCCTTTTCGACAACAACGGTAGAAACGCCTTTCGGACCGTCCTCGCCGGTTCTGACCATCACCACATAGATGTCGTTATCGCCGGCGCCCGAAATGAACTGCTTGGTTCCGTTCAATACATAGGAATCGCCGTCGCGCACCGCGCGGGTTTTCAGCGCGGCCGCGTCCGAGCCGGAGCCGGGTTCGGTCAGGCAGTAACTTGCCAGCCATTCCATCGAGGTCAGCCGGGGCAGAAAGCGTTGCCGCTGCTCGTCATTGCCGAACAGGTCGATCATCCACGAAGCCATGTTGTGGATGGAGATGTACGAGGAAAAGGCGGGGCACGCTTTTGCCAGCGCCTCGAACACGAGAACGGCGTCGAGCCTGCCGAGCGCCGAGCCGCCGACATCGTCGCGCACGTAAATTCCGCCGAAGCCGAGGGGACCCGTCTCGCGCACTACGTCGCCCGGAAAATGGCGGCGTTTGTCCCAATCGAGCGCATTTGGCGCAACACGGTCCGCGGCAAAGCCCTCCGCCATGTCGCGAATGGCGCGCTGGTCTTCGTTCAGATCGAACTGGCTGGCGGCGGTTTCCACTGATGCGTCCATGATGCTGTCTTCCGGTTTCGGTGGATACGGTTTCGCTCGACCCAGCATAGAGCAACGGTCGTTTGGCGAAAATACATGCAATAGACCAACATAGGCGTTCAATTACGCCCATGCGGGAACAAAATTGTCCGCTGGCCTTTTCGGGATGCTGTGCTAGCAGAGGCCATGGCGCGCGCATTGATGTTTCAGGGAACGGGCTCAGATGTCGGCAAGACCCTTCTGGTCGCCGGCCTGTGCCGCGTCGCGGCGAAACGGGGGCTGAAGGTCAGGCCGTTCAAGCCGCAGAACATGTCCAACAATGCGGCGGTCGCGGTAATTCCCGGTTCTGACGGAGCCGGCGAGATCGGACGGGCGCAGTGGCTGCAGGCGCTCGCCTGCGGCGTCGAGCCGAACGTGCACATGAACCCCGTTCTGCTGAAGCCGCAATCCGATACCGGATCGCAGATCATCGTTCAGGGGCGTATTTCGGGAACGGCCGAAGCCCGCGCCTATCAGGCGCGAAAGGCAGAACTGCTGCACGCGGTGCTGCAATCCTTTGCCGCCGTCGGCGAGGATGCCGACCTTGTGCTTGTCGAAGGCGCCGGTTCTGCCGCCGAGATCAATCTGCGCGCCGGCGATATCGCCAATATGGGATTTGCGACCGCCGCCGATGTTCCCGTCGTGCTCGTTGGCGATATTGACCGTGGCGGCGTCATCGCCTCGCTGGTCGGCACCCATGCGATCCTGCCTGCAGCCGACCGGGCGCAGGTCGCCGGCTACCTGATTAACAAGTTCCGCGGCGACGTTACCCTGTTCGATGACGGAATCGCCGCGATTGGCAGGCATACCGGCTGGCGCTGTTTCGGCGTTGTTCCATGGCTTGCAGCGGCGCGGAGACTGCCGCCGGAGGATTCGGTTGTGCTGGAGCGTATGGCTTCCGGTTCGGGCGGACAGGGGCTGAAGATCGCCGTTCCGGTTCTCTCGCGCATAGCCAATTTTGACGATCTCGATCCGCTGCGGGCCGAACCCGGCGTCGATCTGGTGTTCGTGCGGCCTGGAGAGCGGCTGCCGGGAGACGCCGCGCTGGTCATCATACCAGGTTCTAAATCCACGATCGCCGACCTGAAGGCCTTTCGCGCCAACGGCTGGGACGTGGATCTGGCAGATCACCGGCGGCGCGGCGGGCATATCGCCGGGCTTTGCGGCGGCTATCAGATGCTGGGAAGACGGGTGCTGGACCCCGACGGCATCGAAAGCTCGGAACGCGAAGCCGAAGGTCTCGGCTTCCTCGACATCGTCACTGTCATGGAGCCTGAAAAGACCGTGCGCAACACGCAGGCGCGTGCGGTATTCGTTGATGCGCCGGTCCAGGGATACGAGATCCATCTGGGCCGAACCGAAGGTCCGGATTGCGCTCGGCCGGCGATCCTGGCCGGCGATCGGCCCGACG
>JBFIBB010000292.1:0-3821 GCA_041582695.1 Rhizobiaceae bacterium
ACCATGATGGCTGTGGTCGGCAAGGAAACCAAGGAAATCAGCCACAAGAAAGTGACCTTGTCCCATGACGAGGGTCCGCGTCCCGAGACCACGGCCGAGGGCCTGGCCTCCCTCAAGCCCGTGCGCGAGGGTGGCGTGATCACCGCCGGCAATGCCAGTCAGCTTTCCGATGGTGCCGCGGCGTCGGTCATGATGGAGGCGAGGGAGGCGGAAAAACGCGGATTTCAGCCGCTCGGAATATTTCGCGGATTCAATGTTGCCGGCTGCGAGCCGGACGAAATGGGCATCGGACCGGTTTTCGCCGTGCCGCGCCTGCTTCAGCGTCATGGCCTGAAAATTGACGATATCGGCCTTTGGGAGTTGAACGAGGCTTTCGCCGTGCAAGTGATCTACTGCCGCGACAGGCTTGGCATTGATCCGGACAAGATCAATGTCGATGGCGGCGCAATTGCTGTAGGCCATCCTTATGGAATGAGCGGCGCGCGTCTTGCCGGCCATGCCCTGATCGAAGGCAAACGCCGCGGCGTCAGATATGCGGTCGTGACCATGTGCATCGGCGGCGGCATGGGCGGCGCCGGCCTGTTCGAAATCAACTGACGGGAGGAGGTCAACATGGATCTCAGATTTACCGAAGAAGAAATCGCATTTCGCGACGAGGTCAGAGACTTCATCGCGGCCAATCTGCCGAAAGACATCCACGAGCGCACGCGCGCCGGCGAATACGCCAACAAGGAAGACATGATCCGCTGGACGCGCATTCTCAACGGAAAGGGATGGGGCGCTCCGCACTGGCCGGTCGAATATGGCGGCACCGGCTGGGGGCCCATGAAGCAATACATCTATCTGGAGGAATTGCAGAAGTTTCCGGCGCCCTCGCCACTGCCTTTCGGCACCAACATGGTTGGGCCGGTGATCTACACATTCGGCAACGAGGCGCAAAAGGCCCATTATCTGCCGCGTATCCTCAATCTCGACGACTGGTGGTGCCAGGGTTTTTCGGAGCCGGGCTCCGGTTCCGATCTGGCGTCGCTCAAGACGAAGGCGGTTCGCGACGGCGACCATTACGTGGTCAGCGGTCAGAAGACCTGGACGACGCTCGCGCAATATGCCGACTGGATATTCTGCCTGGTCCGCACGTCCGGCGAGGGCAAGAAGCAGGAAGGCATATCCTTCCTGCTGATCGACATGAAAACACCGGGCATCGAGGTCAGGCCAATCGTCACAATCGACGGCGGACGCGAAATCAACGAGGTGTTTTTCACCGATGTGCGCGTACCGGTCGAAAATCTGGTCGGCGAGGAAAACCGCGGCTGGGATTATGCCAAGTTCCTGCTCGGCAACGAGCGGGTCAATATCGCTCGCGTCGGCTATTCCAAGCAGCGAATTGCTCGCATCCGCGAACTGGCGGCAAAGGAAATGTCATCCGGCCGGCCGTTGCTGGAGGATCGAAGATTCCGCGAGAAACTGGCATCCGTCGAGATTGAGCTGAAAGCGCTGGAGATGACCCAGCTCCGCGTCGTTGCCGCCGAAGCCAAACGTGGAAATACAGGCAAGCCCGATCCGGCATCCTCAATCCTGAAGATCAAGGGCTCCGAAATTCAGCAAGCGACGACATCGCTGTTGATGGACGTGATGGGGCCATACGCAATGCCGATGCAGCATCTGGCGGAAGAGGGTTCGAATGAACCGCCGGTTGGCGCGGACTATGCTGGATATGCAGCCCCCGCATATTTTAATTATCGCAAGGTCTCGATTTACGGCGGCACCAACGAGATCCAGAAGAATATCATCGCCAAGGCTGTTCTGGGCCTTTGAGGAGACGCACAAATAATGAATTTCGATCTTTCTGACGAGCAATCGATGTTGAAGGAGGCGCTTCAGCGTCTCCTGCGTGACAACTACGATTTCGAATCCCGCAATAAGGTGCTTTCGTCAAGCGAAGGCTGGAGCGGCGCTGTCTGGAGCCAGTTGGCGGAGATGGGATTGATGGCGCTGCCATTCGCTGAAGCCGATGGCGGTCTCGGCGGCGGACCGGTCGACACGATGATCGTGATGGAGGAGCTGGGACGGGCGCTATCGCTCGAGCCTTTTTTCGGCACGATCGTACTCGGCGGCGCGGCTTTGAGGCTTGCCGGCAGCGACGAACAGCGGGCTGCCCTCGTTCCACAAGTGGCGGAGGGTACTCTGAAGCTTGCATTCGCCCACACCGAGCGCCATTCCCGGTTCGACCTCAATTATGTCGAAACGATTGCAAGGAAAGATGGCGATGGATACGTCGTTTCCGGCGCCAAGAGCGTAGTACTCGACGGCGATTGTGCGGACCGGATTTTTGTAACTGCCCGTACCGGCGGCGATACGCGGGACCGCGAAGGCATCGGCCTGTTCCTGATCGACGTCAATGCGGATGGGGTCGCGCGGCGCGGTTACGCCAACCAGGACGGCCGCCGGGCGGCCGAGTTGACGCTCGACAATGCCCGCGTCGACGATGTCTATGGCGATCCCGGCAATGCGCTGCCCTTAATCGAATGGATTGCCGACCAGGCAATTGCAGCCCTTGCCGCCGAAGCGATCGGCGTGATGTCGGTCATGTATGAGCAGACGGTCGAGTACCTGAAGGTCAGGAAACAGTTCGGTGTACCGATCGGCGTGTTTCAGGTACTGCAGCACAAGGCCGTGGATATGTTCGTGGCATTGGAGCAGGCGCGTTCGATCGCCATGTATGCCACGATGATGGCGGAGAATTCCGATGCGCGGGAACGGTCACGCGCCATGTCGGCCGCCAAGGTAGAAATAGGACGTGGCGGCCGCCTTTGCGGCGAAAACGCCATTCAGTTGCATGGCGGAATCGGCATGACGATGGAGACCACCGTCGGTCACTATTTCAAGCGCATGACGATGATCGACAAGACGTTTGGCGATGCCGATCATCACATGGACAAGCTGGCCGAAATGGGCGGCTTGTTCGTCGACTAAACTTCGCCAGTCGATCGGGCGGTTAATATGTGGGCGATCCTGATTGCTTGACCTTGTGCGGGCAAGGCCGCAATCAGTTGGCCTCGCCCGATACCGGCGCACAGAAAATCCCGTAAAGCGTTTCCAGGATCCGGGCCACTTCGGACGAAGCAAGCCTGTAATAGATCGTCCGCCCATCGCGGCGGGTCTCAACGAGCTTCAGCGCCCTCAGCCGTGACAATTGCTGCGACAGCGCCGATTGGGTCATTCCCACCGCGTCGGATAGCTGACCGACCGCCATTTCTCCCTTGAGCAAATGACAAAGCACCATCAGCCGGTTGGCGTTGGCGAGCACGGACAAGAGTTCGGCCGCCTCGCCGGCCTGATCGTTGATCGCGTCGATGTTTATGTCATTCGCATTTTTCATTTGCATATATCAATACCTATAAATATATTAATTAGAACGCAAGCCCATAAATCAAAAATCAGCGAGGGAACATGACCGAATTCACACCCTATATGTCGCTGGCAGGCGGTATCCTGATCGGCCTTTCGGCGACGCTTCTTATGGTCCTGCATGGTCGCATCGCGGGCATGACGGGTATCATTTCCGGTGTCATCCCGCCTATGACCGGTGATTGGCCGTGGCGAGCGGCATTTCTTGTCGGCGCTGTGGCCGGACCGATGATTTACATACTGGCCGGGTATTCGATCGCCTTCGCCGTTCCGATAGGTCCGGTGATGCTTGTTGTCGGCGGCCTGATCGTTGGCGTTGGGGTCACATATGGCACTGGCTGCACGAGCGGGCACGGCGTTTGCGGCATCGCACGGCTGTAGCCACGCTCCATAGTCGCCACGGTTGTCTTCAT
>JBFIBB010000293.1:0-3775 GCA_041582695.1 Rhizobiaceae bacterium
ATCGCGATGGCGCTGTCGTCGGTGTGGGCAACGCTTGCAAACGAACGGCTGCTCGGCCTCGGATATGCAATTCCGTGGCTGGACCGTTTTGGTGCGGACGCAGAACGCGTCTTTGCCTTCATGCCCGCGGGTCAGGGGGCAGTGATCTGGCCGCCGCAAGGCCCGTCCGCCACGGCTCTGGTGTTCGAGGAGGAACTGCCACTGGTCGATTCTTCCATCGACCGCGTCTTGATGGTGCATCTGCTGGAGCATTCCGAAAACCCGCGCGAAACGCTGATGGAGGCTTGGCGCGTGCTGGCGCCGGGCGGACGGCTGGTGATCGTCGTCCCGAATCGCCGCGGATTGTGGGCGCGATTCGAACACACACCGTTCGGAACCGGCAGACCGTTCTCGCGGGCGCAATTGACGGATCTGTTGCGCGAAACCAATTTTACACCGGGCGCCTGGGCCGACGCGCTTCACTTTCTGCCGGCACGCAAGCGTTCGCTCTTGAAGTTCTTTCACTGGTTTGAGCGGTTGGGGCGGCGCCTCTGGCCGATTTACGCCGGGGTTATCGTGGTGGATGCCCAAACGCGGCTCTATCAGGGGCGTCCGGTGGCCGCGCGCGCCTCCCGGCGGGTCTTTGTTCCGGTGCTATCGCCACAAGGCGCGGCGCGAGGCGCATGAAACCTCGGAACAGCTACCGCGTGACGCATTTCACCGGTTGTTAACCAAGGCGCGTTGAAAATGCCGCCATCGAGTGGCTCTTGCCCGATGATACCGGGCACGGAAATGGTTGGACACCGCATATGGCCGCAACAGCACATCTTTCGACCCAAAGCGACAGCCGGCGCGCCATGCAGCGTAGCCGGTGTGCGTTCGCCGCCACCATATCGTTTGCAGGCGTCAACCTGTGCAGTTGCATCATCAAGGATATCTCGCTTGCCGGTGCGCGGCTGCTCGTTCCCGGTAATGCTTGGCTACCAGGCGAATTCGAGATCGTCTCCGAAGTGTTCGACACGCCCGTCAGGGCGCGCAGGGTCTGGACGAACAAGGAGCATGTCGGGGTGAAATTCACCGGCAATTGAACGCCCGGAAACGGAGCTGGTGGACTACCGCGCCGCTCTTTCTTGACAAATCGCCATTCCCGTGCGCTTTTCCGCGCGAATTTCGCGGCGGGCGATTTGCCCGAACGCCGTTTCGGACATTTTCAACCGGATTGCCAAGATCATGCATCGCTATCGCAGCCATACCTGCGTTCAACTGAGAAAAACCGACGTCGGCTCGACGGTCAGACTTTCGGGATGGGTTCACCGCGTCCGCGACCACGGCGGCCTGCTGTTCATCGATTTGCGCGACCATTACGGGGTTACACAGATCGTCGCCGATCCCGATTCGCCCTGTTTCAAGACCGCCGAGAGCGTTCGTGGCGAATGGGTGATCTGCGTCGACGGCGAGGTCAAGGCGCGAACAGACGAGACGATCAACCCGAACCTGCCGACCGGCGAGGTGGAGGTGTTCGCTCGCGGAATGGAAGTGCTGTCGGCGGCGAAGGAATTGCCTCTGCCGGTGTTCGGCGAACCGGAATATCCCGAGGACATTCGCCTGAAGTACCGATTTCTGGATTTGCGGCGCGAGACCCTGCACAACAACATCGTGATGCGGACGAAGATCATCGCCGACATGCGCGCACGCATGACCAAGGCCGGATTCACCGAATACTCGACGCCGATTCTCACGGCGTCGAGCCCGGAAGGCGCGCGCGACTTCCTGGTGCCGAGCCGCATCCATCAGGGCGAATTCTACGCGCTGCCGCAGGCGCCGCAGCAATACAAACAGCTGATCATGATGAGCGGCTTCGACCGCTATTTTCAGGTCGCCCCCTGCTTCCGCGACGAAGATCCCCGCGCCGACAGGCTGCCGGGCGAATTCTACCAGCTCGATCTGGAGATGAGTTTCGTCGAACAGGATGACGTGTTTTCGACCATGGAGCCGGTGTTGCGCGGCGTGTTCGAGGAATTCGCCAACGGCAAAGCCGTAACCGAGACCTTTCCGCGCATTCCCTTCGACGAGGCGATGCGCAAATACGGCACCGACAAGCCGGACCTGCGCAATCCGATCGTGATGGAGGACGTGTCGGAGCACTTTCGCGGCTCGGGCTTCAAGGTATTCGCCAACATCCTGGATTCGGGACTGCAGAACCAGGTCTGGGCGATACCGGCGAAGACCGGGGGCTCCAGGGCGTTCTGCGACCGCATGAACTCGTGGGCGCAAGGGGAAGGCCAGCCGGGCCTCGGCTATATCTTCTGGCGCGAGGAGGGCGGCGCCGTCGAGGGCGCCGGCCCGATCGCCAAGAACATTGGACCGGAGCGCACCGAAGCGATCCGGCAACAGCTTGGTCTCGAAGCCGGCGACGCCTGTTTCTTTGTCGCGGGTGATCCGAGGAAGTTTGCCGGTTTTGCCGGCGATGCGCGAACCCGAGCAGGCGAAGAACTCGACTTGATCGACCGCGACAGGTTCGAACTGGCCTGGATCGTCGACTTTCCGTTCTACGAATGGGACGAGGAAACAAAGAAAGTCGAATTTTCGCACAATCCCTTCTCGATGCCGCAGGGCGGCATCGAAGCGCTGGAAACGCAAGATCCGCTGACCATCAAGGCCTGGCAGTACGACCTCGTTTGCAACGGCTATGAGATCGCATCGGGCGGCATCCGCAACCATCTGCCGGAAGCAATGGTCAAGGCATTCGAAATCGCGGGCATGAGCCGCGAAACGGTTGAAGAGCGATTCGGCGGCCTCTACCGGGCATTCCAGTACGGCGCTCCGCCGCATGGCGGCATGGCGGCCGGCATCGACCGTATCATCATGCTGCTGGTCGGTGCGAAAAACCTGCGCGAAGTCACCATGTTCCCGATGAACCAGCAGGCGCAGGACCTGCTGATGAGTGCGCCTTCGGGCGTTACGGCGGCGCAATTGCGCGATCTTGGCTTGCGCGTGATACCGGACCCGAAAAAGGCCTGACCGTGGCCAGAAAGGGAAAGGCAGACAAGTATGACTTTTCCCAAACTGCTCGTGACCGGCTTTTCGGTGTTTCCCGGCGTTCCGGTCAACCCGACGGAGATGCTGGCGCGAGAGCTTGAACGCAATCCGGGCGACATCGCCGGACGCTGCGATTTTCGCGCCGCAGTGCTCGATGTCGAATATTCCACGATCGGCGGACAATTGGCGCGGATAGCCAGGGAATTCGCACCCGAAATCGCGATCCATTTCGGTCTTGCGGCCGATGCCAAAGGTTTTCGTATCGAACGGTTCGGCCGCAATGCGGCGAGCGATTCACAACCCGACAACACCGGCGCGACGTGGACCGGCGCCCTTGTCCCGGGGGGTCCGGAGCGCCGGCAGAGCACTTTGCCCCGAGCCGAAATCGCTGCCGCCCTGAAAGCGGCAGGTTTGCCGGTAACACTCGAAGACCAGGCGGGCGCCTATCTGTGCAATGCGGTTTTCTATCTGTCGCGCTCGGGCACATGCGGGAAGTTCCGGCCGCAGATGTCGGGATTCATCCATGTGCCTCAATTGCCGCTCGAAGATGGCGGAATACCCGGGGAAGGGACGCGGCTTTCGCTTGGCGATTTATTGCACGGAGCACGGCTTGCAATCGCCACCTGCGTGGAGCACTGGCAGTCCGGCCAGATGTCCGAATAAACGAAAAGGCCGTCACCCGAAGCGACGGCCTATTGGCTGATGAACCGCCGCTTAGACTATTGGTTGGCGAGCACTTTCACGCCAAGCTGGTTCG
>JBFIBB010000294.1:0-3749 GCA_041582695.1 Rhizobiaceae bacterium
AAGGAAACCGAAGCGCCGGAGAACCACACCTTGTCGGTGCTGGTCGACAACGAGCCGGGCGTCCTGGCGCGGGTCATCGGCCTGTTTTCCGGCCGGGGCTACAATATCGAGAGCCTGACCGTTTCTGAGACCGAGCATGAGAAGCACCTGTCGCGCATTACCATCGTGACACGCGGAACGCCGCACATTCTCGACCAGATCAGACATCAGCTCGAACGCATCGTTCCGGTGCACCGTGTGGTTGATCTGACGGTCCGCGCGAGGGAGTTCGGCCACGACAAGCCGCTCGAACGCGAGCTTGCGCTGGTCAAGGTCGCCGGAACCGGTGACGCCAGGGTCGAGGCGCTGAGGCTTGCCGACGCATTCCGCGCGCAGGTGATCGACGCCAACACCGAGCATTTCATTTTCGAGATCACCGGGCGCACGTCGAAAATCGAGCAGTTCATCTCAATCATGACGCCACTCGGCCTGGTTGAGGTCTGCCGCACGGGCGTCGCCGCGATGAACCGCGGGCCGCAGGGCATGTAAGTTCGCTCAATCGCTGGCAGTCCGGCGCCCGGAAATGTTTCCGGGACCTTAAAAAGTTTCGTAAACAAACCGCCAAACCCCCATCAATGTTTCTGAAATTTATTTTCAGTAGGTTTTCCACCGGTGTGGAGTGGGCATGGCGTTCTCGAGTGAAAATCCGGTAGCGGTCGTCATCGATGCGGAAACGGTTTCCGCACCCGATGCCGTTGGTGCAATTGCAGCCTTGGCGGAAAAGTTTCCGCCGCTGATCCTTCATGCGTTCGGCGATTTCCGCATGTCCGAACTTCGGGGCTGGTGCGACGTGCTCGACGAGTTCGGCGGACAGGCCCTGCAGGTGACCCCGACCGAGGGACATGACAACAGCGTTCACATCTGCCTGACCATGAATGTCATGGAGATACTGCATGGTGGCCGGGCTTCGGCCATCTGCATTTTCTGCGGAACCGGCGACTTCTCGCAGCTTGCCGTTCGAGTGCGCAAATCGGGCCTGCCGGTATTTGGTTTCGGAACCGCCGAGAGCGGCGAGACAATGGCGCCATGGTTCGATTCCTGGCAGAACATCGACGTGGACTATGCCGTCGATGACGAACTCGAGGCGCTGGACGAAGCAGTCGAATTACAACCAGAAACGGATAGCGTTGTCGCTGGACCTGCCGCGGTGGCCAAAGATGAAATCGCGGCGGATGAGAAAGTGGACCGTTTGGCAGGTTTCCGGCCGATCTTTTCGCAGCCGGCATCCCGGCAAGCTGAAGAGCGGCCGGCGGAGGTCGCCGTTGACGTGGCGGACCAGATCGACGACCAGCTCGACGACATTGATGTGATGGCCGCGATCGAGGGCAAGAGCGGCGGCAAAATCGCCAAAATAAGAAACGCGCCGCCGCTTTCGGATGAAAACCTGAACGGAAAATTGACCGAGGATGCGACGCTGCTGCTGTCGAATTTCATCACCGACAACCTCAACGGCAACGGTTACGCACTGCTTTCGGATGTCGCCCATGCGGCGACGGCGGCCAGTCTGCTGGTTCCGCCCGAGGAAAAGGCCCACCCGGACGAATATCTGAAACGGCTTATCGCCGATGACGGCCGCTTCGAAATCACCGCACTTGCCGAGGGCGACGGCAAATCCGAATTCATCCGGCGTATCTGATATCCGCGCCGCGGCTGTGATATTGATTTGTCATGGTCCAACTGGTCAGCCTGCGCCGGGTAATTGCTGCCAGCATCGCACTTGTCTGCGTCCTGCTGGCCATCGGCTGGCTCACCCGCGAGAAGCCCGAAAACAAGCCGTATCTGCAAATCCTCGGAAGCGGATTTCTTTTCAACTATCGCATCGCCGATATCACATACGGATTTACTGCAACGGTGATCCGTCCATTGCCGGTCGGATCGATTATCGAGGCGAGTTTTGAAGACCCGGCCGGCGGCGAGCCGCTGATCGTACGCAAGCGTGTCGGCACCGATACAACGAGGTACGGTTTCCAGTCGCCACCCGTGCGCGGAGTGAAAGCCAGCATACCCTATCTCGTAACGGTCCGCGTCGTCGACCGCGAGGGCGGCGAAATACTTTGGACACACGCCTTCGGTGTCAAGAGCCAGATTTCCGACGACTTGGTGCCGGACGAGCCGTTGACCGTCGGGCCGGGCTACGCCTTGAATCCCGGCAAATAGACCTGCAACGTCCTGTTCAATCCGTTGCGAATCTGGTTTGGCTCGCACATGCAGTTTTCTCCCCAACAGGATCAGGCGCTGAATGCCGTCTCCCGCTGGTTGAAACGCGGCGACCGGCAGATTTTCCGGCTGTTCGGCTATGCGGGCACCGGCAAGACGACGCTGGCGCGGCACTTTGCCGAAGGCATCGACGGCGAAGTGCAGTTCGCCGCCTTCACCGGCAAGGCGGCGCAGGTGTTGCGCTCGCGCGGCGCGTACAACGCGCGCACCATCCATTCGCTGATCTACCGGCCGCGCGGCGAGGAGACTGTGGAGGACGAGACCACCGGCAAGACCTCCGTGGCGCCGACATTCTCGCTCAACCGGCAAAGTCCGGTGGCGAAAGCCAAGCTGATTGTCGTCGACGAATGCTCCATGGTCGACGAGGAGCTCGGCCGCGACCTGATGTCGTTCGGCACGCCGATCCTGGTGCTCGGCGACCCGGGACAATTGCCGCCAATTTCCGGCGGTGGATTCTTCACCGAGCACGAGCCCGACATCCTGCTGACGGAAATCCACCGCCAGGCTCGCGACAACCCGATCATCCGCCTGGCGCTTGACGTGCGCGAAGGGCGCGAATTCATGCGCGGCGACTACGGAACCGTGCAGGTGATCGGCAAGGAAGAGGTAAACAGCGATCTCGTTCTTGCCGCCGATCAGGTGCTGGTCGGCACAAACCGGACGCGGCGGCGCTACAACAGGCGCCTGCGCGAACTGAAGGAGTTCACCCTGCCGACACCGCAGTCCGGCGACAAGCTTGTGTGTCTCAGGAACGATCCATCGAAGGGATTGTTGAACGGGTCGCTGTGGCGCGTGATGACCGCTTCAAAGGAAACGAGCAAACCGGGCATCAACCTGCTCGTTTCGCCGGAGGAGGAGGATCCGGACCGAGGGATCGCGAAGATCAAGGTTCTCAAAGCGGCTTTCACGGACGAGGAAGCCGATATCCCATGGTCGACGAAAAAGCGATATGACGATTTCGACTACGGCTATGCGTTGACCGTACACAAGGCCCAGGGTTCGCAGTGGGACGACGTTGTGCTGTTCGACGAGAGCTACGCCTTTCGCGACATGCGACAACGCTGGCTGTATACGGCCGTTACACGCGCGGCCGAGCGGCTGACAGTGGTTCGCTGACGTTCCGGCATTCGATTCGGTAGCTTTCGATCGTTTAAGCCGCTTTTAACCATGCAGCCATAATCTTTTCCGAGTTCTGCCGGGGGCGATGCGGCAATTCCGGTCCGTATCGGCGTGGAATCGATCACCGGTGCCTCGTGCGTTGGTGCTTTCGACATGCACGCTTCTGACGCAGGCGTGTTGATGGCGAGTGCTGACGGGGTATGTGCACACCCTCATCAGTGCGTGGGATGATGGGGGATTTGATGGCAGACGCAAACACCAATGCGGCCGGGCATGTGCGCTTGCGATACATGGCGGGCCTCGTGATCATCGCGCTCATAGGCGCGGGTTTTGTCGTATTTTTCAACAAGCGCAGCGACGATGTCGCTGATCTG
>JBFIBB010000295.1:0-3665 GCA_041582695.1 Rhizobiaceae bacterium
ATGCGCCGACGCGCATGCTGGTGCAGCGCTCGCGCTACGACGAGGCCGTCGAGACCGCCGCCGCTACCGCCAGGGAAACAACGGTAGACATCGCCGCCAAGGAAGGCCCCCATATCGGCCCGGTGGTGTCGGAGTTGCAGTTCAACAAGATCCAGGACCTGATCGATGTCGGCATCAAGGAAGGTGCGCGCCTTGTCGCGGGCGGTCTAGGGCGGCCCGAGGGCCTCAACCGCGGCTATTTCGTCCGTCCGACCGTGTTCGCCGACGTCAACAACGACATGACGATCGCGCGCCAGGAGATTTTCGGGCCGGTATTGTCGATCATTCCGTTCGACGAGGAAGAAGAGGCAATCGCCATCGCCAACGACACCGTCTACGGCCTCACCAACTATGTGCAAACGCAGGACCCGGCGAAGGCAAACCGCGTGGCGCGCCGCCTGCGCTCCGGCATGGTGGTGATGAACGGCAAGTCTCGCGGCGCCGGGGCCCCGTTCGGCGGCTACAAGCAATCTGGCAACGGCCGCGAGGGCGGCGTCTGGGGACTTGAGGACTTCCTGGAGGTCAAGTCGGTCAGCGGCTGGATGGCTGAGGAAGTGGCAGAGGCGGCTGAATAGAGTGTTGGCATTGCGACTGAGCGTGGAATCGACGCGGCCTTAGTCCGTCGACTTCACGCCCCAGCGGCGGCGGGTCTGTGCGTTCAGATCGATGATGAAATCCTCGAACACCCGCAGTTTGCGCGGCTTGCGCGGATGTTTCGGATGAATGATGTACATCTGATAGGCGGGTGGACGAAAATCTTCCAGTATCGCCACAAGCCTGCCGCCGCGAACTTCGTCATAAACAAGGTAGCTTGCTATCTGGATGATGCCGATGCCGCGGACCGCAGCCGCCACCGCCGCTCCGGCCTCGTCGAACGCCAACTTGCATTCCGGACTGAAGTCGATGACTTGCCCCGCGCTGCGGAACCGCCATGCAACAGGCAGTCCCGACACCGATGACAGCATTCCGATGCATTTGTGCTCCGACAGCGCATCGACGTTATCCGGTTTTCCCATGCTCGCAAGATAACCGGGCGCAGCCACAGTCATGACCGGAATGCCGCCAACCGGCCGGGCGACCACATCCAACATCGGCGGCTCCCCTACCAGCACGGCGACATCGATCCGGTCGCCGACGAAATCTGGGAAACCATTGCGGGAAAGCACATCGATCGTTACCTGCGGATAGGCCGCTAGGAAACGCGAAATTGCCGGTGCGATGACCAGCCTGGCCAGACCTGCCGGCACCTGTACCCTCAAATGACCGCGAGGCAGCTTCTCCGCGCTGCCGATCTCGTCGTTCAGCCCATCGATCTCCGAGACGATTTCCCGCGCCCGTTTCAGATAATGTTCGCCATCCTCGGTCAGCCGCAGTTTGCGGGTCGTTCTTTCGAACAACTGAACGCCGAGGAAACGCTCGAGTTCGGAAACAATGGCGCTCGCGGCGCCGCGGGCATAGCCGAAGTCCTCGCTGGCCGCCGTCAGGCTGCCGCGCTCGGCCGAGCGGATGAAAAAGCGCATTGCCCGTATCTGGTCCATCGCCCGCAACCAACAATTCGATTGTCCGGAGAAATCGGATTCTCAAACCGATTATGCACGAAAATTCCGGGCAGAAAATAGATTAACAGGCCGGTCGGTCGCCGCACCAAAGCGGCTTCGAACAGAGGAAACTGACATCATGAACGCTCATCAGAAACCGGCCGTCGCCAATGAGGTGAAGGAGGACCTTTACTATGCGGTGCACAAGGGCATCAGGTTTGCCAACGCACGCATGCTCATCATACTGGGATCGCTCGATCTCCAAAACCCGGGTGTAATCGAACAAGTCCTAGACGCGCTGGAAAACCATCTGGCGATGAGTCTCAGCCATCTGGTGCACGAGAACAACGAAATCCACACACAGATTGAACGCCGTTTCCCCGGCGCCTCAACCCATGCTGCCGACGATCACAAGGAACACCTTGACGCATTTACCGAGCTGCGGGATCTCGCAGCGCAACTCCGCGCCGCCACCGCCGGCCGGCCCGCGGTCCTGCGCCGGCTTTACCAGCGCTTCGCGCTGTTCGTCGCCGATGACTTGGCTCACATGCACGAAGAGGAAACCGAACTGATGCCGCTGATCGAGGCGAATTTCTCGGCTTCCGAGATCACCGCCATCCGCGAGCGGATCGTTGGCGCAATTCCGCCAGCCGAAATGGTCAGTTTCATGCGCGCCATTTTGGCGGCTTCGTCTGAAAGTGAGCGCGTGGCAACTGTCACAGGGATGCACGCCGGAATGCCGGCAGATGTCTTCAGCGCGTTGATGCGCTCGATCACCGGCTCAAATTGGTCGATGGGTGACTGGACGGGCCTGAAGGCCGCATTGCCACACTGAACTTCAATACCCGGTCATCTGATCCGCTTCCGTCAACCGGCCGCAGTGGTGCCGGGCACATAAAGCTGCGAATAGGCGATACGGACGGCCTCCGTCGCCTCTTCGCTCCGCTTGCCGATATGGGCGCGCAGTTCAGCGACGGCGCCCTCTTCGTCGCGTGCTTCCAGCGCCTTTGCAATCCGCACATGCGCCTCCGGCGTGATGCCGCGCCGCTCAGCCATATCGATCCAGCGCACATAACGGATTTTGGCATTAACCGTGCCAAGCAGGCGCTCGAGTTCAGGATTTTGCGCCATGCGGACGATTCTCAAGTGGAATGCTTCATCCAGCTCCACCAAATCACGTGGCGACGATGCGCTTGAATAGACACCTTCGGTCTGTTTCAGAAAATCGAGCACCTCTCCGATTTCCTCGTCGCCGGCGCGTTTGACAGCAAGCCGCAGGGCCTCGCACTCGATCGCCTGGCGCGCCTCGTAAAGCGCCAGTATCTGGGCCGGGTCCAGCGAGCGGCAGAAAAAGCCTCTGCCGTTCTGGAATGTAAGAAATCCCTCGGCGACCAGACGGTTGAGCGCCTCGCGAAGGGGCGTGCGGCTGGTTCCGAGTTTTACCGCCAGTTCGCTTTCGTTGACCCGCTCATTGGGCTTGAACTCGAAATTGGTCGCCATGGCGCGAACCTGCCCGTAGATCTTGTCGACACTGCTCTGAATTTCCGCCATCGCCTGCAACTCAACCCCAAATATCGCCTGCCGGTCAAAATATCGGTTTCGGGAATGCTGATAACGCCTCTTCTCCCGCGTTGCCATTATGAACTCAAAGGCCGCAATTGACCATGCATGCGGAATTGCATACAGCATTGCGTACAGAAAGTTCCGGAACGGCGAACGCTTTTCGAAATTCGAGACCGGCAAATGCAGAACAGTCCGCAATCCAATCAGTTGACCGGCGCGGAGGCCATGGTGCGCATGCTCCAAGCCTACGGAGTGCGTCATGTTTTCGGCCTATGCGGTGATACCACGCTGCCATTCTACGACGCGCTCTACCGTCTCGATCATGGGATCGAGCACATCCTGACCAGAGACGAGCGCTGCGCGGCCTACATGGCGGACGGCTACGCCCGTGTAACCGGCAGGGTCGGCGTCTGCGAGGGTCCCTCCGGGGGCGGTGCGACATACATCCTACCCGGTCTCGTCGAGGCCAACGAATCCTCGATCCCTGTCCTCGCGATCACGTCGGATGTCGGCACCCGTTCGCGC
>JBFIBB010000296.1:0-3640 GCA_041582695.1 Rhizobiaceae bacterium
CGGGAAAATTCATCGCCGCCCAGCGGAAGGGTTTCTCGGCGAAGAGGCCCTCGAGGTTCCACGGGCAGGTCTTCATGCACCGCCCGCACATCGAGCCGCCCACGGTGCCGATCCGGTACTGCGTGCAGCGTTGGCTGTCCGACTTCCAGATCTCGTAGCCGTTGAACATCAGCTTCGGCCCGGTGGTGATCGCCCCCGACGGGCATTCGCGGGCGCATTTGTTGCAGTTCTCGCAGAAATTCTGCAGGCCGAAGTCGATCGGCCGGTCATGGGTCATCGGCATCGTAGTCGTCACCACGCCCGATTTCAGCCTCGGCCCCAGGAACGGGTTCAGGATCACCTCGCCGATGCGGCTGACTTCGCCGAGGCCCGACAGCAGCAGCAGCGGCGGTTGCAGCACTTCGCCGTCCAGCACCGTGTGCGCCTTGGCCCGGTAGCCGAGATTGCGGATCTGCTTGGCGATCACCCCGCCAAGCAGCGAGAACCGCAGATAGGCGCGCATCGATTGCGCCACCGAAATCCAGTCGTCGCCGGATGCGCCCTCCATCGTCTCGTAGCCCTGGTCGACAATCATCGAGATCGCGTGGTCATGCGGCGGATCGATGGGTTCGCCTATGGCGTCGTGGCTGTACCAGGTCCAGTCGGGGCAGCGCGACAGGCCGACGGCGTCGATGCCGAGAAAATAGCACGCCGCCTTGATGTTGTCGGCGTTGCGTTGCGCATCGCGCGCTTCCGGCGCCATCCGCTCGGCCGGTTCGCCGTCCTGGATCAGGACAAAGGCGCCGAGCGCGCGGCGCTGCGCCATCGATGGCGCGGCCTTCCGCGCATAGTGCCCGCCCTTGGCGCCTTCCTGGCATGCCTTGCCCATGTCGCCAAACTGCGCCCGGGCAAACATGTCGGTGCGTTTTGGCACCCGCGCCACCCGCTCTTCGTCGATGTAAGTTGTCGGCTTGTCCACCCGTTTCAGTGTTTCGAATGGATGCGGCCCGTCCACATAGCGACGCCTGGCGAAGGGTTCGCGGTTGAACGCATTCTTGGCGAAACCCGCGCCAATACGCCAGGCCAGTCCGTGCGTGCGCGCTTTCGGTTGTTTCGCCAGCGAAACGAGCGGTTTGTCCGGGGCCATTTCGAAGGTGGTTGTCACTGCCGCCACGCCGAAGCGCGATCCCAGATAGGGATTGACGATTTTACCTTCTTCGACGCTCGCAAGCCCGGAAGCCACCGTGAGCTTTCCCAGATCGACATCCGACGACGAGCCCGTATGCGCCCGCGCATCGTAGCCGAGCAGGCGCAGGTAGTTGGCGATCACCACCGCCGTTTCGCTTGCCCGCAGGCAGGCCCGAGCCACCTGCGCCTCCATGATCCATTCGCTCCCCGGTTCGTCCGCCTTCGGATCGCGCGGAAATTCATAGGCAAACACGATCGCGTGGCTGTGCCCGTCTATCGTCGTCGGCGGCGCTTCCATCGATTCCTTCAGGTCCGCCATGATCATGTCGATGCCCGAGGCCAGCGTCTTGGTCTGCCGGGTGCACAGATCCTCGGCCAGCCGGTCGATGTCCGGGTTTCGGATGGGTTCGCCGAGCAGCGCCTCGTTCGGCAGCAGACAGGTTCCGGCCATCGACGCATCGGAAAAATATCCGAACGCCTTGATGTGGTTTGCCCGTTCTTGCGGATCATCCGGGCACCCGGCCCTGATCTTGTTCACCAGCCCGTCGCGGATCGCATCCAGCATCGCCTGATATTCGCCCATTGCGTTGACGATGGATCGCGGCGCATCGGGCCGCCGGAACGAGACCGGCGCCATTTCTGGAACCGGGTCGAGGTCCGGTTTTCCGTCAATCCGCTCCAGCCGCTCCAGCGGATAAGGTCCCATGTGGACGGGGCGATGCTTGTCGGAAAAGAAACGCAACGGGGAACCTTTTGACCAGATCGGTTACTCCGCCAGCCAACACGCATTTGACGGGTATCGCAAGTTCGGCCGCTGCCAAACTTTTTGTGATCCGCCGAGGGCGCCGATGCGTAACTGGATACATCGGAGGAGAAAGGCTAATGGTTGAACTTCCCTACTCGTTGGCCAGAAGCAGAACGAACACGGTGGAAGACGCGGCAGAAGTCCATGGCGAACTGATGAGGCGCATCGCTGACGCGCGCGACAAGCAGGCGTTCGAGCGGCTCTTCGCGCATTTCGCTCCCAAAATCAAAGCCTTGATGCTCAAACATGATTCTGATCCCGAACTGGCTGAAGACTTGATGCAAGACACGATGATGACCGTTTGGAACAAGGCGCACTTGTTTTCGCGCTGGCGTGGCAGCGCGGGCGCGTGGATTTTCACTATCGCGCGCAATCGCCGCATCGACCGGTTCCGTCGCCAGGGTACGCGTCATTATGTGGATATCGGCGACTACGATATCCCCGATGGCGAACCCGACAGTGAAGCGGTCATGCTGGAATCCGAGCGCGATCGGCTCGTTTCCGAAGCGACCCGCGATCTGCCCGACGAGCAGAAACAGATCATCACCATGTCGTTCGTCGACGACCTGGCGCAAACCGAAATCGCCTCCAGGCTCGGCATTCCGCTCGGCACGGTCAAATCGCGCATGCGGCTCGCCTACAAGAAGATTCGAACCAATTTGGAGGATGTGCTGTGAAGATCAAACACCATCCCGATGACGCCACGATCCTGGCCTATGCGGCCGGCACGCTCGACGAAGGTTTTGCCGTGCTTGTTTCCTGCCATCTGGAGACTTGCCCACATTGCCGCCAGAGCCTGAAGACGGCCGAGATGATCGGCGGGGCGGCGCTGGAAAGCACCGAGGAAGCCGCCATCGCCGACGGCTCTTTCGGCCGCCTGCTGGAACGGATCAGCGCGTCCGAGGCTGCTGCGTCAACACAAGCGCCGGTGCGCCAATCCAGGGTGAGGCGGTCGGAGGACTGGCAAAAGCTTCCCCGCGCCCTCGAAGACTACATGGGCGGCACGATCGACAACATCGACTGGAAGCGCGTCGGCCCCGGCGTATGGCAGAAGCCGATTTCCCTTTCCGGAACGGCCTCGACCTCCATGCGGCTGTTGCGGATCGCTCCGGGCCGCAGCGTGCCCGAACACGGTCACGGCGGCCAGGAAATGACCCTGATCATATCGGGCGCATACCAAGACGAAATCGGCTATTTCGGCCCGGGCGACGTTGCCGATCTTGACGAGCATGTCGAACATCAGCCGCGCGTGGTTTCGGACGAAGATTGTATCTGCCTTGCGGTCACCGAAGCGCCGACGAGATTCAAGGGGTTCGTTAGCCGGCTATTGCAGCCGCTGTTCGGAATTTGAGTAAATGACAGGCCCGGCAAAGCCGCGCTGGAACAAGGCGTGGATCATCGGCGCCAGCACTGGCATCGGCCGGGCGCTGGCGTTGCGCCTGGCGCCCGAATGCCGAACACTCGTCGTCTCCGCCCGGTCGGCCGGCAAGCTCGAGGCGCTCGCGCAAGCACACCCCAACATGCAGGCTCATCCCGCCGACATAACCGACGCAGCGGGGATAGCCGGACTCCACGACCGGATCGATGCAGATGGCGATCCCGTCGATCTCGTCGTCATTTCGTCCGGCGTCTGGCATCCGGCCAGACCGGGTCAATTCGACATCGGCA
>JBFIBB010000297.1:0-3591 GCA_041582695.1 Rhizobiaceae bacterium
TATCCCTGGTACGACATTTCCGACGAGGCTGGAAAAGCGTTCGTCGATGCCTATCAGGCCAAATACAACGACTATCCGCGCATCGGTTCGCTGGTCGGCTACATGACCGCGCAATCCATCGCGGCAGGCATAGCCAAAGCCGGTTCGACAGATACAGAGGCAATGGTTGCCGCCTTCAAGGGCTTGAAGGTCGACACGCCAGTCGGCCAGATCACCTATCGCGAGCTCGACCACCAGGCGACGATGGGAGCCTATGTCGGCAAGACCGCACTCAAGGACGGCAAGGGCATCATGGTCGATTGGGAGTACAAGGACGGGGCAAACTACTTCCCGTCCGATGAAGAAGTGAAAGCCATGCGGCCTTAAGGCTGCGCGTAACGCCGCCCGGTAACTCGCCGGGCGGCAATCCCACCGAGATGCAAAAAGGGGGCAATATCCGATGGGTGTGCTGATTGCGCAGCTTCTGACCGGTTTCGCCAATGCGGCGGCGCTGTTTCTGGTTGCTTCCGGCCTGTCGCTTATTTTCGGCGTGACGCGCATTGTCAATTTCGCGCACGGCTCCTTCTACATGCTGGGCGCATTCGTCGGCTATTCGGCGATGCAGGTGTTGCCGGGAGCCATCGGATTCTGGGCTTCGATACTGGTTGCCGGAATTGTGGTCGGGCTTGTGGGCGTGATTGTCGAAATTTGCGTGTTGCGGCCGGTATACCGGGCACCCGAGCTCTTCCAGCTTGTTGCCACTTTCGGCGTCATTCTCGTCATACAGGACCTCGCCCTGCTGATCTGGGGCGCAGAAGACGTGCTCGGTCCCCGCGCGCCCGGGCTGAAAGGCGTGGTGCGCATTTTCGGCGAACCGGTTCCCGAATACGATCTGGCGTTGATCGCCATTACACCGTTCGTGCTGTTTGCTCTGTGGTATCTGATAACGAAAACCCGCGCCGGCATTCTTGTGCGAGCGGCAACCCAGGACCGCGAAATGGTCGGCGCGCTCGGCGTCAATCAGGCGTGGCTCTTCACCGGCGTGTTTTTCCTTGGCGCAATGCTGGCGGGCATCGGCGGAGCCATTCAGCTACCCAAAGGCGGCGCCGATCTGCTTATGGATTTCAATATCCTGGCAGCGATATTCGTTGTGGTTGTCATCGGCGGCATGGGTTCGCTGCCCGGCGCATTCGTGGCGGCGGTGCTGATCTCGGTGCTGAACGTCTTTGGCGTGAGGTACATCCCGCAGAGCACGCTGGTGCTGATGTTCGTCGTCATGGCGGTGGTGCTGATGATCAGGCCCTATGGGCTGTTCGGGCGCGAAGAGGTTGCCGGCGAGCACGGTCAGGTCGGCGAACCCGAACAGCCGATTGCGCCATTTGCGGCGCGCGGCCGGATCGTCGTCGGGCTGTTGTTGGCGGCACTCGCAGCGGTGCCGTTTTTTGGCTCGTCCTTTCTCCAGGTCCTGCTGATCGACATCATCGTGTTCTGCCTGTTTGCGGCGAGCCTGCATTTCATCCTCGGCCTCGGCGGCCTGGTTTCGTTCGGACATGCGGCATATTACGGCGGCGGGGCCTATGCGGCGGCGCTTATGGTTCACTACGCGAGTTCACCGATGGAACTCGCCATCATTCTGGCGCCGCTCGTGGCCGGTTTCCTGGCCATCATCATCGGCTGGTTCTGCATACGCCTGACGGGTGTGTATTTCGCCATGCTGACGCTGGCTTTCTCGCAGTTGCTGTGGTCGCTGGTCTATCAATGGGGCGAGTTCACCGGTGGCGATGACGGCATGGTCGACATCTGGCCGTCGCAATGGGCGTCCTCCACTACTGCGTACTATTATCTCACGCTAGTTATCGGAACCGGCGGCATCCTATTGCTCCGGCACGCAGCACATTCGCCTTTTGGTTATGCCGTTCGAGCCGCGCGGGACTCGATGCGGCGCGCCGAGGCGACAGGTATCAACACCAAGCGGGTGCAATGGACGGCATTTGCCTTTGCAGGCGCGATGGCCGGCCTGGCGGGCGGCCTGTTCGTGTTTTCCAAAGGCAGCGTGTTTCCGACCGAACTTGAAATAGCCCGCTCGTTCGATGCGATCATCGTGGTGTTTCTTGGCGGCGTGAAGACGCTTTCCGGCGCGGTCGTCGGCGCAACGGTTCTGGAAGTGGCGGAGGATTTCCTGACCCGGTTCGAGTACTGGCGGCTGCTGCTCGGACTGCTCATCATCTTCGTCGTGATCCTCGCCCCCGAGGGCGTGGCCGGAACCGCGCGCAAGCTCTGGCAGCGCGCCGGCCTTGCCAGCAACGCGGAGGGCGGCCGATGAGCGCGATGCTGAAAGTCGAGGGGTTGTCGAAGTCCTTTGGCGGCATCAGGGCGGTCTCGAATGTCTCGTTCGAGGTCGGAAAAGGGGAACTGTTGGCTCTGATCGGCCCGAATGGCGCGGGCAAGACGACCTGCTTCAACATGATGATGGGACAGTTGAAACCGGATTCGGGCTCGATCAGCCTTGATGGCGAGAGCATCACCGGCCTGGCGACGCGCGCGATCTGGCGCAAGGGGGTGGGGCGCACGTTCCAGATAACGGCGACCTATCCGACGATGACAGTCGCAGAAAATGTGCAGGTCGCGATAATGTCGCACCATCGCAAGCTGTTTTCCTTTGTACCATATGCGCGCCGGCTTTATCGCGAGGAGGCAGTCGAGCTGCTTGACCTGGTCGGCATGTCCGAACAGGCAGACAGGGCGGCGGCTATCCTGGCCTATGGCGATCTGAAACGGCTCGAACTGGCGATTGCGCTTGCGAATGCGCCATCGCTGCTGCTGATGGACGAACCGACCGCGGGCATGGCGCCCAAGGAGCGTATCAGGTTGATGCAGCTGACTGCCGATATCGTTGCCGACCGCGGCATCAGCGTGCTTTTCACGGAACACGACATGGATGTCGTATTTGCCCATTCGCACCGCATCATGGTGCTCAACCGGGGCGAACTGATTGCCAACGGTTCGGTGTCCGAGGTGCGCGAGGATCCCCGCGTGCGCGAGGTGTATCTAGGTGGCGGCACCGTGTTCGCCGGCGGAGCGCGGAACTGATGCTGACGCTGGCAAACATAAACAGCTATTACGGCAAGGCGCATATTCTGAGCGATCTCTCCTTCGAGGTCGCCGATGGCGAAGTCGTGGCGCTGCTCGGCCGCAACGGAGCGGGCAAGACAACGACGATGAAGTCGATCATGCAACTGGTGCGTCCGAGGAGCGGGACAGTCCGCTTCGGCGAGAATGAGATCACGCGCTGGATGCCGCACCGCATCGCAAAGGCAGGACTGGGATACGTACCCGAGGAGCGGCGTATATTCACGGACCTGACCATACTCGAAAATCTCGAAGTGGGCAGGCAACCGGTACGCAAGGGGGTCCCGCACTGGACTACCGAAATCCTGTTCGAACTGTTTCCCAACCTTGCCGAGCGCCGGAACAATCGCGGCAAGGCGTTGTCCGGCGGCGAGCAGCAAATGCTTACGATTGCACGCACTTTGATGGGCAATCCCAAACTTCTGCTTCTGGATGAACCCTCGGAAGGGATCGCGCCTGTCATCGTGGAACAGATGGCTGAAA
>JBFIBB010000298.1:0-3580 GCA_041582695.1 Rhizobiaceae bacterium
ACCGCGCTGGCGATCATCTGGATCGCGCCCTTGGTGTTTGCCTTCTGGGCTGCGTTTCACTCCACCTCCGACGCGGTGAACTTCAACCTGACCTCTCCCTGGACGCTCGACAACTTCCGGGTCGCCTGGGACGGCGCGCCGTGGCTGCGGTATTTTTTGAATACCTTCATTCTGGTGACCACAATCCTGATCGGCCAATTCATCCTGACAACGCTCGCGGGCTTTGCGTTTGCCCAGCTTGACTTCCCGGGCAAGAATTTCGTTTTCGTGCTGGTGCTGATGCAGCTTTTCATCTTGCCCGAGGTCTTGATCGTCGAAAACTACGCGATGATCTCGCGTCTCGGGCTGTTCGACACGATTCTTGGCGTCGGTATGCCTTACATGGCCAGCGCCTTTGGCATCTTCCTGATGCGGCAGGCGTTCAAGGGCGTGCCAATCGAACTGCACGAGGCCGCACGTATCGAAGGCTGCAGCTGGATCGGCATCCTGTGGCGGGTCTATGTCCCATTGGCCAAGCCAACCTATCTTGCCTACGCGCTTGTCTCGGTCTCGACCCACTGGAACAACTTCCTCTGGCCGCTGATCGTGACCAATTCGCCGGACACGCGTCCGTTGACTGTGGGCCTGTCCATTTTCGGCGCACCGGAAAATGGCGTGGACATCAGCGTGATTTCAGCAGCGACAATGATGTCGATCGCGCCGCTTCTGATCGCATTCCTGGTTTTCCAGCGCCAGTTCGTGCAGGCCTTCCTGCGAGCCGGAATAAAGTGATGAGGAACTTTGCGGATCTGAGCTGCCGGCGCAGTGGGACACGATGACCGGCAGGGTTCTGCAACTGTCGGATCCACACGTTCTTACACCGCCCGAAAAAGTGTCGGGCGTGCTGGATACGGCCGAGCTTTTCGAGACAGCGATCAACCGGATCCTGGTCGATTGGGAGAAACTGGCCCCCATTGATGCCGTAGTGGTCACCGGCGATATCACGGATCGCGGCGACTCAAAGAGTTACGCGGCTTTTCGCCAGCAGGTCGACCGTCTGCCCGCACCAAGTTTTGTCATTCCCGGCAATCATGATCTGCGCGAGCCGATGCGCGCCGCTTTTGCCGATAGGTCCTACATGCCGTCCACCGGCAAACTGAACTGGGTCCACGATCTGCCCGGTCTCCGGCTGATCGGCCTCGATACCCTGGTCGAAGGCGCAGGCGGCGGTAAATTTGATCCTGGCACAAGGGACTTTCTGGCCTCTGCGCTGGCAGAAGCCTCGATGCGACCTGTGTTGCTTGCCCTGCATCACCCGCCATTTCCATCCGGGATCCGATTTATGGACGCCATTGGTTTGGTCGGGACCGATAGCCTTGATCAGGTTCTGCGCATGGCCTCAACGTCCGTCAGGATCATCTGCGGCCACGTCCACGGCACCATCATTGCAAGCGTGGACGGCCACATCGCGATTGCGTCGCCGAGCCTCTGCAGTACGTTCACCACAGATTTCCGCCCCGATGCGCCGGCAGGATTCTCCACACAGCCTGGCGGCTACATGATCCACGTCGTAGAGGGATCAGATTTTCGGTCTTCTGCGATATCGTTGGCGCAGGGGGATGGACCTTTTGATTTCTGATCTTCACTCCACGCAACGCCGACGCAGCCTCGCGAAAACAGGGGCCTGACCAATGGACGACACCAACGTCCTGCTGTTTCTTCTACACATCGCCGGTGCCGCGGCGCTGCTGATCTGGTCAGTGCGCTTGGTGCGGACCGGAGTCGAGCGCGCCTTCTCGGTGCACCTGCGCCTCTGGCTCAGACGTTCGACGAAAAGCCGGATCCTGGCCGCCGCCACCGGAACAGGCGCCGCGATGCTGCTGCAAAGCTCGACCGCTGTCGCGATCATGGTCTCGAACTTCGTCTCGGGAGGTTCGATCGCGGCCGCAGTAGGGCTGGCGATTCTATTGGGCGCTGATGTGGGCTCGGCGCTGGTCGCGCAAGTCCTGCTTGTGCGGCAGACCTTTCTAGTGCCGCTCCTTCTTCTGCTGGGCGTCGGTCTGTTTCTGCGGGGACAGCAAAGACGGGTGCGCCAAACCGGGCGGATCCTGATTGGGCTGGCGCTGATCTTCGTCTCGCTGGACATGATCCGGGCAGCCACCGCGCCGCTAGTCGACAGCGCAGGCGCCGGGACGGTCATGCAATACCTGGGCGGGGACCTCCTGACCGCGTTTGTGATCGGGGCTTTCTTCGCCTGGGTGGTGCATTCAAGTGTTGCTGCCGTGCTGTTGTTTGTGACGCTTGTGTCGCAGGGCCTGCTTCCGCAATCGGCGGCGGTGGCGATGGTACTGGGCGCCAATCTCGGCGGTTCCATGATCGCATATCTGCTGACACTGTCGGCCCCCATCGAGGCCCGCCGTATGATCGTGGCGAACCTGGTTCTGCGTGGCGGTGGCGCGGCGCTTTTTTTAGCAGTCCTCACGATACTCGCTCCACCGCTAAGCTGGATCGGAGCGACCGAGGCGCGGCAGGTCATCAACCTGCATCTGGGTTTCAACTTTGGATTGGCGTTGATCGCCCTTCCCGTCCTGTCACCCATTACCCGGATGTTCGAATCCATGATGGCTGCGCGCGCGGGTGGCGGGACGGGGGTCGGCCTGAGCGCCCTTGACCCATCTGCACTGGAATATCCCGAACGCGCCCTGTCCTGTGCGGCTCGCGAGATCCTGCGCATGGGCGAAACTATCGAGGCGATGCTGCGCTCGGCGAATGGTTTGTTCTCGAAATGGGATGAAACCGCGGCCGCTGCGATCACCGAAAGCGAAGCCTTGGTGCGCAAGATGCATTTCGAAGTGAAGCTGTACCTGGCCAAACTGAACCGGGGTGGGCTGGAAGAAGCCCAAAGCCAAGAGTCAATGGATCTGTCAAATATCGCCGTCAATCTCGAAGGGGCTGCCGACATGATCGCCCGGAACATGGTTGGCTTGGCACGGCGGCTCGATCTGGAAGGCGTCGCGTTCTCCAAAGAGGGCCGTCAGGAGATCGACGATTTCCACGACAGGGTCCTTTCGAACACGCAACTGGCTCTGAAGGTCATGATGACGGGAAACCAGGACGATGCCCGCGAACTGGTGGCCGAAAAGGAAAGTGTCCGTGGGGTCGAGCAGCGCCTGCAACGCTCGCACCTTGGGCGGCTGCGCGAGGGTCTGACCGAAAGCATCGAGACCAGCAATATCCACCAGGAGGCCCTGCGCGCGCTCAAGCAGGTCAATACGGCCTTTTCGATGGTTGCCCATCCGATCCTTGCCGAGTCCGGAGACCTGTTAGAAAGCCGCCTGTCAGGACGATAGGGCGCATTTTTGGAAGTAATTTTTTGGCTAGAAAAATGTCCGATTTGGAGCATGTCGCTCCTAGAAGTACTGCTGTATCCCAACAAATTCCCGCATGCAGCGGAAGTTTGGATGTCATACGTCGCGCCGCGTTCTTACCGGACATCTGAATGAATGCGCCGAGTGTCTGAATTGTCCGCAATGCGGACAACCACAGCAGAATCGCCATGACATTTCCGATCCCAACGGGATCGCCCTATGATTGTAGATCC
>JBFIBB010000299.1:0-3569 GCA_041582695.1 Rhizobiaceae bacterium
CAATTGCTTGGTTGTGCGAAACACATCGTGGCATGATAATGTGTCGAAACTAATCCCGACACCGGACGAGTAACCGGAATGACTGACAATAACGAAAAAAAAGACCGGGCGACGAAAGCGGAGCAGTATCTGATCAAGGATCCGGAGGGTTTTGCCCGAAATCTGGCCAAAATGGCCGAAAAGGCGAGCCAGGCGGCTGCTGAATGGGCAAAACCGCTGGAAAAAGGCGAGGCCAAGGATTCCATTGCCGAGCCGATGGCCGATCTTGCTAAGACTCTGTCGAAAGTAACCGAATACTGGCTGTCGGATCCTTCGCGCGCGCTGGAAGCCCAGACGCGGCTGTTTTCAGGCTACATGGACATCTGGTCGAATTCTATCAGACGGGCGAGCGGTGAAAATGTCGGAGGCGCGATCGTCCCCGACGAGCGCGACCGGCGTTTCAAGGACTCCGAATGGGCGGAGAACCCGTTTTTCGATTTCCTGAAACAGGCCTATCTGATCACCGCGCGCTGGGCCGGCGATCTCGTGGAGCACGCGGACGGACTCGATGAAGCAACGAAAATCAAGGCTCGCTTTTATGTCAAGCAGGTCGCCGACGCGCTATCACCATCCAATTTCGTGATGACAAATCCGGAACTGCTGCGCGAGACGGTGGCAACCAGCGGCGAGAACCTGGTGCAGGGCCTGAGCATGCTGGCCGAGGACATCAAGGCGGGCGGCGGCGACCTGAAATTGCGCCAGGTCGACGCGTCGGGCTTCGAGGTTGGGCGCAACATCGCCACCCCGCCGGGCAAGGTCGTCGCGCGCAGCAAGCTTGCTGAAATCATCCAGTATGAGGCAAGCACGGAAAAGGTGCTGAAACGGCCGCTGGTGATCTGCCCGCCCTGGATCAACAAGTTCTACATTCTCGACCTGAACCCGGAGAAGTCCTTCATCAAATGGGCGGTTGACCAGGGGCATACGGTTTTCGTGATATCCTGGGTCAATCCGGATAAGCGCCATGCCGAATGCGCCTGGGAAGACTACATCCGCGACGGAATAGGGTTCGCGCTCGACACCGCCGAGAAAATGACCGGCGAGAAATCGTTCAACATGATCGGCTATTGCGTTGGCGGCACGCTGCTTGCGGCAGCGCTGGCGCTGATGGCCAAACGCGGAGACAAGCGCGTCAAGACAGCGACGCTTTTTACCACGCAGGTCGACTTCACCCACGGCGGCGACCTCAAGGTTTTCGTCGATGAAGAGCAGGTCAAGGCGATCGAGCGATCGATGCGCGGCAAGGGCTACCTCGACGGAACCAAGATGGCCATGGCCTTCAACATGCTGCGCTCCAGCGAACTGATCTGGCCTTATGTGGTCAACAACTACATGCGCGGCAAGAAGCCGATGGCATTCGATCTGCTGTATTGGAACTCCGATTCCACGCGGATGACTGCCGCCAACCACTCCTTCTACCTGCGCAACTGTTATCTCGACAACAAGCTGTCACAGGGCCGCATGGTCCTCGATGGCAAGAAGATATCGCTGAAGGACGTGAAGATTCCGATCTACAACCTGGCCTCGAAGGAAGACCATATTGCTCCGGCCAAGTCGGTGTTTGTCGGCTGCGGGCTTTTCGGCGGCGATGTCGAATACGTCATGGCCGGTTCCGGCCACATCGCCGGTGTCATCAATCCGCCGGCGGCAAACAAATACCAGTACTGGACCGGAGGCGTGCCCGAAGGGGATTTCGAGCATTGGACCAGCAACGCCCAGGAACATCCGGGCTCTTGGTGGCCCCACTGGCATGACTGGATCAAGTCGCACAATTCGAAGAAGGTCGACGCCAGGCCGGTGGGCGGAAAAAAAGGCATTTCCCTTGGTGACGCGCCTGGAGAATATGTTAAGGTCCGCGTGTAGGCGACATGCATTGCCGGGACGGGAATCACCGGCGCGTGACAAACTTGTGGCGCGTCCTTGTTCTTGCCTCATTTGAGCAATAGCGCCGGTAGTACATACTAATGACGCTTGGTCGGGCGGGGTGACAGTAACTTCCAGGCGCAATTTTTGGGATTAACGGGGCGGTAAGGTTTTCCGCCAAATTTCGGGTGCATCGCGATTCGCGATGGGACGAGTGAAGGGGTTCACGGATTGACAGCCGGTGAAACGCGTAGTCGCGGCGCATATGCGCGCATGGTGATGGTTGCGGGCGCGGCTGTCTTGCTTGCCTCATGCACGTCCGGAAATGTCCCGCCTCTCGAACTCGCCATTGCATCGGTAGGTGAAACCACCTCACCGGATTTCGACGACAATGCTTTCTCGAGCGGCCAGGTCATCATGCCCGACGCCTTGTCGGTGGTTCCGTCGGACAACCCGTTGAGATCCGAAGCTGTTGTCGAGGAAGAAGTGGCTGCAGCGGAACCCGCAACGGATGAACCGCCGGCCGCCGAGGCCGTAGCCACGGCAGAGGTAGAAGAGACCGAAGCGGCGGACAACACCGGCTCCGTGCCTACCGAAACCGGCGAACAGGCCGAGCCCGCACCGCAGGTCGCGATGCTGCAACCCGCGCCAGCAAAGAAACGCGGCTTCCTGTCGGCGCTTTGGACACCGAAACCGGCTGTTGAGATTGCGGCGAAAAAGCCGGCAAATCGGGAAGTTGTGCTGGCAAGCGTGGCCCCTGCCCCAATGGATAAGCCGGAAGTGCAGATTATCAAGGCCTCGCTCGGCGGAGACGCTCTTCCCGGCGTCAGAACCGACGGCAACCTTTTCGAAATCACTCGAAAATCCGGCCTCGACGACGACAGCGATGTCGATTTGAACGAAGATGACGGCTCCTATCACGTGGCGTCTGCGGCCGGATTGGCCCGCCTGGCGCCAAACGGCTTGCTCACCCAACGCGAGGGCGTCGACGTCGCCTGCCTCAAGCCGGCGCTAGTGGGCGTGCTGAAGCAGGTCGAGCGCCATTACGGCAAGCGTGTCGTGGTGACGTCCGGCTATCGCAGCCCGGCTTACAACGCCAAGGCGCGCGGCGCTCGCAACTCGCTGCACATGTACTGCGCGGCAGCCGATATACAGATCGACGGCGTGACGAAGTGGGAATTGGCAAAGTACCTGCGCTCCATGCCGGGACGCGGCGGCGTGGGCACCTATTGCCACACGAATTCGGTCCATATCGATGTCGGTCCTGAGCGCGACTGGAACTGGCGCTGCCGCCGCAGGAAAAGCAGCAGCTGAGGCCGTTTCAATCGTCAACTGCGCGCCCTTTGCCGGCAAGCTCGCTACCGCAGAAATTATTTGATCAACCTACTTCATTTGGGTTGCCGCGCCGGGATTACCCCACTATAAGGCGGCTCGGCCAGGCGCCCATCGTCTAGCGGTCTAGGACGCCGCCCTTTCACGGCGGAAACACGGGTTCGAGTCCCGTTGGGCGTGCCAATCTTTTCAAAGACTTGGCCGAATTTTTCGTAAATCGTCGAATAACCGTCGAATATACCGCTGCGAACGACAGCGAACAGGTCTACGTTAGACCCTTCAAACGCACCCCCGGCCCGCCGCCGTTTTCCTCAATAAACTGGACGCCTGCATCTTCG
>JBFIBB010000300.1:0-3549 GCA_041582695.1 Rhizobiaceae bacterium
CAATGTCGCATCGACAACCGGGATGAGCCGCCGCCTGTACGATGCGGCCTATGCGGTGATCGGCCAGGTGCGTGGCGGTCTGGCATCGGCAACGGTGATTGGCTGCGGCGGTTTTGCGGCGCTATCCGGCTCATCGGTCGCTTCGGCGCTGACCATGGGCAAGGTCGCGCTCGCGGAGATGGACCGGTTCAACTACGATCACAGACTATCGACCGGTGTCGTTGCCGCCGGCGGTACGCTCGGCATTCTCATCCCTCCATCGACCGGTTTCGTTATCTACGCCATCCTGACAGACCAGTCGATCGGGCGGCTGTTTCTTGCCGGCGTGCTGCCGGGAATTCTGCTGCTGGTGCTGTTTGTGGTTACCGTCACCCTCATTTGCTGGGTCCGTCCGGCGATGGGTCCCACCGGACCGGTCACCAGCATGCGCCAGAAACTGGTTGCGATGATTGGCGCATTGCCGATCATTGCGATCATCGTTGTCACAATCGGGGGGATCTATGGCGGATATTTCTCGCCCGTCGAAGCAGCGGCAGTGGGCGCCGGTCTTGTAATCGCGCTCGGGTTTCTCGGTCACAACCTTACCCTCGGCGATCTCTGGCGGGTTGCGCGCGAATCGATTGTCACCACGGCCACCGTGATGCTGATCCTGATTGCGGCTCATCTCCTGAACCCGTTTCTGGCGCTCAGCCAGATCCCGCAGTTCATCGGCGAATTCATAACCGGGCTGGGCCTGTCCAGCTACGGCGCGCTTGTGCTGATCCTGGCAACCTATCTGGTGCTGGGCTGCTTCCTGGAAGGTTTCGCGATGATGGTGCTGACGCTGCCGATTTTCTTTCCTGTCATCAGCGCGATGGGCATCGATCCGATCTGGTTCGGCGTCCTTGTTGTGCTGACGCTGGAGATGGGGCTGATCTCGCCGCCGGTCGGGCTGAATGTGTTCATTGTGCGGTCAGTGGCGGAAAACGTCTCGCTCAGCACCATCTTTGCCGGCGTGGTTCCTTTCTGGATCACCATGCTCGTCACGCTTGCGATACTGGTCGCATTTCCCGAAATATCGCTGTTCCTGCCGAGCACGATGATCGAGTGACCCGTGCCCGGGCGGGTTCACGAAAACCGGTTGGAGACGAGATGGGTCAGCACCGATCCCGCCTCGTAGTAGAGGGCCATCGGACCCTTGAACCGTTCGGGCGCGGCATCGGCAAGGGGTACAGGGAAGGCGGCTTCGCCGCCGCTTGTCGCCCATTCGGCGGCGCATTTGCCGAATACCGTGCCGGGCGATATGCCGCGCCCGCTGTAGCCGTAGATGGAAATGGCGCCAGGGCCGATCCGCAGGACCTTGGGCAGGTGGTCGGAAGTGAACGCGATACAGCCCGACCAGGCGTACTCGAACTCCATGCCGGCCAGTTCGGGAAAAAGCGAAGCCATCTTACGCCTTGCCCAGGACCGGTGAACAGAACTTGCGCCGTGCTCGAGATTGCCGACTGCGCCAATCATGAAGCGGCCTTCGCGATCGAGCCGGAATGACGACATCACCGTTGCGCAATCCCAGCATCCCTCCCGGCCGGGCAGTATCCTTTCAAGCAGTTTGTCCGGCAACGGTTTCGTCGCCATCTGAAAATAGTGGACCGGGATGAACTCGTTTGCGCCCGCCCTGCCGACGCCATAGGCGTTGGTCGCCTGAATGAGCCTGCTGGCGACCACGTTTCCGCCGGGCGTCGCGACGACCCATTTTCCGCCCTCGCGCCTGTATGATTCGACCGGTGAATTCTCGAAAATGCGTGCGCCGGCCGCCTTTGCGGCAGCGGCAAGCCCCTGCGCATAGGCAAGCGGCTGGATAGTGCCTGCGCGCGGGTCCCACAATGCCGCAAGTACCCTATCGGAACCGGTCCGTTCGGCCGCCTCTTCCCGTCCCAGCAGCCTGACAGGCGCGCTGCGGGCGATCTGCTGGTCGTAGCGCGATTTCAGTTCGCGAACGCCGGCCGGCGTTTCTGCGTAGTGCATCGTTGCCTGCCTGACGGCATTGCACCTTATCTGATGCTCTTCGATGAGATCGAAAACGGTTTGCGGGCCGTTGGCGAGGATCGCGTTCAATCTGGCGCCCACCAGCTTGCCCAGCAACGCTTCGACATCGTCGGGCGGCGTCCACAAACCGGCATTGACGTAGCCAACATTGCGCCCGGAACCGCCGAAACCGACGGTTTGCGCTTCCAGCACGCAAACGGTCGCGCCCAGCTTTGCGATGTGAAGGGCGGCCGAAAGGCCAGTAAAACCGCCGCCGATCACCACGATGTCGGCTTCGGTCTGCCCGCGCAGCGGTTCGCAGTCGATCCGTCGGTCCAGCGTTTCCTGCCAGAGATTTCTTTGCGCGCTGACCAAGGATCGGGCTCCGGTGTTGCTGTCGAACGGGCGTTCCGTCGGCTTGGACTCCGCCCATTGCCCCCAGACTTGCAAATTATTGACTTTCGGGTCCTTTCAAATGCGACATTTCGCGCAGGTACCTAAAGACGAACCCGATCGCCATCGAGCGGCTGACGGAGGTCACCGACCCTTCGGCAAGCTCAGGGCTTGAAAGCTGGGTGCTGGACGCCGAGGGCAACCGCATCTCGTCGCATGATGGTTCGCTTGCCCGGTCCCCATTGCCTCCGGCAATGTCCCGGCGTTCGGCTCGCCTGGCGACGATTCGCCGGATCGTCGATTTGGACTTGCGGTCCAACTGGCGGCTCACCGTCACCGATGTGGCGCCAGCCGTCCGTCACTCCCACTCGATTGTGCCGGGCGGTTTGCTGGTCACGTCGTAGACGACGCGGTTGATGCCGCGGACCTCGTTGATGATGCGCGTGGCGGCCCGGCCCAGGAAATTCATGTCGTAGGGAAAGAAGTCGGCGGTCATGCCGTCGACCGAGGTGACGGCGCGCAGCGCGCAGACAAACTCGTAGGTGCGGCCGTCTCCCATGACGCCAACCGTCTGCACCGGCAGCAGCACGGCAAAGGCCTGCCATATGCTGTCGTAGAGGCCGGCCTTGCGGATCTCGTCGAGATAGATGGCGTCCGCCTCGCGCAGGATGCGCAGCTTCTCGCGGGTAACGCCTCCAGGCAGGCGGATTGCCAGTCCGGGGCCGGGGAAGGGGTGGCGGCCGATAAAGCTCTCGGGCAGGCCGAGCTCGCGGCCGAGGGCGCGCACCTCGTCCTTGAACAGCTCGCGCAGCGGCTCGACCAGTTGCATGTGCATGCGCTCCGGCAGGCCGCCGACATTGTGATGGCTCTTGATCGTGACCGACGGACCGCCGGTGAACGAAACGCTTTCTATGACATCGGGATAAAGCGTTCCCTGGGCGAGGAAATCCGCCTTGCGGCCGTGTTCCGCCAAGTCCCTTGCTTCGCGCTCGAACACCTCGATGAACAGACGGCCAATGATCTTGCGTTTGGATTCCGGATCGGCGACGCCGTCGAGGGCGGACAGGAACTCGTCCGAAGCGTCGACGCATTTCAGATCGAGATTGTAATGATCGTGGAACATCCGCACGACCTGGGATGCCTCGTCCATGC
>JBFIBB010000301.1:0-3512 GCA_041582695.1 Rhizobiaceae bacterium
ACATCTGGTTCAAGCAGGGGCACGGGGAGTTTTACGGGGACGTTCATCGATCCATCTTTCAATTATTCTGACTGAAGCGTTCATTTCATTTCGTTTGATTGAACGCCAAAAAACACTATTTGTCAATCCACGGTCATCGGATGCACCGGACTGATTCAAACGCTAACGAGCAGAAGTGAAAGGAAATGAAATGTCGTGGTTTTCGATCTTCAACTTCAATTCCGAGGAGCGCCGCGCAGCTCGGGAAAATCTTCGCACCTACTGGCTGATCAGGTCCCTGCCGGAGGAAATTCAAAAGGATATCGGCTGGCCGGGCGGCGAACAAACCCGCCGTATCAACCAGCAGCCACGGTCCCTGTGACGAGCATAGCCATGCAGCGCGTGCATACATCCGACGCACGCGCTGCATACCTCGAAAAAGGCAGCCTAAATATTGATTTCATTGGGTTATCTTGAACAGTTAGCGTTGCGCAACAGCAACGTGTCGCATTTGTGATGCGCCGCTTCGCATTTCAATCGTCAAATTTCCCGATGTGATCCTATTTGACAGCCAGAGCCAATTGCCGGGCGGGCGCGAATCGATCCTCCCCGGGAAACCCCGATGAAAGGGAACATGTCATGAAATTCTTCGCACGCTATTTCGCCTTCTCAGCTCCCTCGACCCTCACAACCGTCATCGAGCGCAAGCGACTGGCCGAAACCATGCCGGGACAGACCGGCGCCGTCGCGGCTGCCCGTCTCGGCCATCCGCTCGCCTGACCACCAGCCCCATTCTCCCTGAACTACCCCGGTTTGTATCGAGCCGGGGTATTTTTCTTCATTGTCAATCGCAACGCAAATGACCGCTGCATTGACATCCCCGGCATTTCCTGTTGACGCTAACTCGGCTGGTGCGCCTGCAAAGCAGGTGCAGATGGAGAAAAGCATTGAACGCGAATTCGGACATACGCCGATCCGTTGTTTTTTTTCTTGTACCCGATTTCACGATGATCGCGTTCGCCACGGCTATCGACCCGCTGCGTTCGGCCAACAGGATGCTGGGTTTCGAAGCCTACAAGTGGCGGCTCGCCAGCATCGACGGCGCTCCCGTGCGCGCCTCCAACGGGGTCGTGTGCTCGGTCGATACTTCCCTCGAGGAAGAGCGGAAAAGAATGACCGGCGGCGACCGCCCGTCCATGGTCGTCGCGTGCGCCGGTATCAACGCCGAAAACTATGTCAATCGGACCGTTTTTGCGTGGCTGCGGGAGGAGTATAACCGCGGCGTCTCAGTTGGCGGTCTCTGCACCGGCGCATATGTGCTGGCCGGAGCAGGCCTTCTTTCCGGAAAGCGTTGCGCCATTCATTGGGAAAACCTGCCTGGCTTCGCCGAACAATATCCGAACGTCGAGGTCTATTCCGATCTGTTCGAGGTCGATTCCAACATCTACACCTGCGCTGGCGGCACCGCTTCCCTCGACATGATGCTCAAGCTCATCGGAGACGATTTCGGCGACGATCTGGTGAACCGGGTATGCGAACAGGTATTGACCGACCGTGTGCGCAGTCCTGGCGACCGCCAGCGCCTGCCGCTCCGAGCCCGCCTTGGCGTGCAGAACTCGAAGGTCATCTCAATCATTGAGCTGATGGAAGCCAATATCGCCGAACCGCTCACCCTGCTCGATATCGCCGATCATGTCGGCCTGTCGCGCCGGCAGATCGAGCGCCTGTTCCGCCAGGAAATGGGCCGTTCGCCGGCGCGCTATTATCTGGACCTGCGCCTCGACCGCGCCCGGCACCTGCTTCTGCAATCCGCCCTTCCGGTGGTCGAAGTCGCTGTTGCATGCGGTTTCGTATCGGCCTCGCACTTCTCGAAGTGCTACCGGGAACTCTACTCCCGCACACCGCAACAGGAACGCGCCGACGGCAAACGTCTCTTGTCGGTCTGATCGACTGGAACGCGTTCAGTTGCTGTCGTCCCAACGCCAACGGCCCTGCTGCCAGATCTTTTCGCCAATCAGACAGTCGTAGGGCGCCCCGGCGGCGACCGTGACAACAGGCATCGGGCCGGCCGGTTCGTAGGGCGCAGCGGCAAGTTCCACGATCAGCTTGCGCCTGATTGCTTCGGCAAACTGGTCCCAATCGTTGACCGGAACCATGAAGCTGCCAAGACCGCCGATCACGCAATGGGTATAGAACTGGTCGAGATCGTCGATGTCGAATGCACCGAATGGCGAACGGTCATGGGTCATCAGGGGCAGTCCGTTGATGACGATACCTTGCGCAACCGCATCGTCGCGCGCTTCCGTGACCGGTCTGCCTTGGTTGTTCGGCCCGTCTCCGGATATGTCAATGACGCGTTTCAGCCCCCGGAATCCATTGTCGTCGAACAGCGTAGCCGCGAAGTCGATCGCGCCCGCGATCGATGTTCGGCGCATTCCCATTACCATTTCCGATGACAGTTTCTGGGAAACCGCCTGCGCTGCCGCCGGTCCATCGACCAATGTCCACGGAACAATGGTGCGCTGTGAAGCCGTTCCCGCCCACTCCACATAAGTCAGCGCTATCTTTCGGTAGGCGCCTTTCGCGATCGCATCAAGCACGACAGGATGGACGATCGCCTCCGCATAGCCGCGTCTTTGGATTTCCAGTTCGAAGCTTTGCATTGACAGCGAAACATCGACCGCCAGCACAAGTTCGACGTCAACAGCTTCCTCTCCAAGCACGCGCGCCGGAGTAACGAGTATCGCTATTGCGGACATCAGAGCTGTCATTCCGGCAAATCGGAGCATGACCGATCATGCCGGAACCCGGCCCGATTGAAAACATCTGCGCGCTCACATGATCGTGCGCCGTCGGATCAACTACGCGGTTTCAGGTTTTCAGGATCGTAGAGCGGCTTGTAGCCGACACCCGCCACGGTAACCGGATAATGTTCGCCGAAATACTCGATCTTCAGCTTGCGGCCCTCGCTGGCGTATTCATGCGGCAGATAGCCGAGCGCGATATTCTTGCCGATATTTGGCCCGTACACGATCGAAGTCGTGTAGGAACGCCGGCCGAGTGCATCCATCAGGGTATTGCCGGTGCCCGGGTCGAGGATCGGGCAGATGCCTACGGGATAGCGGGCTACGCCATCGGCATCGGTGTTCTCGTCCATCACCAGCGTGCACAACATGGCAGGCTGGTGATCACGCGCGCGGTATTCCAGATGCTTGGCCTTGCCGCGGAAATCGGCTTCCTTGACCTTCGGACGCGCTAGATCGGCCTCGTAGAGATTGTACTCGGTCAGAAGATCCGCGTTCTGCAGCCTCAGGCTCTTTTCCAGGCGCCGGCTGTTGGCGTAGGTCTCCACGCCCACCGGCGTGACGCCCTTCGCGTGCAGCGCGTCCCACAGAGTCAAGCCGTCGTCGTAGTCAAAGTGCAGCTCCCAGCCCTGCTCGCCGACATAGGAGATACGGAACGCGGTGACGTTTTTTCCGCCAATTCTGATTTGATTGATTGCGGCAAACGGGAATTTTTCCGGACTGAGGCCG
>JBFIBB010000302.1:0-3347 GCA_041582695.1 Rhizobiaceae bacterium
ACGCGCTGGTCGACGAGTTTCGGCCGCATGAACTCGGCGCCCTTTACCCGCGTTTGCGAGATGTAATAGTAGGTTTCGTTGTCAAATGTGGCCGTCGTGGAAGGCGTGCCCAAAGCCAGCAGCACCTGTTCGCGGCTGGAACCGACCGGTACAAGCTCAAGCGCCTCCGGATCGACGACATAACCCTGGGTCAGCGTCGAACGTGGATTGAGCGTGTCGGTGACGTTGCACCCCGCCAGTGCCAGGACGGCGCCAAGCGCCGCCAGCGGCATCAAACTCATTGCCCCGGACCCGGACTTGCGTATGCCCACTGTTATCTCCACATTTTCGTATCGGACGCGGCTTGCGCCCGACGGCAAACTCGGTAAACCAGCTTCATCGCCGATGCAACCTGAACCTCAGACACTTCTGTGCCTGCCCCTGCAAAGGCGCCGGTATTCGCGAAACGGATAACCATGTTCAAGCATCTGTTCGGCTCTGCCGCCCGTGCCAACCGCGCGATCGCGAACTCGCTCTACGATCGAATCGTGGCGGCCGCGCGGCAGCCGGAATATTATTCCGGCCTCGGCGTTCCAGATACGCCGCTCGGCCGGTTCGAGATGCTGTCGTTGCACATGTTTCTCTTTCTTCACCGCATGCGCGGCGAACGAGGACCGGCCGCTGCCTTGGCGCAAGAGGTGACCGACATGTTCTTCCAGGACGTCGATCACTCTTTGCGGGAGCTCGGGATCGGCGATATCGGCATTCCAAAGCGCATGAAGAAGCTCGCCAGGATGTTCTACGGCCGGGCCGCATCCTATGGCGCGGCTTTGGACACTGGCGATCAGGAAGCACTCGCCGCCGCACTCGCGCGTAATGTCTGCCCGCAGTTAGACGATTGGAGCGGTGCTGCTGCGCTAGCGGTCGAGGTCGAAGCAATGCATGCGCGCTTGGGAGCGCAGGGCGTTGACGATATTCTGAAAGGAAAGCTGGAATTCGCCGCGGGCCGGCCCGGAGGGTCCGCATGAGCACCGGTGAGAGTTCAAGTCCGGTTTCCGCCCTTGTTCGGGTGCGCGCAATCCCGAAGGCGGGTACGGCAATCGAAATTCAGGCCGACACCGAACAACGAAAGGCGCTCGCGCGCTTGCACGGCTTGCAGGGCGTCGCATCGTATACGGTCTCGCTTCGAGCCATGAACTGGAATCAGGACAGTGTCCGTCTGACCGGCAAGGTGATGGCTGAGATAACACAGCAATGCGTTGTGACGCTCGAACCGGTCGAGGCGACAATCGATGAGGAAATCGATCTCATCCTCGTTCCCGAGAGGTCGGATCTCGATCCTTTCGCCATCCGGGGCGGTGAACTGACGCTGGAAGCGGAAGGACCCGACGAACCCGATACCTTCTCAGGCGAAACGATCGATGCCGGGGCAATTGCCGAAGAGTATTTCTCGCTTGCGATAGACCCTTACCCGCGGATCGAAGGCGCCGCGCTGCGCGGAAAACAGTCAGGCGATGGGGAAATCGATCCAACCAACCCGTTTGCGGGTCTCGCCGCGTGGAAGAGAGGCCGGTAATCCACTGTTGTCTGCCTTTTGGCGCGGATAACGGTTGTACGGGACCGGAAAACCGCTATTTTTCGATGACTTTACGGCAACGCTGCTGGAGGCAAGACTTGGAAGGCCAGGCGTGATCAGGATTTCTGTTGATGCGATGGGTGGCGACCACGGCCCTGATGTCGTGATTCCAGGTATTCTCAAGGTGCTTGAGCGGCGTGACGATGTTCGATTCGTCATTTTCGGCCGGCAGGAAGCGGTCGAACCGATGCTCGAGAAGTTTCCCCGCGTCCGCGATGCCTCCGAATTCGTTCACTGCGACGTCGCGGTTCGCATGGATGACAAGCCGAGCCAGGCGCTGCGCCACGGCCGCAAGGTTTCGTCCATGTGGAAGGCGATCGAGGCGGTCAAGGATGGGCAGGCGGACGTCTGCATTTCAGCCGGCAACACCGGCGCGCTGATGGCGATGTCCAAATTCTGCCTGCGCATGATGCAGGGCATCGAACGGCCCGCCATAGCCGCGATATGGCCGACGATCAGGGCCGAGAGCGTCGTTCTGGATGTTGGAGCGACCATCGGCGCAGGCGCCCGCCAACTGGTCGACTTCGCCATTCTCGGAGCCGCCATGGCCCGTGCCTTGTTCGAGATCGACAAGCCGACGCTCGGTCTCTTGAATGTTGGCGTTGAAGAGATCAAGGGGCAGGAAGAGGTCAAGGAGGCCGGCGCGATGCTGCGGGCCGCAAACCTTGCCTCGATGCGCTATATGGGGTTCGTCGAGGGCGACGATATCGGCAAGGGAACCGTCGATGTCGTGGTAACCGAAGGTTTCTCCGGGAACATCGCACTCAAATCGGCCGAAGGTACCGCCAAGCAAATCAGCGAATACCTGCGAGCCGCGATGAGCCGCACGCTTATGGCGAGGATCGGATTTTTCTTCGCACAGAACGCGTTCCGCAGCCTGCGGGAGAAAATGGATGTGCGAAAAGCCAATGGCGGTGTTTTTCTCGGCATGAACGGTATTGTCGTCAAGAGTCATGGCGGAGCCGACGATGAAGGTTTTGCCGCGGCAATCGAACTTGGTTATGACATGGTCCGAAACGGTCTGCTGCAAAAGATTCGGACTGATCTGGAAATTTTTGGCGCGTTGCCGGAATCGGTTGGAGTGACCTCCGGCGACGGCGCGCCCGGACGGTAGGGGTGGAGCATTGATCAGATCTGTCGTCAGGGGCGTCGGCTCTGCCTTGCCGCGTCGCGCGCTGGACAACGCCGAACTGGAAGGCCTAGTCGATACTTCCGATGCCTGGATCGTGCAGCGAACCGGCATCAAGCGCCGCTATATCGCCGGCGAGGGTGAAACCACGGCCTCGCTCGGCGAGGCTGCGGCACGCATGGCATTGCAGAACGCCGGCCTTACGCCGGATGACGTCGATACGATCATCGTTGCCACCTCGACACCTGACAACACGTTTCCGGCAACGGCGGTGGACATTCAAAAGCGTCTCGGGATGCTGCACGGATTTGCCTTCGACATACAGGCGGTTTGCAGCGGGTTCGTATACGCCGTGGAGACCGCCGACCTCCACATCCGCGGCGGTGCGGCAAGGCGCGTGCTTGTCATCGGCGCGGAAACGTTTTCGCGGATTCTCGACTGGACCGACAGGTCAACCTGTGTGCTTTTTGGCGACGGCGCCGGCGCGGTCGTGCTCGAGGCGGCAGAAGGCGATGGCACGGTTGCCGATCGGGGCATTCTCGCAGCCAGCCTTCGCTCAGACGGCACCCACAAGGAAAAGCTCTTCGTCGACGGCGGTCCATC
>JBFIBB010000303.1:0-3308 GCA_041582695.1 Rhizobiaceae bacterium
GCCGGATTGAAAGATCGACGAGTTTGCGCGATTGCGCGTAACGATCCTTTGCAGAGCGTCGCCAGGGCAATCTGGTTTGATTGCGGAAGAGTGGATTTCTGGCTCATCTGAACCATTATTTGCCGAACACTCCCCTGATCGCAGCCCGCGCCCTCATTGTCAGTCCGGGATCAGTATGATCGGATGCATTGCGGATTTCTTCGAGCCACGCGACTTCGTTGCGCGTCACCAGTGTCCCGAAAATCTGCCGGACGGCAAGATCAGTTGTATCGCCGTTGAGCTGCTCGAGCGCCATCAGGAACAAAAGTGCTGGATCGCACTCCAAGGCTCGAGCAAGCCCCATGACGCGATCAAGTGGAAGCTTGCTCGACCCGTTCTTGAACATCGACAGCTTGTTGGGATGGATAAAGCCGGCCTCGGTGGCGATTTCAAGCTGGCTCTTGCGCGGTTTCAGTTCGAGTATGCGTTTCGCCAGAAACCTGGCGAGACGAGTGTCGGCATACGGTCTGCCGGTCTTTTTCTTCATCGGTTTGATCCTCACTAATCATGCAGCAAGAATTCGCTGCGCAATTCAGATATAGCGAGGGGTCGACGGGGAGATGATCGGGAAGAGTCGATTAGGAACATTGCTTCGCTGGGTAAACAGGTTTGAAGAATCGGGAAAAAATCCTGCGAAATCAAGGACGTGATTCTGCAGGTTTGAAGCTGCTATGCCCTTGATTTTGCGAGAAATTGGTAGTCCCCTTGGGAGTACCAAGCTTTAGCTTTTTGCCGACCACTAGCTCGCCCTTGCCCTGAAACCTCTGAGGATGGTCAGTCTGAAGTCCGCGCCTTTCGGAACGATTTCAGCTTTTCGACAACGAAGGGTTCTTGATTATCGAAGCCAGCAAGGTGCGATGACAAATCAGAAATCTCAGGCAAGGTACATCGATGCTGCGTTCCAGGTCATTGGATGCCGCGATATCGGCAGGTCGGATGCGATCGGCGGATAACGGATTGTTAACTATAAGAGCGCAGCCTTTGTGCCACATGGCCGATTAACGATCGTCGTATCCGGTAAGGAAACCGACATCGCAGCGGAGAACCCGGCAGACACTGACAATCAGAGAACTGTTGACGGGAGCATCGGCCAGGAGACAGGCCATGGCCGCAGGTACATCTGCTGAAATGCTCGAACAACGGGTTCCGGTCTCGTCTGAGGCGGAACACGCTACGTTTGGACCTTCCATTCGGCACATTGCATGGCTGGCCGAGTTGCAGCGCCAAAGCGGCGACGATCATTATCGCTATCTGCTGGTGCTCCGCTTTGCGCTTGTGAATGCCCTGGGAATTGCCTTGCTTTCAGTTGCCTGGATACAAGGGCTTGTAGGTCAGGTCATTGCCGCGGATGAAACGTATCTATCCGTGGCAATATTTGTAGTCTTCGTTTGCGGAATGGCGCTCTGCACTCGGAAAATCCTTAAGGTCAGTACCGAACTAAATCGCGTCAGAAGCTTCGATCCGCTCACGCCTTCCATTGCGGCCGCATACATTGCCAAAATGCGCGGCTGTTCTGCCGGCAGCCGGACAATAATCGCCGGAGCGTTGCGGCTCAAACTATCGCAAAGCATTGTCGCAGTCCGGCATATAGCGGGCAGCCTTGTGCTTCTTGGCCTTATCGGCACCGTGATCGGATTCATCATCGCGCTAGCCGGAGTAAATCCCGAAGCGGCCGCCGATATCGATGCAATCGGGCCGATGGTTTCCACGCTGATTTCCGGAATGTCGACTGCCCTCTACACAACATTGGTAGGGTCGATTCTCAACATCTGGCTGATGGTCAACTACCAACTTCTCGCCGGTGGAACGGTCAAACTGATCACCGCCATCCAGGAGTTTGGAGAGCGCAATGCCGGGGATTGACTTCCTTGACGACAGCGACAGCGCCGACACGGTCTTTCGCGATGTGGTTTTCCTGGCGTTGGTCGGATTTGTCGCAGTTGTTTTGATGCTGCTGCCCCACCTCAATCCTCCCGCCAAAGCCGAAGAGGAGGTGGCGAGCCCCGGTAACGTGATTGTCGAAATGCGCTGGCCCGACGAAATCGATGCGGATGTCGACCTGTGGGTTCAGGCGCCCGGCGATATCCCGGTTGGCTATTCCAACAAAGGCGGCAGGACCTTCAACCTGTTGCGCGACGACCTGGGTCATATGTCCGACGCAACCAAGCTCAACTACGAAGTCTCCTATAGCCGCGGCGTGCCGGCCGGCGAATATACCGTCAATGTTCACCTCTATCGCCAATTAAACGATTTCCATCCGATTCCGGTCGATGTTGTCGTCAGCGTCAAAATGAGCCCGAGCGAACCGACAACACAGATACTTGCAACGTCGGTTCTGTTGAAGACGCTGGGTCAGGAACTGACTGCTTTCCGTTTTGCGCTCGACGAGGCCGGCAAGTTGCGGGAAGGCAGCGTCCATACCTTGCCGAAGGCGCTGCGAGCCAGGCGCGCGTCATGAGCGAGATGCTGATCTTGTTCTGCCTGGCTGCACTGATCGCGGCCGTGCTTGCAAACATCGGAATTTGGTCGCCACGAGCGCTCTGGACAAAGGTCGGCGCCGTTGCGGCAATGATTGCATTTCTCCCGATTGGCTACGTATCGTTCGCGGAACTCCTGAGCAGACCCAAACCGATCGACATTGAGTTCATAAACCGCAATGTGGAGAACGCGATTGTAGTCGGCTCCCACATTGTCGAGGACAAGGCGATTTACGTTTGGCTTATCCTTGAAAACATGGATGAACCTCGCGCGTATGCCTTGCCGTGGAACCAAACCCTGGCCCGCCAGTTGCATGAAGCAAACCGGGAAGCTGAAATTGAGGGCGGCGCAACCCTCGCGCATTTACCTTTTGAACCAAACCTGGATCGCACCGAACCAATGTTTTATCCGGAACCGCAGGAGCGACTGCCAGAAAAGGCGACGGCGCCAAACAGCGAACTGCAAATCGTCACCCGCACGGATGAGCAGATTATTCCCGATCACTGACGGCCGCTGTTCGGCCTTTGGTGTGAGGGATTGCCATGCGTGGGTGGAAATTGATGAGAACAGGTTTTTCCCGCGCCGACGAGCGGTGGAATGAGCTGATCTACTCGCAAAACGGAGTAACAATTCGGGCGTTGTGCAGAAGTGACGGTATTCGACGTTTCGCACCCAAGCAGGCTCTGGCGCCTCGGAAGTTAGCGCTTTGTCTGTCATCATCTTGGCGAGGCTTATTGGGCGATCCGGTCATCGCCTCGTCATTCAGCGAAACAGGCTGATCCAATTGCCGA
>JBFIBB010000304.1:0-3306 GCA_041582695.1 Rhizobiaceae bacterium
CGACAATGCCCAGACGGCGGCGCCGCGCACCAGCGGCGAGGTATCGTCCAGAAGTGCCAGGCAGGATTGGGCCAGGTCGGGACTCGACGCGTTGCCGGCGGCGATCAGACAATTGCGAATGAAGCGGTCGCGCCCGATACGTTTTACCGGTGAACCGGAAAACAGTTTGCGAAATGCCGCGTCGTCGAGCTGCAGCAGGTCGGCAAGGCGCGGCGCCCGCAGTTCGTCGCGGGCCTTAAGCTTCGCCTCCCGGGCAACGGCTGCGAATTTGTTCCACGGACAGACCGCAAGGCAATCGTCGCAGCCAAAGACGCGATTTCCCATGGCCTTTCGGAATTCGCGCGCGATAGGGCCTTTGTGCTCGATCGTCAGATAGGAGATACAACGGCGCGCATCGATCTGGTACGGCGCGGGAAACGCATTTGTCGGGCAGATATCGAGGCAAGCCCGGCATGAACCGCAATGGTCGCTTTCGGGTTCGTCCGGCTCGATGACCGCGGTGGTGAATATGGAACCCAGGAACAACCAGGAACCATGCTCCCGGCTAACTAGATTGGTGTGCTTGCCCTGCCAGCCGATGCCGGCAGCGGCGGCAAGCGGCTTTTCCATGACCGGTGCGGTATCGACGAATACCTTGACGCCGGCGCCGGTGCGGCTGGCAAGCCGCGCGGCAATCGTCTTCAACCGGCCCTTGATCAGATCGTGATAGTCGCGGTTCTGCGCGTAGACCGAGATCGCTGCGCGGTCGCGCCTGGCAAGTTTGGCCAGTGGATCGTCCTCGGGCCCGTAGTTCATCGCGAAGACGATAATGGTTTCGACCTCGGGCCACAAAGAATGGGGACTGCCACGACGGCTCTCAGTTTCGTGCATCCAGTCCATCGTGCCGTGATATCCCATGGCGAGATAGGCTCGAAGATCGCCGGAAACATCTCGCAGCGATCTGGCGGAAACGACGGCAACCGCATCAAGTCCCTCGGCGCTGGCCTCCGCCGCAATCCATTGGCGAAGCGAGGGGGCGGACATCAGAAATCAAGATCTGGATAGTGCGAAACCGGTGGCAGGCCCCGCACACGGTCGGCCAGAATTGGTCGGAAGGACGGGCGGGACTTCAATCGCTGATACCAGTCGCGCGCCACCGGATAGGCCGCCCAGTCGATTTCGCCAAGATAATCCAGACAGGATAACGACGCACCGGCAGCCATGTCGGCATAGGACAGACGCTCACCACCGAGCCAGTTGGAGCGGCTGGCAAGCCAGGAAGTGTATTTGAGGTGCTGCTTTATATTGGCGCGTGCGGCGCGCAGTACCGAGGAATCAGGCGCCCCACCGCCTGCGGAGCCCGGCATCATCTGCTTGAAAGCCCGTTCGCGCACCAGATAACGCGTCACGTCGTTTTCCGCCTTGATCAGGTACCAGTCGACCAGGCGGCGTATTTCGGCGCGCTCCAACGGGTCGTCGGCAAACAGGCGCCGTCCGCGCATCAGCGCGCCGCGGGTTTCGTCGAGATATTCCGCGATAACCGTGAAGCCGCTTATGGCCGCACCACCTTCGGCAACTAGGACCGGCATCGTTCCGGCCGGATTGAGCGCGATGAATTCCTTGCGGCGTTCCCAGGGCTTTTCCTCGGCCAACGAGACTTCTTCGCCGTATTCGCCCAGAACAAGGCGAATGAAACGGCACGATGCGATGAGCGGATGGTGATACAGGGTCAGCATGCAATCAGTACAATGCGATGAACTATGGCTATTTTCCTGCCGGGCCGATATGTCTCGCCCGGGTGATTCCCGAACACCGGCGGCAACGGGTGCAGCTATAGGGAACCTCCGTAGCGCTGGCAAGAACGGCAAATTTCGGGGGTCGCGGAGACCACATGGAAGACCAGTCGATTACCGCAGCCCTGCTACTCGGTCTGCTTGAAGGTCTAACCGAGTTCATTCCCGTTTCGTCGACCGGACATATTCTGCTTGCCGGACATTTCCTCGGTTTCAAATCCACCGGCAAGGCATTCGAGGTGCTGATCCAGCTTGGCGCTATCCTGGCCATCCTGTCGGTCTATTTCTCGCGGTTGTGGACGATGCTCCTCGATTTTCCGCGCGACGCCAATACGCGGCGATTCGTGTACGGCATCCTTGTAGCATTCCTGCCAGCAGCGGTAATCGGGGCGCTCGGTCACGACTTCATCAAGACAGTTCTTTTCGAAACACCGATGCTTGTTTGTATCATGCTGATCATTGGCGGCATCATTCTGCTTGTGGTGGACCGTCTCGCGCCGGAGCCACGGCATCACGACGTGATGGATTACCCGATTGGACTGTGTTTCAAGATCGGGCTGTTCCAATGCCTGGCGATGATTCCCGGTACCTCCCGTTCGGGCGCGACCATTGTCGGCGCGCTGCTGATGGGCGCAGACAAACGGTCGGCTGCCGAGTTTTCGTTTTTTCTGGCCATGCCAACCATGGCCGGCGCATTCGCCTATGACCTGTTCAAGAACCGCGAAATCCTGTCGGCGGCCGACCTGCCGATCATCGCGGCCGGTTTCATCATGGCGTTCATCGCCGCCGTTATCGTTGTGCGCTACCTGCTCGACTATGTATCGAGGCATGGATACGGATTGTTCGGCTGGTGGCGGCTGATCGTTGGCACCGCAGGGTTGGCCGCCCTCCTGGCATACGGCCAATAGGCAGGAATTACGGCTCGCGCAGGAAACCCGTGATCATCAGAAACGAAAGTCCCGACGATGTTTCGTCGATCGCCACGCTAATCGGCGAAGCTTTTGCATCTGCCGAGTATCCCGATGACAACGAAGCCTGGATCGTCTGCAATCTGCGCCGTGCAGGCGCGCTCGCAGTCAGTTTGGTTGCCGAAAGCAACGGACGCCTGATCGGACACATCGCCTTCTCGCCGGTTCGCATCGATGGCAGGGAGTGTGGCTGGTTTGGTCTGGGCCCGATATCCGTTGTTCCAGCCGAACAGCGTCGAGGTGTCGGGAGCGCATTGGTAAACGCGGGTCTGGAGCGCCTCAAGGAAATGAATGCTCAAGGATGCGTATTGTTGGGCGAGCCGGGATTCTACATGCGTTTCGGGTTTCGCAGGATTTCAGATCTCAAACTTTCGGGAGTGCCAGAGGAATATTTCCTCGCCCTACCCTTGAGGGAAGGCGATGCCGAGGGTGAAGTGACCTATCACCCGGCATTTTATCAATCGAAGCAGGATGAAGGCCGCCCGGAGCGACACTAAAAGTGGGCGGGGGAACTCTGCCCAGTCAGAAACGTTTGGCTCGAGAATTTTTGTGTCAGCGGGGAATCG
>JBFIBB010000305.1:0-3290 GCA_041582695.1 Rhizobiaceae bacterium
GGGCGAGGCGGCGGTCGCCGGAAGCGTGCGCGTGACTTCGGTGCCGATCATCATAAACCGGATTCTGGCACCGGGGGCTGGCAGGCTTCTGCGGCAGCATCCCGATATCGAGCTGGAGCTCGTTCCGGAAAGCCGTAATCTGAGCCTCACACGGCGCGAGGCCGATCTGGCTTTGCGGCTGGCTCGTCCGACCACCGGCGGCGCGCAGGTGAAGGCGAAGCGGATCGGCGAACTGGCATATTCCGTCGTTGTTTCGCGCGATATCGGCGAGGCGGACGCCGGCAGACTGCCGTGGATCACCTACGAGGATGCGATGGCCCATATCGCGCAGGCGCAATGGATCGCGCGGGAGACAAGACGGACGGGAGCGCCGCTGTCAGGACTCAGGGTGGCTGACGGCGAAACGGCGCTTGAAGCGGTAGCGGCCGGGGTGGGGCGGTCGCTGCTTGCCGATGCGGTTGCCGGGCGGCGGAGCGACTTGCGGAAAGTGCGCCACGTTGGCGGCCAGGCTTTGCCGCGGCGGGAGATCTGGCTGCTCGGCCATAGCGACCAGATGCATCTGGGCCGGATCAGGGCCGTGATCGACTGGATCGAAGAAACGATAGCCCACGCCGTGACCGGGTGACGCAGATGATCGCAGCCGGGGCGAAACCGCCCCGGTGCGCTGCTCATTGCGCCTTGTATTGCGGCGTTGAACGCAGGAATTCCCCAAAAGCGTCAGCGTTCGGCGGCGCGAAATTCTCGGCCAGCGGGTTGCGCTTTCTGACCTTGGCGCCCATGTCGGCCAGCAGCTCGTCGAAATGCAGGAAATGGAACGGCGCCGAGCAGAGACCGCCATAAACCTGGGCGGCGGGACGCTTGTTGCGCTTCCAGTCAAGCATCATTTCGATGTTGTCATTCATCTCATCGGCGGTCGGTTGCTTCGCCAGCATGCCGTCGGCATAGCGCACCAGCCAGTTGGCCGCCATCTCGGCGCTGAGCACGGTACAGAATGACGAGTTGAAGCCGACGAAGCCCATGTCCGGCAGGTCCGGATTGGCGATAATGCGATAGAGACGGTATTGGCCGTCCTTCTCGATGAGCTTGTCCTGGTATTCCTGCGCCAGGAATGGAACGCCAAGCTTCCAGCCGACGGCCAGAATGGCCGTGTCGGCCGCGACGGTCTCCCCGTTCTTCAGCGAAACGGCTCCGGGTTCGTAGTGGTCGAACGTTCCCTGGACCGTCCTGATCCGGCCGTCCGCGATCATGTCGAACAGGCCGGGCGTAACGATCGGTACCGAGCAACTGATATCGTCCTCGATCCGGACCTTTGGCCGCAATCCGGTTTTGCCGAGCTTTAGCTGGATGCTCAACAGCGATTCAAGCGCCCGCCAGTTGGCCCAGATGAACGGCGCCGCAATGGCGTATTTGAACTTGTCCAACGCGGACAGATTCCAGCCCTGGAACATGTTCTCCTGTTTTCGGATGTACAGGATGCGTTTGAAATTGATCAGTCCGCCGATGAAATACGGAATCCGCCAAACGGATTCGCGGTAGACGATCGTGACCGAACGGGCGGCGTTCTTGACCGCATTGACGGCGATGTCGGTAGCGGATTTGGAGAATCCCAGTATGACGACGTCCTTGCCGCGCACCATTTCGGGATCGGTGTATTCGGACGAGTGCATAACCTTTCCGCCGCCGGCCTCAAACGCTTCCTGACCCGGAAAGGTCAGAATGTTCTTCTCGCTGAACTGGCCGGTGCAGACAGCGACGAAGTCAAAATCCTCGGCCTGCGGCTTGCCACCGCTTCTGGAAATCTCCAACCGCCAACCCGGCTTGCCGTCCGGACGGCGGTTCATCGACCTTATATCGGCGTTGAACTCGCAATGATCCATTAACCCGAACTCGTCGGCATAGGCGCTCAGATAGGCGTGGACCTCGGCTCCCCCGGGCCATTCCGGATAGCTTTCCGGCATGGCCTTGTCGGTATACCGGTAAAGGTCCTTCGGGCTTTGCGTCTGGATGCCGGGATAGGACCGCGATGGCTCCCAAACGCCACCCAGATCGTGGCTGCGCTCGAAGACCCTGACGTCATGGCCCTTGTCGGAGAACACCTTGGCGGCGGCCAGACCGCTGACGCCCGCGCCGATGATCGCAACGTTCTTTTTCTTCACCATGTCAGCCTCCCTCGCTGGCCCCTGGCCTATTCGCCGCCGGGCGGCGGCAGGAAGTCGACCTCGTGCAGCGCCGAAAGCCTGACCAGTTCGGCCGGATCGGTGACCCCGTCCAGCGCGATGAACAGGTCGAACAGCTTGCGAGACGGCGCGACGCCGAATACGCAAGTAGCCTCTGCGCCCGAGCGGTTGAATATGGCGTGCGCCTCGCCCATCGGCATGCGCACGGTATCGCCCGGACCGGCCTTGTGGACCTCGGCGCCGAATTCGACCTCCAGATTGCCCTTGAGCATGATGATCCACTCGTCCTGGGTCGGATGGATGTGCGGCGGAACGAAGGTGCCGTCCGGGATGATCGCATGCCAGACGAAGGCGTTCTCGCTCAACAGCTTTGGTGTGTAGGTATGTCCGACGACGTTCCAGGATTTTCCCTCGAAGCCGTCGGCCGCTCCGGTTATGCCCTTGCTCAACTTGCCGGCCATCTTATCCTCCTGTCCGGTTGACAATCCTCAAGCTTATTTTAAGCTTAAAATGGAACGCATCGCGGGTGCCGCGCTATCCGTTTTGCGCAAGAAAACAAAAATACCGAGGGATTGGCGTGGTTCCGCTGAACCGATACACGCTGTTTTCCAGCGTCGATCTCGACGAGGCCCGCGAACTCGTCGCGCTCAAATTCTGCCCCCACAAGCTGCAAACAATCTCCGATACGGACAGGTTCCACGCCCGGCACAATTGTGTCGAGGGGGCGAAACTGGCGATCAATTACATCCATTACGGCGCAACGGTGCTGATCGAGCCCGGCGCACTGGAGCATTTCTACCTGGTGCAGATTCCGCTCAGAGGCAGCGCGGAAATCCGCAATGGCGGCGTCGAAGTCGAATCCGATCCGCAAACGGCGACCATCCTCAATCCGGACCGCCACACGCGCATGATCTGGCGGGCGGGTTGCGAGCAACTGCTTGTCTACGTAGACGCGCTGACGCTGAACGCATTTGCCGAGAGCTTCTTCGGCCGGCGCATGCCGGCGCTTCCGGCGTTCGAGCCGAGGATCGATTTCAGCCGCCCGCAGATGGCCAGATGGCGCCAGCACGTGCTGGCGCTGTTCGCGTCGGCGGACGAGGGCAGGCTGTTCCA
>JBFIBB010000306.1:0-3288 GCA_041582695.1 Rhizobiaceae bacterium
AAGGCCTTGCCGATGACCGAGGTCGCCAGGTTCGGATCCAGCAGCTGCAGCTTGGTCAGCGTGGCGAGAGCCGGTGCGGAGAAGTACAACAGGAAGATGAACAGGAGCGACCAGCCGACCGAGCGGCGAGCCGCGCGGACGGACGGTGTGGTGAAGTAACGCATCAGGATGTGCGGCAGGGACGCCGTACCGGCCATCATGCAGATCGCCAGCGATATCATTGCCCAAGCCTTGCCTTCCGGAGCATTCTGGGGCGTCACCAAAACGGATACACCCTTGATGGCCTCCAAGGCCGGTTCAAGCCCGTATTGCGCTTCCAGTTCGGCAATGCGTTGAACCGCGTCGCCATAGGAGAAGTGCGGGATGATCCCGAAACCCTGCTTGTTGGACATCCAGATGATCGGCACGAGGTAGGCGATGATCAGCACGATGTACTGGGCCACCTGGGTCCAGGTCACGCCGCGCATGCCGCCGAGCATCGAGCAGATGAAGATGCCGAGCAGGCCGAGATAGACGCCGACCTCGAAGGGGACGCCGAGCGTTTGGGCGGCAATCGTTCCTGTCGCGTTAATCTGCGCCGTCACGTATGTGAACGACGCCGCAACGAGCACGACAACCGCGCAGAAGCGCGCCGTGTTGCCGCCATAGCGCGTGCCGATGAAGTCGGGCACGGTGTAGCAGCCGAACTTGCGCAGGTAAGGCGCCATCAGCGAATTCACCAGCACATAACCGCCGGTCCAGCCGATGATGAAGCCGAGATACGGATAGCCGCCGAAATAGACTCCGCCGGCCAGCGCCACGAAGGACGCGCCGGACATCCAGTCCGCCGCCGTGGCCATGCCATTGTACAATGCCGGGACTTCGCGCCCCGCCACGTAATAGGCGTCGACTTCGGCCGTACGCGACAGCCAGCCGATAATTGCGTAGATCGCGATGGTGAAAAGCAGGAAGCCGATACCGATCGCCTGGGCGCTCATGCCCATGCGTTCAAGCAACGCCATAATCGCAAAAAACACCAGGAAACCCAGTGTATAGAGCGCATAGACCTTTCCGAGATTGTTCAGAAATCCGGAGCGGCCGCTTTGTTCACTCGAAGCCATTTGTTCATTCCCCCCCGACGCCGAATTCGTCGTCGATGGCGTCCTGGCGCCAGTTCTGCGCCCAGATCATCACGACGAAGGCAATAAGCGAACCCTGCACACACATGTAGTATCCAAGCGGAAAGCCAAGAAACGAAATGGAATTTAGCGATCCGGCAATCCAAGGGATAATCAGTGCGAACAGGACCCACAATGCCAGAATGACATAAGTAAGATTGCGGGTCTTGATCCAGTGACCCGCAAGGTCTCTGGTGTCCGTGCTGGACATTGGTAGTCCTCCCCTCCAAGATGCGGACACCATGTCCGCATTCCCATTTGCATGGAGCGCCGCGTCCACGAAATTTCCACGGTCCCCGTGCGATTTGAGCAATAGCCTGTCGCTGCGTCACGCGCTATGATTCTATGGTAGTATTTGCTTAACCTGCTGAATTCTGGGAATAAACTGGAATGTCAACAATCCTCGCACGCTTGAGCGGAGCATTCGCCGATGTGATCGGAGCGTTTTCCAGCGTTTCGGTCAGACGCGATTTGGCGCCGATTGATTCGCCTGCGCGCGTTTGCCATTTTGCCGGGACCAGGTCCGCGTTCGTCACCCAGAAAAAGCTGTTCGGCTATCTCAAGGAGCGGATCGGAACCCGTTATCCGAAGATGTTTGCCGAACCGGACTTCGTCGAATCCATCAATATCGCAACGCGGGAAATTTATGCGGCGAGCCTGGCCGACCTGACCTGTTTCTGCGTCGCCAACGCGCTTGCCGGCGAAGCGAATGCCAATGACGATCGCGACCGGCTTGCGTGGCGGGCTTATTGCGAGGGACTGCAGGCCAATTCATCGGACGCGCCCGAACACCTGCGGGAAAAATGGCTTGAAACATTCGACAGGCGGCTGGGCAGGACCGTCTGGCAGATGACCGGCGATGGGCCTGGCCATTTCATTGAGAGCGCCCGGGCGCTTATCCATTGGGCGCCGATCGCGCCTGAGCTGAAACGGTACGACCGCGAAATCGTCGAGAACTCCATCCGCTATGCCTGGATCGAGATACGCCGCGACTACCTGAAGCGTCTGGACAGGGAAGCTGTCGAAGCCACCTGGCTTTCGGGGGACAGCAAGACTGAAGCGGCTTTCCCAAGGCCGGGGCAATAAGAAAAACCCCCGGCGTCAGGCACCGGGGGTTCGTGGCGCAAGCGGCCGTCAGGCCGAATAGTACATGTCGAATTCGACCGGATGCGGGGTCATCTCGAAACGCATGACCTCTTCCATCTTCAGTTCGATATAGGCATCGATCTGATCGTCGTCGAAGACGCCGCCGGCTTTCAGGAAGCCGCGGTCCGCATCGAGGCTGGCAAGCGCCTCGCGCAGGGACCCACAGACAGTCGGGATCTGCTTCAGTTCCTTCGGCGGCAGGTCGTAAAGGTCCTTGTCCATGGCTTCGCCCGGGTGGATCTTGTTCTTGATGCCGTCAAGGCCGGCCATCAACATCGCCGCGAAGGCGAGGTAGGGGTTGGCGGTCGGGTCGGGGAAACGGACCTCTACGCGCTTCGACTTCGGCGAGGAGCCGAAGGGGATGCGGCACGAGGCCGAGCGGTTGCGGGCCGAGTAGGCCAGTAGCACGGGCGCTTCGTAACCCGGAACCAGGCGCTTGTAGGAGTTGGTTGAGGGGTTGGTAAAGGCGTTCAGCGCCTTGGCGTGCTTGATGATGCCGCCGATGTAGAAGAGGCAGGACTCCGACAGGCCGGCATATTCGTTGCCGGCAAATGACGGCTTGCCACCCTTCCAGATCGACTGGTGCACATGCATGCCCGAACCGTTGTCGCCGAAGACGGGCTTCGGCATGAAGGTTGCCGTCTTGCCGTAGGCATTGGCCACCTGATGCACGACATACTTGTAGATCTGGGTCTTGTCGGCGTTGCGGACCAGCGTGTCGAATTTCATGCCGAGTTCGTGCTGTGCGGACGCAACCTCGTGGTGATGCTTCTCGACGACGACGCCCATCTCGGCCATGACGGTCAGCATTTCGGAACGCATGTCCTGGGCCGAATCGACCGGCGGAACCGGGAAGTAGCCGCCCTTGATGCGCGGGCGGTGACCAAGGTTGCCTGTCTCATAGTCGGTGTCGTCGTTCGACGGCAGTTCGGTGGAATCGAGCTTGAAGCCCGTGTTGTAAGGATCGGCCTTGTACTTGACGTCG
>JBFIBB010000307.1:0-3211 GCA_041582695.1 Rhizobiaceae bacterium
ATCGTGCTGATGAAAACCGGTATCGGCAGCGAAGCCGTTTTGCCGAGGCTGTGGCACAGGCTCGTAACCAGGATCCTTGGTTTCCGGCTTCATGTTCACGGAAAGCCCACCGAGGGCCGTCCGCTGCTGATCGCGGCCAATCACATCTCCTGGACCGACATCATGGTCATAGGCGCGGTCGCCGATGTGCATTTCGTGGCGAAATCGGAAATGGGCGGCTGGCCGATCATCGGCAAGCTTTCCCGCCTGCAGCGCACTATCTATGTCGACCGCGACCGGCGACGAAAGTCCGGCCAGCAGGTCAGCGAAATCGGCCAGCGCCTCTCGGAAGGTGACGCGATGGTGTTCTTTGCCGAAGGTTCGACATCTGACGGCAACATCATGCAGCCATTCAAGAGCACGCTTTTTGGCGCGGCGCAGATCGCCCTGCGCGAAAGCGGCACCGAACAGGTGCTGGTGCAGCCGGTAGCGATCGCTTACACGCGCCTGCACGGAATGCCGATGGGCCGCTACCAGCGCCCGCACGCTGCGTGGATCGGCGACCGGGAGCTGGTGCCGCACATAATGCAACTTCTGGCCGACGGTGGCGTCGACGTCGAGGTTCATTTCGGCGAGCCCGTCGCGTTCACGCCGGGCAGCAACCGTAAGGAACTGGCGGCGGCCATTCGCGGCAAAGTACGTGATATGATGGTAACGGCGCTCCGAAATCCGAAGAGATGAAATCGCCGTTCCCCGTCGTGGTGCTTGTCTTTCCTTGCAAATTGGCGTTATGAGCCGGGCAATGAGGATTGATTTAATCGAAAAACCGGCCGCTGCGCATGCCGGGGCAGATCCGGGTGCCCGGAAAGGCGTCGCCAGGAAAGTCTACGTCAAGACTTACGGCTGCCAGATGAATGTCTATGACAGCCAGCGTATGAGCGATGCCCTTGGCGCCGAAGGCTACCAGCAGACTGACGACGCTGAAGAAGCTGATCTGGTGTTGCTGAACACGTGCCATATTCGCGAGAAGGCTGCGGAAAAGGTTTATTCAGAGCTCGGGCGCATCCGTCGCCTCAAGGCGGCTCGCGCCGCCAGGGGCGAGGAAACCCTTGTGGGTGTCGCCGGTTGCGTCGCTCAGGCCGAAGGAGCGGAAATCATTGCCCGCGCACCGGTCGTCGATCTGGTTGTCGGACCACAGACTTATCATCGCCTGCCCGAGATCGTCAGGCGCGCCAGGAAGGGTGAGCGTGTCGTCGACACGGAATACGCGATCGAAGACAAGTTTGACCATCTGCCCGACCCGAACCGGGAAGCGGTCCGCAAACGCGGCTACACGTCTTTCCTGACAGTGCAGGAAGGCTGCGACAAGTTCTGCACGTTCTGCGTGGTTCCTTACACGCGTGGCTCCGAGGTGTCGCGCCCGGTTGCCAGGATCGTTGCAGAAGCCGAAAAACTTGCCGCCGCCGGCGTCCGCGAGATCACGCTGCTTGGGCAGAATGTGAACGCCTGGCATGGCGCAGGCGAAGACGGCCGCGAATGGGGCCTCGGCGAGCTCCTTTTCCGACTGGCAAAAATCGGCGGGCTCGACCGGCTTCGTTACACCACCAGCCATCCCCGCGACATGGATGATGCGCTGATCGCCGCTCACAGGGACCTTCCCGAACTGATGCCATATCTTCACCTGCCGGTTCAGGCGGGTTCGGACCGGATCCTGAAGGCGATGAACCGCCGTCATACGGCTGACGAATATCTGCGATTGATTGACCGCATCCGCGCCGCCCGGAGAGATATCGCCATGTCCGGCGATTTCATCGTCGGATTTCCGGGCGAGACCGAAGAGGATTTCGAAGCAACGATGACCATTGTGCGCCAGGTAGGGTACGCGCAGGCCTATTCGTTCAAATACAGCCCCCGCCCCGGCACACCGGGCGCGGAACTGGACGGTCAGGTGCCCGAAGAGGTCAAGAACGAGCGCCTGCAACGCCTCCAAGCCCTGCTCAACGCCGGGCAGGAGCGGTTCATGCGGGACCTTGTCGGCCGGACGATAAGCGTACTGCTCGAAAAGCCCGGGCGCAGGCCCGGCCAGCTCGTGGGCCGGTCGCCTTGGCTTCAGCCCGTAATTGTTGACGAAAATTCAGGGCGAATCGGTGATATTGTCGATGTGCGCATAGCTTCTGCCGGCGCAAACAGCCTGTTTGGGGAGAGCGCCTCGAACAATGCGAACAAGGAGACATGATTGACAGCCGCAACTGACTCAGTCGCCGCCAATGCGGAAAGCTCGACGCCGGCCCATATCGTCCTGACATTCGACAACAACAAGCTCGCGGGCGCCCTGTACGGGCAATTCGACCAGCATCTGGCGCTGATCGAGCAGAAGCTCGGCCTCGATCTGCACTCGAAGGGTAACCAGTTGACCATCACCGGCAACCCCAGCGAGGCCGAACAGGCGCGCCGCGCGCTGGAATACCTCTATGGTATGCTGCAGCAGGGGACCGAAATCGCAGCTTCTGACGTGGAAGGTGCGATCCGCATGGCGATTGCCGCCGACGACCAGTTGACACTGCCCACTCTCGAAAGCGGCCGAAGCCGGGTTTCGGCAGCCCAGATCGCCACGCGCAAACGTACAATCCATGCCCGCTCGCCCAATCAGGACCGCTACATGCGGGCATTGGAAAGCTGCGAAATGGTATTCGGTATCGGCCCGGCCGGCACCGGCAAGACCTATCTTGCGGTCGCCCATGCGGCGATGCTTCTGGAACGCGGAATGGTCGAGCGGATCATCCTCTCCCGGCCCGCCGTCGAAGCCGGCGAGCGTCTCGGGTTCCTGCCCGGGGACATGAAGGAAAAGGTCGATCCCTATCTTCGGCCGCTCTACGATGCGCTCTACGACATGATGCCGGGAGACAAGGTCGAGCGCGCGCTGGCCAGCGGCGTTATAGAGATTGCCCCGCTTGCCTTCATGCGCGGCCGCACACTGGCCCATTCGGCGGTTATTCTGGATGAGGCGCAGAACACCACGCCGATGCAGATGAAGATGTTCCTGACCCGGCTCGGCGAAGGGGCCCGGATGATCGTTACCGGCGATCCGAGCCAGATCGATTTGCCACCGAATACCCGATCCGGTCTCATCGAGGCACTGCAGGTACTCAAGGACGTTCAGGCCATTGCACGGATAAGCTTCACCGACAAGGACGTCGTCCGCCACCCGCTCGTCGCTGAAATCGTGGCTGCC
>JBFIBB010000308.1:0-3147 GCA_041582695.1 Rhizobiaceae bacterium
AGCAGGTGTTGGGCGGTCAGCGTCGAAGCCGAAATCGTGAGAATGCCTGCTTTCTTGCCTGGGGGCAGGAGCCGGTTGACCATTTCGACCTGCATCAGCGACGATGTTGCGACCGGAACCTGCACTGCGTCGGCGATCTCGTGCTGGAACAGCGACAGGAATCCGCAATTGGTGGTGATGCCGTCAGCGCCGTCAGCAACGAGTTCGCGCGCCGCCGCGACGAAGTCGTCGAGCAAGCCCTCGGCATTGCGGCGCACCACCCGGTCGGGCGAGGCGTTGCGGACGACCTTGTAGAGCACGGGAAAAGGCCAGGTCGTGGCATTGCCCATGTCGCCGGGAATACGCGGAAACCGCGCTTCGAGCATGAGAATGCCGACCGCAGCGCCATAGATCGCTTTCCCACCCTGAGCTTTCATTGGCTTTCTCCATTGGGTTGCCGGTGTTTTGCCGCCACCGCCGACAACGATAGTTGACATAGCCAACGCGTCGTCTCAACAATCAAGAACTGTATACAGCGTTGTACTCGATTTTCATTATCGGGATTGAGCGGTCAGGTAAATGGACATCAAAAAAACATCGATAAAATGTTGACAAATTCTAATCGAAATAGTCTTGTAGCAGAGAAAGCTACTGCCGGGCAGGACGGGTAATGGCCAAAGACCACCCGAAACAGGGACAGACCTCCGCCAAAACGGTTGCCGTCATCGGCGCGGGCATTGTCGGCGTGTCGACGGCGCTTTGGCTGCAACGCGACGGTCACGAGGTGATCCTGATCGATCGCGCCGGACCGGGAGAAGGGACCAGTTTCGGCAATGGCGGGGTGCTGGCCTCCTGCTCCATCGTTCCGGTGACCGTTCCCGGGCTGATCCGCAAGGCGCCGAAGATGCTGTTCGATCCGCGCCAGCCGTTGTTTCTGAAATGGTCCTACCTGCCGAGGCTGCTTCCCTGGCTGTTGAAATATCTCGGCAACGCCAATGCCGCTGCGGTCAGGCGGCGCGCAGACGCGCTCTATCACATCATCGGCGACAGCCTTGCCGACCATCAGGCGCTTGCGGCCGGAACGCCGGCGGAGAAATGGCTGGCGCCGTCGGATTACCTGTTTCTGTACGCCGACCGGGCGGCTTATGTGGCCGATGCGTTCGGTTGGGAAATCAGAAAAAGCCATGGCTTCAAATGGGACATTCTGGAAGGCGAGGCTTTCCGCCAATACGATCCGGCCTACGGCGAAGAAATCGGATTTGCGGTGCGGCTTGCCGGGCACGGGCGGATTTCCGACCCCGGCCGGTACGTCAAGGATCTGGCCGCCCAGGTCGTCGCCAATGGCGGGCGGCTGATCCAGGCGGAGGCGAGCGATTTCGTGCGCGAAAACGGTGCGGTCACAGGCGTGCGGGCGGGCGGAGAGACCATCGACTGCGATGCCGCGGTGCTCGCGACGGGCGTTTGGTCGGGCCCACTGGCCGCGAAACTGGGCCTCAGGACGCCGCTCGAGAGCGAACGCGGCTACCATGTGGAGCTGTGGGAGCCGAGCGTGATGCCGCGCTCGCCGGTGATGGTCGCGTCCGGCAAGTTCGTCGCCACGCCGATGGACAGGCGGCTCAGGCTTGCCGGCATTGTCGAATATGGCGGATTGGATGCGCCGCCGTCGAAAGCCGCCTTCGATCTTCTATACCGAAACATAAAACGTGCGATCCCGGGTATTTCGTGGAAAAACTCGACCGAATGGATGGGGCATCGCCCGGCGATCGCGGATTCGATCCCGGTGATCGGCGAGGTTCCGGGCGCGAAAAACGCTTATTGCGGTTTCGGGCATGATCATGTCGGACTGACTGGCGGACCGAAAACAGGCCGGATCCTGGCCCAACTGATTTCGGGGAGATCCCCGAATATCGACCTTGCGCCCTACGCGCCATCGCGCTTTCAATAGGGCAAGGGGGAAATCCAGTGGCAGAAAAATCGAAAACGGGAGACTTCAAATGAAAAAGCTTACTCATCTGCTGGCCGCCACCGCGCTGACAGCGGGCACGGCCGGAGCCGCGCAGGCGGAAAAATGGGACATGCCGATGGCGTATGCGGCCACGAATTTCCATTCGGAAGTCGGCGCCGAATTCGCCAAATGCGTGACCGACGGAACCTCCGGCGCACTGGAGATCGTCACCCACCCGTCCGGCTCGCTGTTCAAGGGCAACGAGATCAAGCGTGCGGTACAGACCGGCCAGGCGCCCATCGGCGAGCGGCTGATCTCGGCACACGGCAACGAAAACCCGCTTTACGAGGTCGATTCCATTCCGTTCCTCGTGTCCTCGTTCGATGAGCACGAGGAACTGTGGAAGATCGCCGGAGAGAAGGTCGCCGCTGCGCTCCACGCGGAAAACCTGCACTATCTCTATTCGGTGCCATGGCCGCCGCAGGGGCTGTATTTCAAGAAGGAAGTCAACTCCGTCGCCGACATGAAGGGCGTGAAATTCCGCTCCTACTCTACGGCTACGGCGCGCATGGCCGAACTGACAGGCATGTTGCCGGTGCAGGTGGAAGCCGCAGAACTCAGCCAGGCCCTGGCTACCGGCGTGGCGGAGAGCTTCATTTCTTCCGGCGCCACCGGCTACGACCGCAAGGTGTGGGAGCATCTGACCCATTTCTACGAGGTCGACGCCTGGCTGCCGCGCAATGTCGTGTTCGTCAACAAGGATTCCTGGGACGGGCTCGACGATGCGACGAAGAAAGTATTGGAGGATTGCGCCGCAACGGCAAAGTCTGACGGGCTGCAGCGTTCGAAGGACTACACCGCGTTTACGCTCAACGGTCTGAAAGAAGGCGGCATGACCGTGCAACGCGCCGGCTACGGACTGGTCAATGAGCTCAAGGCCATCGGCGAGACGATGACCAACGAATGGCTCGAGCGGGCCGGCGACGAGGGCAAGGCCATCGTGGACGCATACAAGTCGATGTAACGCATCCGCGGGGGAGAGCGCCGAGTTCTCCCCCGCAAGTTTTCAGCACGCCGCCCGGTCCGCGGCGCGTTTCTGACAATCGCTAGCAGCAACTGGAGGGGCAAATGGCGGCGTTTCGCATGCTCAGGCGAATACTGGATACGCTCTATCTGGCGGGCGGCGTGATCGCGGCCTGTTTCCTGATCGCGATCCTGACGCT
>JBFIBB010000309.1:0-3087 GCA_041582695.1 Rhizobiaceae bacterium
GATAGCGACATTGACGCCACCGAAGTGATCCTGTCGCTGGCGCCGGAAACGAACGGTGAAGTCGCAGTCAAGGCCTGGGCCGCGCTGTCGAAGAACACCGGGCGCGACCACACCCATCTGGCCGTGCCGAAAGAGGATGAGAAAATACGCTTCCGCGATGTCGTTGCACAGCCGCGCAAGATCATCTCGTCGCCGACCTGGTCGGGTCTGGAATCGGAGCATGTTTGCTACAACGCCGGCTACACAAACGTGCACGAGCTTATCCCCTGGCGGACTCTTTCCGGCCGCCAGCAGCTCTACCAGGATCATCTGTGGATGCGGGCATTCGGCGAGGCGTTCTGCGTCTACCGCCCGCCTATCGACACAAAGACGATCAATCCGGTCATTGAGGCGAAATCGAATGGCAAGCCGCAGGTCGTGTTGAACTTCATCACGCCGCACCAGAAATGGGGCATCCATTCCACCTATTCCGACAATCTGCTGATGCTGACGCTCAATCGCGGCGGCCCGGTCGTTTGGGTATCGGAGGTGGATGCGGCGAAGGCCGATATAGTCGACAACGACTGGGTCGAGGTGTTCAACGCCAATGGCGCCATAGTTGCCCGCGCGGTCGTCTCGCAACGCATGAAGGAAGGCACGATCTTCATGTATCACGCACAGGAAAAGATCGTGAACACGCCGGGATCCCAGATCACGGGCCAGCGCGGCGGTATCCACAATTCGGTGACGCGGGCGATCACGAAGCCAACCCACATGATCGGCGGGTACGCGCAGCAATCCTACGGTTTCAACTACTACGGCACGGTCGGCTCCAACCGCGACGAGTTCGTCGTCGTCCACAAGCTCGACAAGGTCGACTGGATGGAAGGCCCGTACCGCGAAACCGCTGCACACAAGGAGGCGGCAGAATGAAAATCCGCGCGCAAATCGGAATGGTGCTGAATCTCGACAAGTGTATCGGGTGCCACACCTGCTCGGTGACCTGCAAGAACGTCTGGACCAACCGCGAAGGCGTGGAATACGCCTGGTTCAACAATGTGGAGACGAAACCCGGCGTCGGCTATCCCAAGGAATGGGAGAACCAGAAGAAGTGGAACGGTGGCTGGACCCGCAAGCCGAACGGCAGGATCGAGCCGAAAATGGGCGCCAAATGGCGCATCCTCGCCAAGATATTCGCCAATCCGGACCTTCCGGAAATCGACGATTATTACGAGCCATTCGACTTTGATTATGGGCATTTGCAGACGGCCGGCGAGAGCCAGGCTTCCCCGACCGCCCGGCCGCGCTCGCAGATTACCGGCGAGCGAATGGAGAAGATCGAATGGGGTCCGAACTGGGAGGAAATTCTCGGCGGCGAATTCTCGAAGCGCTCGAAAGACTACAATTTCGAAGGTGTCGAAAAGGAAATCTACGGCCAGTTCGAAAACACCTTCATGATGTATCTGCCGCGGTTGTGCGAGCACTGTCTCAATCCGACCTGCGTGGCAGCGTGCCCGTCGGGCGCGATCTACAAGCGCGAGGATGACGGCATCGTTCTGATCGACCAGGAGAAATGCCGGGGCTGGCGCATGTGCGTCTCGGGCTGCCCCTACAAGAAGATCTATTACAATTGGTCATCCGGCAAATCCGAGAAGTGCGTGTTCTGCTACCCGCGCATCGAAGCCGGTCATCCGACCGTGTGCTCGGAAACCTGCGTCGGCCGCATCCGCTATCTGGGCGTCGTGCTCTACGATGCGGATCGTATTTCCGAAGCCGCGTCGACAGGTGACGAGAAGAACCTTTACGAGGAACAGCTTAAGATTTTCCTCGATCCCAACGATCCGGCAGTAATCGCGCAGGCGCGCGCTGACGGCGTGCCCGATGCCTGGCTCGAGGCGGCAAAAAAGTCGCCGGTATACAAGATGGCGATGGACTGGAAGGTGGCCTTTCCGCTGCATCCCGAGTACCGCACATTGCCGATGGTCTGGTACATCCCGCCGCTCTCGCCCCTGCAGGCGGCGGCGGATGCCGGAAAGATCGGTCTGGAAGGCGCCATGCCCGATGTCCGCTCTCTTCGGATTCCGGTTCGCTATCTCGCCAACCTGCTGACGGCCGGCAATGAGGCTCCGGTCGTGTCCGCCTTGGAGCGCATGCTGGCAATGCGCGCCTACATGCGGGCAAAGACCGTGGATGGCGTCATCGATGAAGTGGTTGCGGAGAAAGTCGGCATGACCGGCCAGATGATCGAGGACATGTACCATGTGATGGCGATCGCCAACTACGAGGACCGTTTCGTCATTCCGACCTCGCACCGCGAGATATCCGAGGATGCCTATGACGTGCGCGGTTCGTGCGGATTTTCATTCGGCAACGGCTGCTCGGGCGGCGAAACGGAAACCAGCCTGTTCGGTGGAAAACGCACCCGCACCGTGCAGACACCGACGGATCTGTTCAAGGAGCGCGTGTGATGAACAAGGTTCTGAAAATCGCGTCGCTGCTTCTGTCCTATCCGACCCGCGAAATGCAAACTGCGCTGCCTGAACTGAAAGCGGTATTGGCCGCTGCGCAACTCGATAACGCGCGAAAACGGCTGCTCGAACGCCTTGCAGACGATATTGCGAAGCTCGATCTCTACGAAGCGCAGGAGCGTTACGTCTTCCTGTTCGACCGCACACGTTCTCTGTCTCTCAATCTTTTCGAGCACGTGCACGGCGAAAGCCGCGACCGCGGCCAGGCAATGGTCGACCTGATGGCCATGTACGAAGCCGACGGTTTCGAGATCGGTGCGAAGGAACTGCCCGACTACCTGCCAATGTTCCTGGAATACCTGTCGGTCAAACCGGATGACCAAGCAGCCGAACTTCTAGGCCAGACGGTCCATATCCTTGCAGCCCTGCGCGAACGCCTGAAGAAACGCAAATCGGTTTACGCCAACGTCTTCGCCGTACTGGAGGCGATGGCGCGGGGAAAGCCTGACGCAAAACTGGTCCGCGAACTGCTTGAGACTCCGGAAGATGATCCTTCCAACCTCGAAGAGCTCGACCTCATTTGGGAGGAGGAGGCTGTCACTTTCGGGGGTAATGCTGGCGAGAATGCCTGCGGGCCGGA
>JBFIBB010000310.1:0-3067 GCA_041582695.1 Rhizobiaceae bacterium
CGTGTTCCGCACCTCTGCAGGTTCGAAAATCAGGATTTCAGCCTCCTTGTCGGCGCAGGTTCGATGTTCGGTACCGCGTGGAACCACGACGCATTCACCGGGACCCATTTCGACAGTTCTGTCGCGGAACTCGACGCGGAAGCGGCCCTTCCAGACCATGAAAAACTCGTCCTCGTTTTCGTGGTGGTGCCAGGGAAATTCGCCCTTCACTTTCACGAGTTTCACTTCCTGTCCATTGAGCGCGGCAATCACTTTCGGCCGCCAATGCTCGGAGAAGCGGGCGAACTTGTCGTCGAGGCTGATCTTTGTGGGATTGCTCATCACCCCACGCTCCCCTCGAGCGAGATGCCGATCAGCTTCTGAGCCTCGACGGCAAACTCCATCGGCAACTGCTGGATCACGTCCTTGACGAACCCGTTGACGATCAGCGCGATTGCCTCCTCTTCCGGAATGCCGCGCTGCATCACGTAGAAGAGCTGGTCCTCGGAAATCTTCGAGGTCGTCGCCTCGTGCTCGAACTTGGCCGTGGCGTTCTTTGCCTCGATATACGGTACCGTGTGCGCGCCGCAATCGTTGCCGATCAGCAGGGAATCGCACTGGGTGAAATTGCGCGCATGCGTGGCCTTGCGATGTGCCGAGACCTGGCCGCGATAGGTGTTGTTTGAGTGTCCGGCCGAAATGCCCTTGGAGATGATCCGGCTGCGCGTGTTTTTACCCAGATGGATCATCTTGGTACCGCTGTCGATCTGCTGGCGGCCGTTCGACACGGCAATCGAATAGAACTCGCCCTGGCTGTTGTCGCCGCGCAGGATGCATGACGGATATTTCCAGGTGATCGCGGAGCCGGTCTCGACCTGCGTCCAGGAGATTTTCGAATTCTTGCCGCGGCAATCGCCGCGCTTGGTGACGAAATTGTAGATGCCGCCCCTGCCCTGCTCGTCGCCCGGATACCAGTTCTGGACGGTGGAGTACTTGATTTCGGCATTGTCGAGCGCGATCAGTTCGACGACCGCCGCGTGGAGCTGGTTCTCGTCGCGCTGCGGCGCGGTGCAGCCTTCCAGATAGGAAACATAAGAGCCCTCGTCGGCAATGATAAGCGTGCGCTCGAACTGGCCCGTCTGCTCGGCATTGATGCGGAAATAGGTCGACAGCTCCATCGGACAGCGCACGCCCTTTGGCACATAGACGAAAGAGCCATCGGTAAAGACTGCCGAATTAAGTGTGGCGTAATAGTTGTCGGTCGTCGGCACTACGGAGCCAAGATATTTCTGCACAAGTTCCGGATGTTCGCGCACGGCTTCGGATATCGAGCAGAAGATTACGCCGGCCTCCGCCAGTTCCTTCTTGAAGGTGGTCACGACAGAGACGGAATCGAACACGGCATCGACCGCCACGCGGCCCGAGGCGTAGACATTGTCTCCAACTTCCTCATCGAGCTGGCTCGGTTCGCCCTGTTTGCGCACGCCGGCCAGGATTTCCTGTTCCTTTAGCGGTATGCCGAGCTTTTCATAGGTGCGCAGCAATTCCGGATCGACTTCGTCCAGCGATTTTGGCCCGCTCTGGTTCTTCGGCGCGGCGTAGTAATAAATGTCCTGGAAGTCGATCTCGGGGTAGGAGACACGGGCCCATTTGGGCTCGTCCATCGTCAGCCAGCGCTTGTAGGCTTCGAGCCGCCATTGCAGCATCCATTCCGGCTCGTTTTTCTTGGCCGAAATGAAACGGATGATATCGGCATTGAGCCCCTTGGGGGCCCGGTCCATCTCGATGAGGGTTTCAAAGCCGTATTTGTACTGGTCCACATCGATCTTGCGGACCTGTTCGATCGTCTCCTGCACGGCAGGCATGTCGGTGTCTCCATTCTCGCCAGGTTCAAGGCCCGGTGGTTGTCGACAGATGTCATCCCGTAGGATGGCACCTATGTAATCGTTTTTTGCGTCAGGAAAAGCCGGTTTGACCCAAACTTTTCCCAATTCTTCAAGTTTTTTGCCTCCGAATTGCGCAAACGCGCAATCAGGCCGCCCTGCTTCCGTTTCTGCGCCGCTCTGCGATACTGGTCAGCGCCTGCGCGAAGGCTTCAAGTTCTCGCTCACCGGTTGACCTTCCGATCGAGAGGCGTAGCGCGCTTCCTGCCTGCGAATATCCCATTGCCGCCAGTACGTGGCTGTCGCCGACCTTGCCGGACGAGCACGCCGAACCGGCTGACAGCGCGATGCCGGCCAGATCGAAAGCAATCTGCGCAGTCTCGGTTTTGAAACCCGGAATGACGAACAGCGTCGTGTTGGCAAGGCGCGGCGCACTTTCCGCAATGATCACCACATCTTCGATGTGAGCACGCAACATCTGTTCGAAGCGATCCCGCAGAGCCTGCACTTTTCCGATTTGAGCCAAATTCTCCAATGCGACCCTCGTTGCCGCGCCAAACCCTGCGATCGCCGGAACATTTTCGGTGCCTGCCCTGTGGCCCTTTTCCTGGCCGCCACCGCGGATGAGCGGCTCAGGCATCACCAGATCGGATGCCACCACAATCGCGCCGGCGCCCTGAGGACCTCCGATCTTGTGCGATGACAGGATCAGGAAGTCCGCGCCAAGGGCGTTGATATCGATCGGCAGGCGGCCTGCGGCCTGGACCGCATCGACGACCAGAAGACCGCCGGCTTTTTTGACAATAGCTGCGATCTCGCCAACTGGCTGTATGACGCCGCTTTCGTTGTTGGCCATATGGCAGGCAACCAGGGGCAGGCCCCGGTCCTTGTCGTGGGCGTCAAGCACCGACTTCAGTTGATGCAGATCGGCAATGCCATCCCGATCGACGCCGACCACCGAAACATCCGCAGCATCGAATCCGCCACCACGGAGAATGCACGGATGGTCGCTCGCCAACACGTAAAGCCGGCTCATTACCAGCGGTCCGCGCCCCATCCGGTAGCGCGGCGTCAGCAGCGTCGAGGCGGCTTCGGTCGCGCCCGAGGTGAAAACCACATGATCTGGCTTGGCGCCGCAAAGCGCGGCCACGTTGCGCCGCGCCAAATCGATCATTGCCCGTTTGGCCCGCCCTTCGCCATGAACC
>JBFIBB010000311.1:0-3061 GCA_041582695.1 Rhizobiaceae bacterium
CACGCCGACATCATCGCCGGACAAGGAACGTTGGGGCTCGAACTCTGTGAACAGATCGGCGAAATCGATACCGTTCTGGTTCAGCTTTCCGGTGGCGGATTGATTTCGGGCGTTGCCGCCGCCATCAAGGGACAGCGACCGGAAGTTCGCATTGTCGGGGTTTCAATGCGGCGTGGCGCGGCAATGCATGCCTCGATCGAGGCGGGAAAGCCCGTTCTTGTTGAGGAGCTTCCGACTCTCGCTGATTCCCTTGGCGGCGGAATCGGCCTGAACAATCGCTACACCTTTTCCATGGTCCGCCAGTTTGTAGACGACATCATCCTTGTCGATGAGGCCGAGATCGCCGAGGGCATACGCCATGCCTATTGGCAGGAGCGACAGATCGTTGAAGGCTCGGGCGCTGTCGGCATCTCCGCAATTTTGTCGGGCAAGGTGAAGTCATCCGGACCGGTTGTTGCGCTGCTCAGCGGCGGCAACATCGACATGGCGTTGCACCATCGGATCGCCGGTGGCGAAAATGTTGACCTGTCCACAAGGAATACCTGAACATGGCGGATATCCGGATACTGACCGAAAGCGAACTTCGTTCGATCATCAGCCTTGATCTGGAGACAATTGACTGCATCGACAATGCATTCAGGACATTGGCCGGCGGAAGCGTCGTTATGCCCCCGATACTGTCGATGGCGATTGTTGAATACAACGGCGAGGTCGACGTCAAGACTGCCTACGTCCCGGGAGTAGCCTCGTTCGCCATCAAGATGTCGCCCGGGTTTTTCGACAACCCCAAAATCGGCCTGCCAAGCACTTCCGGCTTGATGATCCTGTTCTCTGCGAAGACTGGTCAGGTGCAGGCGCTGCTGCTCGACAACGGTTATCTGACGGATGTCAGGACCGCCGCGGCGGGCGCAGTTGCCGCGCGTCATCTGTCAAGGCGGGATTCGCGAACCGCGTGCGTCGTCGGAACCGGCATGCAGGCAGAAATGCAGTTGCGGGCGCTTTGCCTTGTGCGGCAGATCGACAGTGTCACGGTCTGGGGCCGCAACGCAGAACGGGCAAAATCCCTGGCAGCCGAACTGGCATCGTCGCTGAATATTTCGGTTTCCGCGGTGGCCGATCTCGAAATGGCGGCAAGCAATGCCGATATCGTCGTCACGACCACGCCGTCAGCCGAACCCCTCGTCAAGGCCGACTGGCTTCGACCCGGCCAACACATCACCGCGATGGGATCCGACCAGCATCACAAAAACGAGTTGGAGCCGGCCTGTCTGGCAAAGGCGGATTTCTATGTCCCTGACCGGCAGAGCCAGACGAAAATCCTGGGAGAATTGCACCATGCGATAGCGGCGGGTATCGTGTCGGCGCAACGCGAATTCTCGGAACTTGGCGAGATCGCGGCAGGCATGAAACCGGGCAGGGTCGACGACCGTCAGATAACCATCTGCGATCTGACCGGCACAGGCGTGCAGGACACAGCAATCGCAACGCTGGCCTATGAGCGAGCTATCAAGGCCAGCGCAGGCACAATCTTCGGCAACTGAAAGGTCGATATTCCGATGACGCAACCCCCTCACCTGCCGTTTTCCCGTTCCGAGTACGATCGCCGTATAGGCAAGACCCGCAAGGCCATGCAGAAGGCTGGTCTCGAACTGATCATACTTTCCGATCCGTCCAACATGGCGTGGCTGACCGGTTACGATGGCTGGTCGTTCTACGTGCATCAGGCGGTTCTTCTGGGTCTTGAGGGCGAACCGGTCTGGTACGGTCGCGGCCAGGACGGAAACGGCGCAAAGCGCACCTGTTTCATGAAGCATGACAATATCATCGGCTATCCGGACCACTACGTTCAGTCCACCGAACGCCACCCTATGGACTACCTTTCGCAATGCATCGAGGATCGCGGCTGGTCGCGCGCCCAAATCGGCGTGGAGATGGACAATTACTGGTTTTCCGCCGCGGCATTCGCATCGCTTCAAAAGCATCTTCCCAATGCCGCCTTCAAAGATGCAACCGGATTGGTGAACTGGCAAAGGGCGGTGAAATCGGGGGCGGAACTCGACTACATGCGAAAGGCGGCGCGTATCGTCGAACGTATGCACGAGCGCATCGTCGAGAAGATAGAACCAGGCATGCGGAAATGCGATCTGGTCGCCGACATATACGACGCTGCCCTGCGTTTTGACGCTGACCTGGGCATAGGCGGCGATTACCCTGCAATCGTACCATTGCTGCCTTCGGGACCCGACGCCGCGGCTCCGCATCTCACATGGGATGACCGGCCCATGCGGCCTGGCGAAGGCACCTTCTTCGAAATCGCCGGCGTCTACCGCCGGTACCATTGTCCGCTTTCGCGAACAGTGTTTCTCGGCAAGCCGACGCAGACATTTGTCGATGCGGAAAAAGCTGTTCTCGAAGGTATGGAGGCGGGCCTCGCCGCTGCAAAAGCGGGCAATGTATGCGAAGACATAGCCAACGCATTTTTCGCGGTGCTGAAAAAACACGGCATCACCAAGGACAACCGCACCGGCTACCCGATCGGCTTGTCCTATCCGCCCGATTGGGGCGAGAGAACCATGTCGCTTCGCCCCGGCGACCGCACCGTGCTCGAAGAGAACATGACCTTCCATTTCATGACCGGATTGTGGATGGAGGATTGGGGATTCGAGATCACGGAGAGCATCGTGATCGGGGCCAATGGTCCCGAATGTCTTGCAAACGTGCCGCGTAATTTGTTCGTCAAGTAATAGAAAGCACTACCCGTGACCGAGAATCCGATCAGACCGACAATTCCCTTCGATGCCGATGGTATCCATCATGGTTTTCTGCGCCTTCCCTACAGCCGCGACGACTCGGCATGGGGATCGGTAATGATTCCGATAACCGTCATCCGCAACGGAACCGGCAAGACTGCGCTGCTTACCGGGGCGAACCATGGCGATGAATACGAGGGTCCTGTGGCGCTATTCGAACTCGCCGCCAACCTGAAGGCCGACGATATAAAAGGCGCTGTTATCATCGCTCCGGCATTCAACTACCCTGCCTTTCGCGCGGGCAGGCGCAC
>JBFIBB010000312.1:0-3040 GCA_041582695.1 Rhizobiaceae bacterium
CTATGGACGATCAACCCGTCGATTTGGTGTTTCTGTTGCTGGCGCCGGAAGGCGCCGGCGCCGATCATCTCAAGGCGCTGTCCAGAATTGCCCGGGTTTTGCGAGATTCTGATATCGTATCCAAGATCCGCGGCACGGCCGATGCCGCGGTGATCCACAATTTCCTGTCCCAGACCGATACCCCGTATGCCGCCTGACTCTGTTGTCAGCCTGCGGGTTTAGTGGATCGATACTGGCGTAAGCTCGTTTTCGGCCGCACCGGCAAGCGCTGCCTGAAGCTCGCCGGTCAGCAGGATCGGCTGGCCGTCGGCTGCAAACAGCGCCCACAATTCCAGACCCCGATCGAGATCGGGCAACCCCGGGTAGCGGCCGATCAGATCGTCGCTTTGCATCTTGCGGACATAGGCCACGTGACCTTCGCCGAGATGGGCAAACTGGTCCGCGGTCATGACACCGTCGAGATTTTCCATGTTCATTCCAAGCCTCCTTCCGCGGCCGCGTTCCCGTGATGGCGACGCGGCCAAGGTGCCCTTCCATTCGTTCCGGATTCGATTCCGGTCCGAACCTGTTCAGTTTTTGACCGAAATATTGATTTTCCGTATCATTTTTTCAGGTTCCGGCCGATCCAGCAGGATCGACAGGAGACCATTCTTCAGTTCCGCCGCTGTCACGCGCATGCCGTCGGCAAGCACGAAAGAGCGTTGAAACTGTCGGGCCGCGATACCCCGATGCAGATACTCCCGGGCGTCTTCGTCCGCCTGCTTGCCCCGGATGACAAGCTGGTTTTCTTCGGTGGTGACCTCCAGGTCATCCTCGCCGAAGCCGGCCACGGCCAGCGTGATGCGAAGCTGCGCGGCCTGCTCGCCGCTCGCCCTGATGCGCTCGATATTGTAGGGCGGATATCCGTCTCCGGATTTCGCCACGCGTTCGAGCGCTTTTTCCATGGATTCGAACCCTAACAGGAGCGGGCTCGAGAATGGTGCCATTCTGGTCATGCAAAGTCCTCTTTGAGCGACCTCAATACCCGCGGAACCCGGTGGTTTTGGTGTGGCATTCCGCAGCTTGACCCTGATATGGTTCGTTTTTTGCGTCAGTTCAAGATCGAAAGGTTCACGCCTGCATGACCGCCAATCACAGGATTATCATCGACACGGACCCGGGCCAGGACGATGCCGTCGCCATATTGCTGGCGCTGGCAAGCCCTGAGATAGAGGTAGTTGGGATAACGGCGGTCGCCGGCAACGTTCCGCTTTCGCTTACGAGCCTGAACGCCCGCAAGATATGCGAACTGGCCGGACGGCCCGATACCCTGGTATTTGCCGGCGCGCCGCGCCCGCTCTGCCGTACATTGGTGACCGCCGAAGAGGTGCATGGGCGCACCGGCCTCGACGGCCCCGTTCTCCCCGAACCGCAGATGCCGTTGCAACCGGGCCATGCCGTTGATTTTATTGTCGAAACATTGCTCTCCGAACCGGCCGGCTCGATCACTTTGGCTACGCTAGGGCCGCTGACGAATATCGCGCTGGCGCTAAATCGCGCGCCCGAAATAGCCATGAAAGTAAAACAGATCGTCATGATGGGCGGCGGTTATTTCGAACAAGGCAATGTAACCCCGTCGGCCGAGTTCAACATCTATGTCGACCCGCAGGCCGCCGATGTGGTGTTCCGCTCCGGCATTCCGATCATCATGATGCCCCTCGATGTCACCCACAAGGCGCTGACGACAAAAAAGCGGGTCGAGGCCATACGGACTCTTGGCACACCGGTTGCAGACGCGGTTGCGCAACTGCTTGATTTCTTTGAGCGTTTTGATGAAGAAAAATACGGAACCGACGGCGGTCCGCTGCACGATCCCTGCGTGATCGCCTGGCTGTTGAAACCGGAATTGTTTTCCGGCAGGCACGTCAACGTGACGGTCGAAACCATGTCGGAACTCACCATGGGTTCCACCGTCGTCGACTGGTGGCATGTCACCGACCGGCCGAAGAATGCCGAAGTGATGCGCGATATCGACGATGACGGGTTTTTCAATCTGCTGACGGAACGGCTTGGCCGCCTTTAGGGCGCACGGCGTTTTTCGCGAGAAATATTCATGGAGGTTTGAGTGGGAAAAAGAGTGCTGTTCACCGGCGGATCGGGCAAGGCCGGCCGCCATGTGGTTCCATACTTGCTTGACCGCGGACACCGGGTTGTCAATGTCGATCTGGTGCCACTGGCAGAGCCGGGCGTCGATAACCTGATCGCCGACATCACCGATTCCGGCCAGATGTTCAACGTCATGACCAGCTACGCCAATTTCGATGAGCTGGAGCCTGGAACCGGAGTACCGAGGTTCGACGCGGTGGTCCACTTCGCGGCGGTGCCGCGAATCCTGATCAATCCGGACAACGAGACCTTCCGCGTCAATACGATCGGCACCTACAATGTCATCGAAGCAGCGGTCAAACTTGGTATCCGCAAGATCATATTCGCCTCGTCGGAAACCACCTACGGCGTTTGTTTCGCCGATGGCGAGGCCGATCCGCAAAGCCTGCCCGTGGAAGAGGATCACGATGTCAATCCGATGGACAGCTATGGCCTGTCCAAGGTGCTGAACGAACGTACAGCGCGCGCGTTTCAGCGCCGGTCGGGTTTCGACATTTACGGCTTAAGGATCGGAAACGTGATCGAACCGCACGAGTATGACAGGTTCCCGGATTTCTTCGCCAATCCTGCGCAGCGAAGACGCAACATTTTCTGCTACATCGACGCTCGCGACCTCGGACAGATCGTGCATCTTTGCCTGGAGAAGGATGGTCTCGGCTTCGAGATCTTCAATGCCGGCAACGATACCAACTCGGTCAACATTCCCTCAAATCAGCTCGCCAGGAAGTTCTTTCCGGGCGTGCCGGTCACGCGGGAACTGGGCGAGCACGAAGCACTCTATTCCAACCGCAAGATTCGCCAGGTCCTCGGCTTCGCGGAGGAGCACGACTGGCGCAAATACGTTGACGCGTAGATTGGCGCGAATCGCGAAAACCGAATTTTCCCAAGGAGAGGA
>JBFIBB010000313.1:0-3011 GCA_041582695.1 Rhizobiaceae bacterium
CCACATATTGCGATTGCCCCAACGCCTCCAGAACGAATTCGTGCCCTTTGCCGCCTACGGCATAACGCAGTTCCGATCGCACATCGGCGCCGGCAAGTCCTCTCGCCTCCGCGAATTGCAGCTTCTGCAGGTCTGTCAGTATCTCGTTGACGACGATCATCGGCAGCTTTGTTTCGCGGCTGAGCTGCGACGGTGTCATCGTACCGAAAACATTGAGCGTTTTTGCGACCAGCTTTTGCAGGTTTTCGCGTCCGATCCCGGTTTCCTCGACGGATTGAGGTGCTGAAGGCGATTCGAGTCTCACTGCGATCGCTCCTGATAACAGCCGGGAACCCACGGAAAATATGACGGAAAATGAGCACTGTGCCGAAACATGTTAACAGGAAGCTAGGAAAACTATTGTATATTAGCAACAGGAATTCGGAATCTGGGCTGGCATGGCTATTGAGACTCCATAATAAATGCAGGCCGTGGAATAATGCCGTGAATTTGGATGCGAGCGGATGCGTAAGAGTGCATGTTTTTTGTCGGTGATGTCGGTTTGCGGGCTGCTTCTTAGCGGTTGCCAATCTGCGGACATCGCCGAGTTGTCGAGTTTCGGAGATAGCGCGGCTTCGGTCGACGACCTGTCGAAAGCCGACTACTACCCGACGGACCAGTTGATCACCAACGGCAAGGTCCAATTCAAGGAAAAGAACTACGGCAAGGCCTACAGCCTGTTCAAAAAGGCAGTCGAGGTTTATCCCGATGATCCGCAGGCCTGGTTGGGGTATGCCGCTGCAGCAGACCATCTCGGCCGCTTCGACAATTCCGATGTGGGTTACCGCCGCCTGGCGAACATGATACCCAACAGGCCTGAATATCTGAACAATGTCGGTTACAGCTACCTGCTCAGGGGAAATCTGAAACAGGCGCGGCGATATTTTCTTTTGGCCTACGAAATCGATCCCGCCAATGAAATCACGGCGAACAACATCGAACTTCTGCGTAACAGCACGAGGTTTGTGAAACGGGGCTGATCCGTTCGAGGTGACAGAATAATGGCAGCGCCCAAGTTTGATCTTGTTGGCGGCGTTGAACTGCCCGCTGCGGACCGGAAAGTGGCGCCAGCCAGTGCTGCCGTAAAATCTCCGCGAAAAAGCACCTGGAGCATCTCGCATCTTCTGCTGGTGGCGATAATCGCTCATTCCGCGCTGATCGTCGGCGCGACGGTTTACATTCTGAAGTCGGTTGTCGAAGTCAGGAAAATCGATTCACGACTGGAGGCGCTTTCAGCTTTCGAGGGGCGCATCAATGAGAAAATCTCGGAACAGAATATCGGTGTTCAGAATCTGATCAACGAAACGAACGCTCGCCTCTCGACGATCAGAAGTGATGTAGAGGCGTTGAATGCCGCCAGTCAGGAACTTTCACGCAAGCTGGACCAGTTGGCAAATTGGATCACATCCAGATCCGACTTCAGCGGATTCCGTGCCGGTCCGGCAAATACCGGAGACGGGTCCGCTGCCCCCGATGCCGCGTCAACCGGAAGCGATGGCGCCGGCCTGCCGGCGCCTTCCGGCGGCTACCGGCGCATCAAAGGGGCCGACGGAAGCGTCACTTACGAAAAAATCCGCTGATCGACCACTGTTCGGAACAGTGATGCTGCACCGCGCATGCTTCACGTCCGGCCGTATGCGATGGAACGACCAGGTTCGCCTGCCTTCATCAGCACGCCAAGAAATCCCGATCGCCGCACGCTGTCAGCGAAGACCGCTACCGGACTTCACCCAATGTTAACTGCTTGAAGTGTTTACTGATCTTACCGCGTTGGAGCACCGGTATGATCAGAACAATCAATTTTATCAGGGATATTGTCCCGTCACTCATTTTCGTGCTGGTTGCCGCCTTTCTTTCAGCTCGGATGCTGATCGGTCTGGCGCCCGATTGGGAACTGTCCTGGCGACTTTACTTTTTGTTTGCGCCATTTGGCCGCGAAGTTGGCGTATTCGTCGATGCGTCACCATCATGGCAAAGCTTTGCGAGCGTTGCCTGCCTTATGATCTTCGGCGTGGCGGTCTATTTGGTATCAATCAGGCGCGATTGGCTGCGCACACGCTTTCTGACGACCCACTCCTCACTTCTGGTTACGATATTCGCGCTCAACGATGAGCGTGTCTTCTCGGCGGCAAGCAGTCCCGCAGCCATTTATGAAGGTTCGTCCTGGTGGCCGGAACTTGCAACGGCCAATCCGGTACTCATCGCGCTGTTGCTTGCCCTTGCCGGGCTGTGCCTGGCAATGCACTGGCACATTATTTCGCGGTTGACATCAATTTTCCGGGCGCGCTGATTCATTCGAAATGCGACCCGGCGTCTGTCAGACGCCTTCCACAAGCAGCAGCGAGCATTTTGCGTTGGCCCGCCGGATCAGTTTGACCGGTTCGTACGCTCTCGAATTGTAGAATTTCTCGGCGCTTTCCATATCGGGAAACTCGACGATCACGATGCGCGTGGGCGACCACAGATCGGATTCCAACACCTTCATCGCGCCGCCACGCGCCCGGTAGACCCCGCCATACTTCTCGGCAATCGGGCGGGCGAGAGCCTTGTATTCCTCATAGGCCTCGGGGTTATCGATTTTCGTATCCACGACAAGAAATGCGCTCATTGATCGGCTCCGTGACTGGGAATTGCCGCTTCGACGAATTCAGCGTGCCTGATCGAGCAAGCGTTTGCACTCCAGTAGGTCAAACAGCGTCTCCTGCAAGAGCGCCTTGTTGTCCTTGGAAAGCTTTTTTTCGTCGCCTGCCGCCACTTCTTCGTCTCCTTCATCACTCCCGCCCAAACCCAAAAAGCGGCGGCCCGCGCGCGGCTTGGCCTTGCCGACGAGTTCTTGTTCGGCCTCAAGCGCATCGGAGGCCTGGCGGCTCGCCATAATCGCCTCGGCGGCCTCAAAATTGCCGGTGCCCAGCGCGACAACGTAGGAGTTGCCGTTTTCGCGAAGAAGTTTCTGCACGCCCTTGATCGTATAG
>JBFIBB010000314.1:0-2988 GCA_041582695.1 Rhizobiaceae bacterium
GATGCCCGCCCAAGGCGCGATTTGAAGATAATCGGCAAACATATCCGGCATACTCCCTTCGTCCACATTCACTTAACCGACCGGACAACCGCAAACCATCCCGATTTCGCGCGCCCGGCCGTCAATCACAATATTTTTCGTACATTGCTGACATCGGCGGAATATCCTGATTAACTCGGTGCCGGACCGGCGGTCCTGCGCCGGCGTAAAACGTTTTTCGTAGAGCGTCTCGGGAGATAATCATGAAAAAATTCAACTCGATCATCGCGGCATCCATTCTTGTGCTGGCGACAGGAACTTCGGCGTTTGCCGCCCGCACGGATCTGGTGATGGGCGTCGTGCTCGAGCCACCGCATCTCGATCCGACAGCGGGCGCAGCCGCCGCGATCGACGAGGTCGTGTACGCAAACGTGTTCGAAGGGCTGACGCGAATCGGGCCAAGCGGCGAAGTGCTGCCGGCCCTGGCGGAAAGCTGGGAGGTTTCCGACGACGGGTTGACCTATACATTCAAGCTTCATGCCGGCGTAAAGTTCCACGACGGCTCGGCGCTCGACGCCGGAGACGTCAAGTTCTCGCTTGACCGCGCCCGCGCCGAGGATTCCACAAACGCGCAAAAGCCGCTGTTTGCGCAGATCGACAATGTCGAGGCGGTCGACGACACGACGGTGAAAGTCACATTGAAACAGCCGCAGGGTTCGTTCCTGTACAACATGGGCTGGGGCGACGCGGTGATCGTGGCGCCGGAATCGGCGGAAACCAACAAGGAAAATCCGGTCGGCACCGGACCATTCAAGTTCGAAAACTGGGCCAAGGGTTCGGAGATCACCATCGTCAAGAATCCGGATTATTGGGGCGACGCGGTCGCACTCGACAAGGCGACGTTCCGCATCATTCCCGACGCCGCGGCTGCCGTGCCTGCATTGTTGTCCGGCGACGTACAGGCTTTCGCCAACATGCCTGCCGGCGATGCCCTGGCGCAGATACAGGCGGATCCGAGATTCGAAGTTGTGATCGGCGCAACCGAGGGCGAAACGATCCTGTCGACAAATAACAAAAAGCCGCCTTTCGACAACCTGAAGGTACGCCAGGCGATCGCGCATACGCTCGATCGGGCAGCGATCATGCAGGCCGGCTCGTCCGGATTCGGCATTCCGATCGGTTCGCATTTCTCGCCCGCCAACGAGGCCTATGTCGATCTGACCGGCACCTATCCGCATGATATCGAAAAGGCCAAGGCGCTGCTAAAGGAGGCCGGTTTCGAGAACGGCTTCAAGGCGACGCTGAAGCTGCCGCCTCCGGGCTATGCGCGCGATGGCGGCCAAGTAGTCGACGCGCAGTTGCGCGAAATCGGCATCGAACTTGAAATCATTCCAGTGGAATGGGCGCAATGGCTGGAGCAAGTGTTCAAGGCCAAGGACTACGACCTGACCATCGTGTCGCACACCGAACCCAACGATATCGGCATCTATGCGCGCAAGGACTACTACTTCCAGTACGACAATCCGGCGTTCGACGCGGTGATTGCCGAACTCGATGTGACGTCCGATCAGGCAAAACGCAACGAACTCTACAAGCAGGCGCAGAAGATTCTCGCCGACGACGCCGTCAACGGCTTCATGTATGAACTGCCGAAAATCGGCATCTGGGATGCGAAGATCGAAGGTCTGTGGCACAACTCGCCGGTTCAGGCCAACGACCTGACCAAGGTGAAGTGGAACGACTGACCGTACACCGGTCAACTGCCCGGCGCTCCGGAGCCGGGCAATTTGCACGCCGGCAAAGCGAATGACCGCCTATATCCTGAAACGCCTGGCCATCGGCCTGCTGACGCTTTTCATCGCCTCCAACGTCGTCTTCGCCGTCCTGGAGATCGTTCCGGGCGATCCGGCGCAACTGATGCTCGGTCTCAACGCGACCGATGAAACGCTGAAAGCTCTGCGCGAACAGATGGGATTGAACGATCCTGTCCTGACGCGTTATCTGAACTGGGTGCTGGGCATGCTCGCCGGCGATTTCGGCAAGTCCTACACCTATTCGGTTCCCGTGCTCGAACTGATCGGCGAGCGGGTGGTGGTCTCGCTGCCGCTGGCCATTATTGCGCTTGCGCTATCCACTGCGGTCGCAATTCCTGTCGGCATCTACTCGGCGGCAAGGCGCGGACACATTGCAGACACAGCCGCTATGGGCGCAGCCCAACTCGGCGTCGCGATCCCCAATTTCTGGTTCGCCCTGCTTCTGGTCTACCTGTTCGCCGTCGGGCTGCGCCTGCTGCCTGCTGGCGGATTTCCCGGCTGGTCCGCCGGACTGTGGCCGGGCATCAAGGCGCTGATCCTGCCATCGGTCGCGCTGGCGCTGCCGCAGGCCGCAATTCTCGCCCGCGTAACCCGCTCGGCGCTGATCGAGGTGCTGGGCGAAGACTATATCCGCACGGCGCGTGCCAAGGGGCTTCCGCGAAGGCACGTGTTGTGGCGCCATGCGCTGCGCAACGCCATGATACCGGTTCTCACCATTCTGGGCCTGCAATTCGCGTTTCTGGTCGCAGGCACGATCATCATCGAGAACGTCTTCTACCTGCCGGGCCTGGGGCGGCTCGTGTTCCAGGCGATCACCCAGCGCGACCTGATCGTCGTCGAAAGCGTCGTCATGCTCCTGGTGGCGACCGTCATCGTCGTCAATCTGCTGGTCGATCTTTCCTATGCAGCGGTCGATCCGCGACTGAGGACCAGGACATGACCGACCATCTCGTCGCCATCGAGCATGAAAGCTTTCGCGGGCTTGTGCGCAAGGCGTTCTCCAACCGCTCGTTTCTGGCCGGGTTTGTCGTAACGGCGCTCATTGCGGTCATGGCGCTGGTGTCCTTTGTCTGGACGCCCTATCTCGTCACCGATCTACCAGTGGCGGATCGATTGAAAACGCCGTCTTTTGCCCATCCGCTCGGCACCGATCATTTCGGTCGCGACATATTGTCGATGATCATGGTCGGCGCGC
>JBFIBB010000315.1:0-2973 GCA_041582695.1 Rhizobiaceae bacterium
ATGGCTTGCAGCGGCGCGGAGACTGCCGCCGGAGGATTCCGTTGTGCTGGAACGTATGGCTTCCGGTTCGGGCGGGCAGGGGCTGAAGATCGCCGTTCCGGTTCTGTCGCGCATCGCCAATTTTGACGATCTCGATCCGCTGCGGGCCGAACCCGGCGTCGATCTGGTCTTCGTGCGGCCCGGTGAGCGCCTGCCTGGAGACGCTGCGCTGGTCATTATACCCGGGTCCAAATCCACGATCGCCGACCTGAAGGCCTTTCGCGCCAATGGTTGGGACGTGGATCTGGCAGATCACCGGCGGCGCGGCGGTCATATCGCCGGTCTTTGCGGCGGCTATCAGATGCTGGGAAGACGGGTGCTGGACCCCGACGGCATCGAAGGCTCGGAAAGCGAAGCCGAAGGTCTCGGCTTCCTCGACATCGTCACTGTCATGGAGCCTGAAAAGACCGTGAGCAACACGCTGGCGCGTGCGGCATTCGTTGATGCGCCGGTCGACGGATACGAGATACATCTGGGCCGCACCGAAGGTCCGGATTGCGCGCGGCCGGCGATCCTGGCCGGCGATCGCCCCGACGGAGCAATGTCTGCGGACGGCAAGGTGTTCGGCACATATTTGCACGGACTTTTCGGTTCCGACGATTTTCGGCACCTTTACCTGCGCCGTCTTGGATTTGCCGGCTCGGGCGTCAATTACAGGCAGGATGTCGAACAGGCGCTCGACGAGATTGCAGCCGTTCTGGAACGGTCAGCCGATTGTGACGCGCTGTTCGCGGTGGCGCGATAGCGTATTGCCTGTCGTTCTTAACCGTTTAAAGTCGCAAGAAACGCAGTGAGGCGACACATCATGTCCCGAAGTGTTCTGGCGCAGTTGCGCATTTTGTTCGAGGGCGATCCCGGGGTCAGGAAAGTCGCCGGCGATCCGTCGCTGACCGCCGAATTGCTGCTGCTGTTTCGCATGATGCTCGCCGACGGCGAGGTAAAACAGCGCGAACTCGACACCCTCCGCCGCATTTGCAACGACGCCTTCGGCATCGGCGAGGAAAGCTTCAAGGGCGTAGTCAGGTACCTGCACGACTTCGGCTACGAGACCACCGCGCCGCAGGCCCTGGAACTTTTCCGCGCGATGCCGATCGAGCGCAGGCATCAGCTGGTTCGCCATCTTGCCGAAATCGCCAAGGCCGACCAGCAATTGAACGAGTATGAAGTCCGGCTCCTGAAGCGGACCGTGGAATTTCTCGGCGTCAACGCCCGCGACGCTTTGGGCGGCGGATAGTTCTGCCGCCGCGCTGTAGGTTTTTTTGATCGTAGAAAACCGGATGCGCTGCGGCAGCCGGCGTATTTTTTCGCGATCAATGGATGCCTTGTCGCGTGGCGTCGCTGCCCCATCTATGGAAGCCTGCAGGGGGTGGAAGAAGCGTCCCGGTCAAAAAAGCACTGGAGAAAAAGACCATGTATCGAAGCGCCGTTCTGTCCTCTGCCGCGCTGGTGGCGTTTGCATTTCCGGTGGCGGCCGCCGACCTCTCGGCGATCCTGGCAAAGATCGAACTTCCGCCCGGCTTCAGGATTTCCGTGTTCGGCGAAATGCCGAAGCCGCGCTCCATCGAATTCGCGGATGGCGTCGTCTATGTCGGCTCACGGCGCGGGCACATCTATTCGATGGTCGATCAGGACGGTGACGGCGTAGCGGACGTGGTTCGCAGGCTGGCCAGAGGCTTGAACAGCCCGAACGGCGTAGCGGTGCGGGATTCCACCATGTATGTCGGATTGCAGGATCGCATTGCGCGCGCGCCGTTGCCCACCGGACCCCTGAACTCGCAGCGGCTCGGTCGCCTGCAAACCGTCAACGACGATCTGAAGGATGTTTCCCACCACGGGTGGCGCTACATCGACTTTGGGCCGGACGGAAAACTCTACGTTGCGCTTGGCGCGCCCTGCAACATTTGTGAGCTGGAAGAAAACACCGGCAAGATCGTGCGCATGAATTCGGACGGCTCGGATTGGGAAGTGGTCGCCGACGGCGTCCGCAACTCGGTCGGATTCGACTGGCATCCGATGACAGGCGAATTCTGGTTCACCGACAATGGCGCCGACCGCATGGGTGACGACATCCCGCCCGACGAACTCAATCGCGTGACGAGGATTGGACAGAATTTCGGCTTTCCGTACTTCGGCGGAAAGACGACAAGGCTGACGGGATACGAAAACAGGAATCCGCCGGTTGAGGTGACTCCCGCCGAGGTCGAGTTTCAGGCGCATACCGCTAATCTCGGCATCGATTTCTACGCGGGCGGCATGTTTCCGTCGGAATACAAGGGCGACGCTTTCGTCGCGCAGCATGGTTCCTGGAACCGCTCGGTACCCGTCGGCTATCAGGTCGTGCGCGTAAGGTTCGACAATGACGGCAATGCCGTTGGCACGGAAGTTTTCGCAACCGGATGGCTGCAGAACGGCGACACGATCGGCCGTCCGGTCGATATCGAGGAGTTGCCGGACGGTTCGCTGCTCGTTTCCGACGATTTCGCCGATGTCATCTATCGCATCGCCTACGACGGGTAGGGCGCATTTGCGAGCCGCCTTGCGATCGCCCGTTCGAGATCGGGCATGGCGGCGACGAGTTCCCTTCCTGCGTCGGATTGTGGATCGGCAAGCACATTGGCGGTTCTGCCTCGTTCCACGATCTTTCCGTCGTGCATGACCATGACATCGTCGGTGATTGCCCTGGCGACGTGCAGGTCGTGGGTGATGAACAGATAGGCAACGCCAAGGCGGTCGTTCAGTTCCGCGAAGAGATCGAGCACTTGCGCACGGATTGACACGTCGAGCGCCGAAACCGGCTCGTCGCACACGACCAGTTTCGGCCGGGTTATGATCGCGCGCGCTATCGAAATGCGCTGGCGCTGCACACCGGTAAACTCGTGCGGATACTTGTCGAGATCGGACGGCTTCAACCCGACCTCTCCTAGGGCGACGATG
>JBFIBB010000316.1:0-2963 GCA_041582695.1 Rhizobiaceae bacterium
CTAGAGCACATCGAACTCGATGCGAACGGGAAGGTAATGCGACCGAAATCCATCGGCAAGGTGTTGCCGGGCATCGAGCTAAAAATTATCAAGGAAGATGGCTGTCAGGCTGCGCCCGGCGAAGTTGGCGAGATCTGCATGCGCGGACCCAATGTCATGCTTGGCTACTACAAGATGCCGCAGGAAACAGAAGCCGCGCTGGCCGATGGCTGGCTTCACACCGGCGATCTTGGCCTGTTCGATGCCGATGGCTTCGGCTACATCGTCGATCGCAAGAAGGACGTGATTATTCGGGGGGGGCAGAATATATACCCCGCCGACATCGAGGAAGTACTGTACCACATTCCAGGCGTCAGCGAAGTAGCGGTAATCGGTGAATCCGACGAGATGCTCGGTGAAGTTCCGGTTGCCTATTTGGCGGTAGTCCCCGGCGCGGATGTTTCAATCGAGACATTGACAGCGCGGTGCAAGGAAGAACTCGCCTACTACAAGGTTCCGGCAGCGTTTCACATTTTGCCCGAACTACCCAAAGGCCCGACCGGCAAGATCCTGCGACGCGAACTGCGATCGTCATGAAGAGATCCCGTGTCCGAGTGGTCAAACGACTTATTGCAAGGAGTGCCGGCCATGGCATTTGAAACTATTCTTTGTGACATGAGCAACGCGGTGGCGACCGTAACGTTCAACCGTCCCGACGTGCTCAACGCCACAAACGATCAGTTCTATCAGGAAATGTCAGTCCTTATTCGCGACCTTGCCGCCGACGATGCGGTCGGCTGTGTGATACTGACTGGCGCCGGGAGGGGTTTCTGCGCCGGCGCCGACGTCAAATCGATGAATCCGGATATGCCGCTCCTGGCACGCCGCCGCCGCCATCGCTGGATCCTCGCCGATATACTTCGGCCACTCGTCATGCTCGAAAAACCGGTTATTGCGGCGGTCAACGGTGCGGCAGTCGGAGCGGGATTCAATATCGCGCTTGCAGCCGATATCCTGATTGCGAGCGAAAATGCGGTATTCAGTCAGATTTTCACGCGGCTTGGCCTGATTCCAGATCTGGGTGGTCTGCATCTGCTCACGCGCGTTGTCGGCCTGAACAAGGCAAAGGAACTCTGCTTCACGGCAAAAAAGATAACCGCTCGCGAGGCCTTTGATCTGGGAATAGCCAATCATGTGGTCGCGGCTGATCAGTTGCTGGCCGAATCTCAGAAATTGGGCGCAGAAATTGCCGCCGGGCCTCCTACGGCGCTGGCGATGATCAAGACGCTGCTAAACAAGTCTTCCAACTCGACGCTGGAACAGATGCTCGAATACGAAAGCTATGCCCAGACGCTGGCCTACACGACGCCCGAGCACAAGGAGGGCGTCGCAGCGTTTCGTGAAAAACGTCAGCCCAACTTTCGGGCGGAGGCAAAGTAAGATGGATTTCAGATACAGCGCCAAAGATCTGGAGTTTCGAAATGAACTTCGTCATTGGCTTTCGGAAAACTTGCCCGATGGCTGGGGCGAGACCGTATTCGAACCCGAAGACGAAGACGAAAACGCCATGTTCAGGCTCGACTGGGAGCGCAAGCTCTTCAAGGGCGGTTGGAACGGCATTGCATGGCCGAGAAAATACGGCGGCCGCGGTGCAAGCCTGATTGAACAGGCAATTTTTGCCGAAGAAATGGCACGTGCACGTGCGCCGGAGGGCCTCAACATCATTGGCCGCAATCTTGTTGCGACTACGCTGCTTCATCATGGCAGCGAGGAACAACGGCAACGCTTTCTCCCGAAAATCATTTCCGGTGAGGAAGTGTGGTGCCAGGGGTTTTCTGAGCCGAACGCCGGTTCCGATCTTGCATCCGTTCGTTGCAAGGCCGAGCGCGACGGTGACGAGTTCGTTGTCAATGGCCAGAAGATTTGGACCAGCTTTGCCCAATATGCGCAGTGGTGCATCCTGTTGTGCCGCACCGATCCGTCACTGCCCAAGCACAAGGGAATCAGCTTTCTGCTGGTCGACATGAGCACGCCCGGAATTTCGATCCGGCCGCTGAAGCAAATATCCGGCGAATGCGAGTTCAACGAGACCTTCTTTGACGATGTGCGGGTGCCTGCCGCCAATCTTGTCGGCGAACTCAATGAAGGCTGGAAGATCGCGATGACGACCCTCGCGTATGAACGGGGACCTGAAGATGCGCTCGGACGCCAGATCCGCTTCAAGCAGGATCTCGATCTACTGCTCGATACTGCGCGAAAACTGGAGCGCAACGGCGGCACCGCAATCGAAGAACCCGCGATCAGGCAGAAGCTCGCCAAAACCATCGTGGAAATCGAAATCATGCGGCTCAATTGCCTTCGCAATTTCAGCAAGGCGTTGAAAGGAATACCACGGGGCGCGGAATCATCGGTAAACAAGCTTTACTGGAGCCATGCGACCCAAGGGCTTTTTGAGACTGCTCTGGAGGTGCTTGGCCCTCAGGCAATTATTGACGGTAACGATCCCCTTGCGATGGCCGATGGCCGCTTTCAACTCGCATTCCTGAGGTCGAAGGCTTTCACGATTTATTCGGGATCGTCGGAAATTCAACGAAACATCATCGCCGAGCGAATGCTCGGCCTACCCAAATAGGTTCGCCATGGATTTCGACTTCAGCCAGGAACAGTACATGTTCCAAGAAACCACTCGTGATTTCCTCGACCAGAATTACAGCATAGCCAAACATCGCCTGCTGTTAGAAGGCAATGGTATTGATGTTGACTTGTGGGAACAGCTGGCAGCCACCGGTGTATTTTCCATGTTGGTACCGGAGCAACACGGTGGAATGGGATTGACTTTTGTCGATCTCGCTCTCGTGCTTGAGGAGTATGGCCGCGCGTTGGTGCCTTCGCCAGTTGCTGAAACGATCATCGCCACCGATGTTATCAACGCCTACGGAACCGATAAACAAAAAGCAAGATTGCTGCCGGGAATTGCCGAGGGC
>JBFIBB010000317.1:0-2962 GCA_041582695.1 Rhizobiaceae bacterium
AATGTGAAATAGATATCGAGACATCGTTCGCGCCTCAATCATTGGCAGAAATTCCTCTTCCGATTCGCGGACAAGACTGGCTGGAATGAAGCCGTTGCCTTCAGCTTCAAAAGCATTCCTTAGGTCCTTTGCCGCTGCATAGTTCCGATGCCAGAAGGCCGCTTGCTGGACTGCATAGTCATGAGCATCGAAAGCGATTCCAAGGTTGTTTAACACCCGCCCCAGCTCGGTTTCTTCCGCAGTGAAATCGTCTACCGTCCGACCTTCAGGCAAAAAGTCCAGCATGAAGATTCCCATCTGACCACCTGGTTTCAGAAGTTTCGTAACCTGTGCCACGCAATCCGTCAGATCGGCGACCCAGTAGAGCGTATCCAGTGAAATTATCGCATCGAACGAACTTTCCGGAAGTTCGAGAGCATTCATGTCACCCATGACAAACGCGAGTTGAGATGCATTGCTTTTGGTTCTCTCCTTCGCCTCCGCGATGGCTGACTCTGCATAGTCGAGCCCTGTTACGGATGCTCCGGTCTTGTTGGCGACATACTCCGCGATCACACCGGCGCCACACCCCAAATCGAGGACATTGTCACCATTGTCGATAGCTAACAACTGCATCAAGTGGTGCAGCGCCGGCATGTCAGTCTGACCCTCTTGAGTTAGATCGAGTCCAAAAACCCGCTCACACAAACGCGAATGGGCCTCGCTCGCACGGGCAGCCGGATAGAACTTCTGATAATAGTACCAGTACATATCAGGCCGCTCAGCATGATACTGCTGCGCGAGCTGCTGGGCCGGATCCGTCAGCCGATACCCGTCATCATCCCCTTCTATCAAAGCTTTCTCCACAAGCTTCGGAAATGCCTGGGACCAATCTTCCTGAAAAATCCAATATCGCTTTCCACCTTTGACAAGATTTTCCTTGTCAGTTGGCGTGTTCTCCGCATAGGCCGCGTGAAGGGACGCAAGAACCTGGATTTCAGCTTCGCTCAGGTTGTTCATTTTGGTCTCCATCGAGAGCAGTTTGCGGGATTAGGGCAAGATGCAAACGGTGGTTCAAGTCAATATTTCAGTTTGGACCAATGACCGTTCCTGGCAGATGCTGTTGCAAAAGTCCCATTGAAGTGAACAGCGAACAGTGATTCCGTCTCTTTGGCGCAACCAGCGGCGGAGACGGACGATGATGGGGCGACAGACGCGTGGTCAGGAGCGGCTGTTCTATGAATTCAGTCTGGATGAGGTTGTGCCTCAGGATCATCTGGTCCGGCGCATCGACGCGGTGCTGGACACCAGTTGGGTTCACCGGGAGCTTGCGCCGTTTTACAGCACGCTTGGGCGGCCTTCGGTTGATCCCGAACTGATGATCCGGATGCTGATCGTCGGCTATGTTTTTGCCATCCGCTCTGAACGCGAGATCTGTCGTGATGTGCAGGTCAATCTCGCCTATCGGTGGTTCTGCGGTTTGGGTCTTGAAGACAGCGTTCCCAACCACTCGGTTTTCTCTCGCGCCCGGTCTGAACGGTTCCGTGACAGTGATCTGTTGCGCACCCTGTTCGAACACGTGGTGATGTCGTGCATCGACGCCGGGCTAGTCGGTGGCCACAGCTTTGCGGTGGATGCTTCCCTCATCCAGGCTGATGCCAACAAGCAGCGCTCGGTTCCCGGACGGGACTGGAACCAGAAGCGCAACCTCGATACGGCGAGCCGGGCAGTGAAGGAGTATGTCGCAACACTCGATGATGCGGCTTTCGGTGCAGCAAGCGATGTTGTGCCCAAGTTCGTCTCGCCGTCTGATCCGGCTTCGCAATGGACAGGTGCGCACAAAGGGCCGGCATTCTTTGCCTATGCCGATAACTATCTGATCGACAGCAAGCATACCGTCATCGTCGATGTCGAAGCCACACGCGCTATCCGTCAGGCCGAAGTGGGCGCTGCCCGGACAATGATAGAACGCACCGAGGATCGCTTTGGCCTGAAGCCCGGACGCCTTGCCGGTGATACAGCTTATGGTTCAGCAGAAACACTCGCCTGGCTGATCAAGGAAAAGGGTATTGAGCCGCATATCCCGGTGTTCGACAAGTCGACCCGCAAGGATGGTAGCTTGTCGAGGGCCGATTTCACGTTTGATGCAGACCACAACGTCTACATCTGCCCGCAAGGCAAACCTCTGACGACGACAGGCCATGTGAATAACGATCGAACCTTGTATTATCGTGCGAGTAAACCTGATTGTGATGCCTGCCCGCTGAAGCCCAAGTGCTGCCCCAAGGCGCCATCACGACGCATCCCGCGTGACATCGATGAAGACGCCCGTGACCTTGCCAGATCATTGGTCGACACGCTGGCGTTTGAGCAATCCCGACGTGACCGCAAGAAAGTCGAGATGGCCTTTGCGCATCTAAAACGGCACTTCGGGCTTGGCCGTCTGCGGTTGCGAGGGCCGTGCGGAGCACAAGACGAGTTCCTGCTCGCCGCAACAGCCCAGAACCTTATGAAGCTGGTAAGAAACATCCCCAGACCACCACCTCTGGCTCTTGCCTGTGCGCTGCGTCAAGATCAGTCAACCAAACAAATGGACGAAACAGCGACTGCAGTAGCGATCGGACCGCCGCGAGAAAGACGGATCGCGGCAAAAGCCGATCCCGCCTCCGCTATCGCCACGACATGCCAACTCACTGCCTGTCTCTGAAGCGACTTCTGCAACAGCATCTGCCAGTAGCTGACTCTTGAACTCGGCCCAGGCCTGTTGGAATCTTCGTACGGTGAGTGTTAGCATCCTCTATGGAGGATAGCGTCATGCAGCGCCGCCTGGCTGCAATCTTGGCTGCAGATGTGGTCGGATACTCGCGCCTCATGGGCGCGGATGAGGGCGGCACTTTGGCCGAATTGAAGTGCCACCGCGACGAAATCCTCGATCCCAAATCCGCTCAACATCATGGCCGCGTCGTGAAGCTAATGGGTGACG
>JBFIBB010000318.1:0-2937 GCA_041582695.1 Rhizobiaceae bacterium
AGGGATGGGGCGCCGTCTGGGTTGTTGCCGGCTACGATGAAAGCTTCAATGGGTCGGCAGTGGCCGCGGTCGGCGGAACTCCGTTTGCGTTCGTTAATTCCGGCGGTTTCGGCGTCAATGCAGGTCTGCATCTGAACATCCCGAACATGCCGGGATCATTCTTCCGTCTGCGCGCCTTCTATGCCGATGGCGATCACGCCTATTCGTCGGGTGCGCCCGGCTTGGCAGTGGGGGCGGGTGTTGGCCCCAATGGGCCTGGTACCAGCGCCGCTGATGTTCTGGGTTCGCCGGAATGGTCGGTCATGGCGTCCTACAATCATGCGTTCACGTCGAACTTCTCGGCGTCGATTGCGGCTCAGTATTTTGCTGACCTGTATCTGGCAGGCACAAGCTTCAATACCGGGATCGACGCATGGGGCGGTGAAGTCAGCTTTGTCTGGGTGCCGGTCAACAACCTCGAAGTCCGCACCGAGCTTCACTACGATGAGGTGGATTTCCCGGGCGTCGATGGCACGGTCTCCGGCTTCCTGCGTTTCACCCGCTTCTTCTGATCGGATGAGCGCATAGCTGAAATACACGAGCCCGGCGCCAACCAGCGCCGGGCTCAATTGCTTGATTTCCGGGGCAGTCAATCGAGCGTTTGCGGATGCCAATCGGATCACGGCAAGCGAAAAAAGATCGGAAACATCGAAACAGGGAATAGCAGGGGGCAAGCCAAGACAAGTTCTGCTTTGGGCACGAAGAGTAGAGCCGCAACAAAAAAACAACTATGGCGGCAAGAAAATGGTTGATCTGGACGACAAGCTTCGAGTATCGGGCAATCCTTCAAGACCCGGGGGGGCAAAAAAATTGTCAGTCAAGCAACCGGATGCTCCGTTCGGCGGTGCAGGCACCTTCCGTTCGGACATCACCATAAACTACGATGGCTGGTCCCGGTCCGGGATCCGTCCTGTCGAACTGCATTCCATAGCCGATCTTTACCAGCGTTATGCCGATGTGTTGTGGGAAGAGGGATCGCACAAGAACAACGTGCGGTCATTCCTCGGGGAATTGAACGAGATCCTTCTCGGGCAGCGTTTCTCCACCTATTCCGACGACCTGATCGACCGCCTGATTGGCGCCCTTCGCGAACGCGGCAACTCCAATGCGACCATCAACCGAAAGATGGCCGCGCTGAGCAAACTGTTGCGGAAGGCGGAGAAGATGGGGGATATCCACAGCCTGCCGGAGTTCCGGCGCCAGCGCGAGAAGGCCGGGCGCATCCGCTTTCTCGAGCATGACGAGGAAGCACGGCTGTTCGCGGCGATCCGCGACCGCTCGGAGGACGCCTGGCGGCTTTCGGTTTTCCTGGTCGATACCGGCTGCCGCCTCGGCGAGGCGATCGGGCTGATCTGGAACGATATCAACGACGACCGCGCCACCTTCTGGCTTACGAAATCAGGGCGCAGCCGCACCGTGCCGCTGACCGGGCGGGCGCGGGAAGTGCTGAAAAAACGGCCGAACGGCGGCGCCAAGGGTCCGTTTGCCGGCATGAGCCAGGCCGGTTACCGCGCGGTGTGGAACGACGCAAAGGCCGAGATTGGGCTGGGTGGCGACGCGCAGGTGGTGCCGCATATTCTCAGGCATACCTGCGCATCCCGACTGGTACGTGGCGGCATCGACATCCGCCGCGTGCAGATGTGGCTCGGGCATCAGACGCTGACAATGACCATGCGATACGCACATCTGGCGACCAACGATCTCGACGCCTGTGTAAGGGTGCTGGAACGGCACTGACCGGGGGCAAAGCCAAATCGGGGCAGAGCACGAAGGCGCCGGGCCGGCCGGTATGCACCGGCCGGCCTTTATTGTTATCCGACCTCCCCGCGCAGCGCGCTATTTCCCTGCCTGTTCCGGTCGGCTATGAGTTTTTCCAGTTCTTGACCTCGTCAGCAGATGCCCGCCATGCCCAAACGCCCTGCCCTGATACCGCTCGTCGCCGCGCTGCCCGAAACCGTGCCTTTCGTCGGGCCGGAAACCCAGGAACGGGCCCGCGGAAAACCGTTCGCCGCCCGCATCGGCGCCAATGAAAATGGCTTCGGCCCTGCGCCTTCGGTCATTGCGGCCATGGCGGACGCCGCGCCCGGCATGTGGATGTATTGCGATCCGGAGAATTTCGAGTTGAAGCAGGCGCTCGCCGCGGAACTCGGCGTCAGGCCGGACAACATCGCCATCGGCGAAGGCATTGACGGGCTGCTCGGCCTCACCGTGCGCCAGTATGTGCGCGAAGGCACGCCGGTCGTCACCTCGGCCGGCGCCTACCCGACTTTCAACTACCATGTGGTGGGCTTTGGCGGACGGCTTGTCACCGTGCCTTACGCCGGCGACCGCGAAGATCCCGAGGCGCTGGCCGCGGCGGTGAAGCGCGAAGGCGCGCCGCTCGTCTACTTCGCCAATCCCGACAATCCGATGGGAAGCTGGTGGGACGGCGACGCCGTATGCCGTTTCATAGAGGCGCTGCCGGCGACAACGATGCTGGTGCTGGACGAAGCCTATGGCGAATTCGCGCCTGAAGGCACGCTGCCGCCACTCGACACCGAACGCCCGAACGTGCTCAGATTTCGCACGTTTTCAAAGGCTTACGGATTGGCAGGACTCAGATGCGGCTATGCCGTCGGCGAGGCGGCCGCAATCCGCGCGTTCGACCGGGTGCGCAACCATTTCGGCATGACGCGCATGGCGCAGGCTGCGTGCCTGGCGGCGCTCGCCGACCGGACCTATCTGGCGCAAACCATCGGCAATGTTGCCGCCGCGCGAAAGCGGATCGCGGAGATCGCGACGGCAAACGGGGTTGCAGCCCTGCCTTCGGCGACCAATTTCGTGGCGATCGACTGCGGCGGCGACGGCGCCCGCGCGCTTTCGATCATGAACGGCCTGATCGAGGCCGGCATTTTCGTG
>JBFIBB010000319.1:0-2912 GCA_041582695.1 Rhizobiaceae bacterium
GCCGAGCTCGTTGCGCGCGCCGCGCAGTGTTTCAAGGTCAGTCCCGCAGTCGCCGGTCTGACAGCCATGGCCGCCGGCGAGTCACATGGCAATGGCGGCACGCGCGAGCCTGTTTCCGGCAACAGACCTTCCAAACCGGTAGACGAATTTCTCTACTCCTCCTCGCCAATAATGCTTCTTCTGTCCGCGAATTCGAATTCCGGCGCGATTGTCATGCAGACGCAGAAATTCTCGGAACTGAATGGGATTTTGTTCTACGATCAAACGTCGAAAAAGCTGAAAGGTGCACGGGACCTCATTCACGAGATCATTTTGGGCCTCGTCAGCGCGGGCGGAGATGTCGAGCCGGTTCCCGACATTTTCCTCCCGGCCGGCGCCAGTGACATCCGCACGCCGACATTCGACCTGATAAAGGTCCTGCGTTCGTCACTGGAAAGTATGTATGGCTATCGGACCGGATCGAATGAAGAACTTCTTGCCCGCCTCGCCGTCGAGGTCGCCGCAGTGGACATGCGTGAAAAGCGGCAGGCGGAGTATCTCGACCGGATACGAGACATCCTGCGCGATCGCATTCCACCCAATCACTCGATCGGTGACGGCAGCGACTCTGAATTGATCCTGATCGCCAATGCATTGTCGCACAGAAAAACCGCTCATGAACTCTTACTGAAGAATTGCCTGCCCGAATTGGCGTCGGCCGATGACCTGGACCGGATCATCGAAACCAATGCGATTTCGATCAGCCTGTTCGACATCATCCAGCAGAACGGCAACCTGCGTCGCGTGAACCTCTCACAAGCATGGTCGATGAAAACCTGGAACAACGAACGCAAGATCGAGATTCATCCCAACGACCAGACCCAGGGCAGGGCGGCATTGGAGTTCACAGCACTCGACTTGCGCAAGGTGGACCGTTTTCGCTGCAGTATCGCACTGCCCAATGTCGAAGCAAGACCGATCCGCTTCCGTGTCGATGTCATTTCGTCCGAACCCGGCAAAGGCTTGTTCCGGGAATGCGTTCTTCAACCCGGAGCGGCGGAAAACTGGGAGATCGACATCAGTTCGTGCAACTCGGCGGAATGCAGGCTTATCCTGAGCGTGGAGACTGCGGACCCCTTGGCCGACCCCGCTCATTGCTACACCCATTGGATCGATCCCGTGCTTTTCCGGAGCCGGTAGGGGAGGACGCGCGATGAGCAAGATACGTCCGCTGAACGAGATTGTGGACATCAGGTCCCGGCGTTCCGCAAAGCCGCTGAAAATCTGCGTCGTGACATCCGAATTCATCGGGCCAGTCAAGAACGGTGGAATTGGCGCGGCCACGACCGGGCTGCTGGAGACGTTGCGCAAGGACAATCACAGCGTTTCAGTTCTTTACACCCTGGTCCAGCATGGAACCCCGGTATGCGCAGAGCGGGATTGGCCGCACTGGGAAATGGAGTTGAAGAAGAAGGGCATCGCGCTCCACTACATCAACAACGAGCAGGACTACCGGGCCTGGCGGCTGAAATCCTGGCTCGTCATGGAGCACTTGCGCGACCATGACTACGACTTCGTATTCTTCAACGAACATCATGCCAGCGGCTACTATTCGATCGAGGCCAAGAAGTGCGGCATCGAACCGTTCGCATCGCAAACCCATTGTGTCTGGACGCACGGATCGCTGCAATGGGTGTTCGAGATCAACGACCAGTACGTCTCCAGGACCACCGATATCGAGTTGATGTCGATGGAGCGTCGCACGGTCGAGCAGGCCGATATCGTGCTCGGGCCAAGCAAGTACATTCTCCAGAAATATCGCAGCTACGGCTGGCAACTGCCGGAAATGACATTTCATCAGCCGCTGCCTTTGCTGCAGAACCCGATCCAGCAGTCGAAACTGTCGCGCAAGGATGTCGACGAGATCGTTTTCTTTGGCCGTCTCGAGACCAGGAAGGGACTTTGGATCTTTTGCGATGCGCTGGACCGGCTGGGCAATGAACTTGCCGGCAAGCGCGTAACCTTCCTTGGCAGGACGACCGCCGAATCGGGCTTTTCCAGCGGCACAATGCTTTTAGCGCGAAGCCAGAACTGGCCGTTCGACCTGCGCCTCATCAACGATTACGGCCAGGAAGCCGCGCTCGAATATCTTAGGGGTGCCGGCCGGCTTGCTGTTATCCCGTCGCTCGCCGACAACAGCCCCTGCGTGATCTATGAATGCATGGAAAACGGCGTGCCTTTCATTTCCACCCGCGGCAGCGGAATCCAGGAACTCGTCGACAGGCGCGATTGGCCGAAAGTGCTCGTCGAGCCGAACGCCGCGGAACTCGCCGACAAGATAAGACAGGTGTTGAAAAAAGGCGCCGCCATGGCCCGTCCTGCATTCGATGCCCGGGAAAACCTGAAAGGCTGGTCTGCCTTCAGCCGCTACATCAGCGAGCGCATCGGGGCGGCACGCCGGGAGGCCGAACCGGCACAAATCGAACTCGACGCCGCCCTGTTCTGGGTCGACAGCGGCAAGTCCCTGTCTCTGCTCGCCAGGAATCTGATCAGCAATCTCGCCCGAATCCGGTCGAAATATCCCGCCTATCTCATCACGCAGCGCGGCATGGCCGTTCGCGGCATGATCGGCGAAATCGTTGGCGCGAAAGAAGAGGATTTTTCCATCCTCGACGCTGATGATCGCGAAGCGATCAACGCCGCACTTGCGAAGAAACCCCACGCGGTGTTTGCGGATACCGAGATCGAGATCATGCCGCGATTCTTCGATGGCGCAGCCAGGGCGCTCGCCAAGGCCGACATCGTGAGTTGCATCGTCGCCGAACGGTCGGGGGTCAACAACGAAACGCAGATAACGAAGTTGCCCTGCGGCAATATCATGGGCCTGCCATTTCTTGGTTACGCCATGGGCTCGGGCCTGTGGGCCTGCTCGA
>JBFIBB010000320.1:0-2860 GCA_041582695.1 Rhizobiaceae bacterium
CATCAGCCGCGCGGCGACCGACTGCACATCGGGCGTCACCACCAGGCAGATACCGTCATCCGCCATCACTTCGGCAACATTTCGCATCAACCCGACCGGATCGTCGACATGTTCGATCACGTCGACCACCGTGGCGACATCATATGGGCCCCTGGCCGTCTTGTGCGGCAGCACGCCGCGGTGGACGGGCAGTCCGAGACTGACCGCCCGTTTCTGCAAGGCTGCGGAAGGCTCGACCCCTTCCGGTTCGAATCCCGCTTTCAGCGCCTCCTCGACCAGGATGCCGCTGCCGGCGCCGACATCCAGCAGGCGGCCTGATGGTTTGTGGCGGGCGAATGTGCGGATAAGGCGGCGAGACTGCAGCGCACGCTCGGATCGCGTGTTTTCGTAACCTTCATCGTCCATCTTTTCGTAGAAGGAAAGCACACCGTCCATATGCGGACATTGCAAGAAACCGCACGCCTCACATTTCAGGATTTCGCCGGTCGATCCGTAGTCGGAATCCGTTATCTGAAATGCTTCCGCGGTCAGGTCGGCCGGCAGATTGGCGGGTTTGTGCAGTACAAGCTTGCGCGAACCGCAGATCCAGCAGACTGGTGCGCTCTCGACCGGCGTTTCAGCTCCACCGTTTTTTTCCTCGATGTGTTCAGCCGTTGCCAACGCCGGTTCCCTTCAGTTGCTGTGCGGCCGGAACAGTGTCGGCGAAAGTGAATTCCCTGTTGATGAAGAAATTCGCCACGAAGATCATTCCGATCACGACGACTTGCGTGGGTAAATAGTGAAAGCCGAAAACACCGGCCCCGAGTAAGAACAGCCCGGAATTGAGCCCAAGTCCGACGAGCGTGACCGTCAGGTACTTTGCAAAGAACCATCCGTGCCGCCCCTGCCGCGCAAACACGAACCTGTGCTGCAGCAGATAATTGACCGGTATTGCGCAAAGGAAGCCCAATGTGGATGCAAGTGTCTTGTCCACTCCGACGAATTCGACGAGCACCGACAGAACAATCAGATGGGTCAGTGCGCTCGCGCCGCCGGCAAGACCGTAACGGCCAAATTGCATGGCGGAATCGAAAACCGTTATCGGGCGCACGTTCATGACCGGCTAGTTCCCGGTAAGAACGTGATAGTCGACGAGACCGTTCAGCCAGGGCATGTCGGCCATGAACAACACTGTCACCAGCAGCGCGAGCGCCACAACATAAACCGCAAAAGCCCTTTCCTTGTAGAGATGCTCAGGCTTCTGCGTAACCGAATCGGCACGCATCCCAATCTTCAGATACCAGGTGAACAACATTGCCAGGAACGGCATAGCCAGCAAAAACTCGATCCGGTACTTGATCAGGAACACGCCGAGGAAAAACGCCGAAGTGAGCGCATAGAAGAATGCCGATACGAGAAGCCGTTCTTCGGTATAATAGCTAAAAGATTTCCTGTAGAGCCCGGCTCGCTCCGGATCGCCGATGAACCGGTATTCGGCAAAACGCTTGATCGCCATGAGATACGCTCCACCCATCCAGTAGGCGATCAGAATGGAAGACGGCGGTACAACGTCACCGACAATTGCCGCCCATCCGAGCATAAAGCGCAGCGGATTGTTGACCGACTCCGAAATCACGTCGAGATAGGCCCGGTCTTTCGTGCGCAACGGCTTGACGTTGTAAGCGACCCCCATGATTAGCAACGCCGCGGCGCACAGGAAAAACTGCATCCCCAGAAACACCGCCATGGCGAGGCCGGCAACTGACAGGACGGCCCATTGCGCGTAGGCAAAACGCGCTGTCACCAGCCCGGTAGCCGAGGGACGGTCCTTCTTGACCGGATGGTGACGGTCGAATTCCGCGTCGAGATACTCGTTGATTGTGTAGTTTGCCGAGGCGATCAGGCAGGTCGCGACCACGGCGACGGCAATATAGAACAACTCCGTGCTGAAACCCGCCTTGTCGGTCAGCACCATCGCCAGCGCCGCGCCGGGCAGCATGAAGATGTTCTTGAACCAGTGGTCCGGCCGCGCGAGAGCCATGCGCAGAGCCCAATTGCCGCTGTAAGATTGTTGCCGGGAACTGCTGTCTGCGCTCATCTGCCTGCCAATTGGAAGCCCTGAAAAATCCCGCGACAAGCTAGCCGACAGGCGTAAACAAAGGTTCAACCCCTGACCCGGCCGCTCCCTGACTAGGTTCCGCACCGGCTCGTCCGATGCGGCCATGAATCGCGGGGAAACTGTCAACCGGGCGATTGATCATTCGCCAATCTGGGCCTACACGCCTGCCATGATAACACATCCTGACACTGTCCTCATCATCGACTTCGGCAGCCAGGTCACCCAATTGATCGCCCGTCGCGTGCGCGAAGCCGGGGTATATTGCGAGATCGTGCCTTTCCAGTCTGCGGAAGAGGGTTTCATGCGCCTGAAGCCCAAGGCAGTGATCTTTTCGGGCGGACCGGCATCGGTACCGGAACCGGGATCGCCGCGCGCGCCTCAGATCGTGTTCGATTCCGGCCTGCCGATACTTGCAATCTGCTACGGCCAGCAGACGATGTGCCACCAGCTCGGCGGCAAGGTCGAGGGCGGCCACCATCGCGAGTTCGGTCGGGCGGATGTCGAAGTGTTGAAGCCGAGCCCACTGTTCGAAGGTTTCTGGAGCGTCGGCAACAAGTACCCTGTCTGGATGAGCCACGGCGACCGCGTGACCATGCTTCCCGACGGCTTCGAAGTCATCGGCACTTCGCCGAACGCTCCCTTTGCCATCGCCGCCGATGAAAAGCGCAAATACTATTCCACCATGTTCCATCCCGAGGTCGTTCACACCCCGGATGGCGCGAAGCTGCTCGCCAACTTCGTTCACAAGATCGCGGGCTTGAA
>JBFIBB010000321.1:0-2836 GCA_041582695.1 Rhizobiaceae bacterium
CATCGGCAATGAAGCGGCGCAGGCATTTGTGGCTTCCGGTTGGCGCGTACTCGGTATCGGCCGCAACGCCAGGCTCGGCCAGATGGCGCCGGGCGTGGAACCGGTCAGGGCCGACGCTTCCGATCGCGATCAGCTTGTCAGCGCCTGCGCGGACGCCGACGTGATCCTGAACGCGCTCAACCCGGAATATGATGAATGGGAAAAAACCGTCATGCCGATGGCTCGCAATGTCGCGGCGGCGGCAAAGGCAACCGGCGCTACGGTACTCATTCCGGGCAACGTATACAACTTCGGCTACGCTATCGGCATGAACACGAAGGAAGATTCACCTGAAAACCCGTCCACGGAGAAAGCCAGGATCCGCATCGAGATGGAGGCCTTGTTCAGCGAACTGAGCGCCAGGGACGGTGTACAAACGATCGTGCTCAGGGCGGGGGATTTTTACGGCGGCGCAAAGCCCGGCAGTTGGCTCGACTTGATGATCCTGTCAAAGCTGAAGAAGGACGTCTTCACTTGGCCCGGGCCGTGGGACCTGCCGCATGCGTTCGCCTATCTGCCCGATCTTGGCCGCGCTTTTGTCGCCATCGCCGAGAAGCGCCACGAACTTGGCCGTTTCGAGCGGCTGCATTTCGCCGGACACACATTGACCGGTAACCAGATGCACCGCCTTGCGGAACAGGTGACCGGTCGAAAGCTCAAACGCGCGGGAGTGCCATGGATGCTGATCCGCGGTCTCGGACTGGTGAAGAAACTTTATCGCGAGATCGCAGTGATGTCCTATCTGTGGCGAACGGCACACTCGCTCGACGGGTCGCGATTCGAAAAGCTGGTTGGAGACTTCAGGGCAACCGCACCTCGGGAAGCCATGCAGCAAGCAATTGCCGATCTTTCGCTCGACCGGACGCCCCGTGACATGGCTGCCTGAAAACGCGTCATCTACTCGGCAGCCTGCCTCCGCGCCTCGCTTGGCACCTTTTCCTGAGCGGGCGGCAGGGTATCAACGGCAGAATCGGGTACTTTCCCCGCCTCTTTGCTCTTCCTGCGCCTGAAGCGCCGGAAGAATGCCGAAACTTTCGACTCGTTTGACCGGGTGACGATCATCAGCAGCGAGGGCGTCACCACCAATGTCAGAACAGTAGAGAAGGCGAGGCCAAACACGATGGCGCTCGACAGCGAAATCCACCACTGGGTCGACGGTGCGCCGAATGTGGTTTCATGGTTGAGCAGTTCCAGATTGAAACCGAAAGCGATCGGCAGAACTCCAAGAATTGCCGTAACAGCAGTCAATACCACGGGGCGTGCGCGTTCGCGGCAGGTCTGCAGGACGGCGTCGAGCTTGTCCATGCCGTCATGGCGGAGCCGGTCATAGGTGTCGATCAGCACGATGTTGTTGTTCACGACAACGCCGGCGAGCGCGATAACGCCGATACCGGACATGACGACCCCGAATGGCTGGCCCATGATCATCAATCCGAGCAGCACGCCGATGGTCGACATGACCACCGCGGAGAGGACCAGCCCCACCGACATGAACTTGTTGAGCAGCGCCAACAAGACAACGAAGATCAGGAAGATCGCCGCGGCAAATGCCTTGGACAAAAACTCACCGGCGGCCTTCTGCTCCTCGTCCTCACCGGCAAGCTTCCAGCGCGCACCCTTGCTGGTGAGGTCCATCTTCTCAAGGTTTTCGGCAACCGTTTTGCGCACGCCATCTGCCTGCACGCCTTCGGCGATATTCGATTCAACCGTTATCGTTCGCGTTCCGTCGATGCGATTGAGAATGCCTGTCTTGCGGGCAGGTTCGCGGGTGACAAAGTTCGATATCGGCACCGAGCCAACAGCGGTTTCGACGCGAAGCTGATCCAGCGTGGCAAGCGTGCGGCGGTCCTCGGGAAGCCTGAGGCGGATATCGACCGCGTCGTCTGAACCGGCGGGCCGATAGTCTGACAGTTTCAGGCCCGTGGTTACCAATTGCACGACAGTGCCAACCGAGCCGGCGCCTATGCCGTAGCGGGCCGCCTTGGTGCGGTCGACCTTGAGCTCCCAGTCGATACCAGGCGGCGGCAGACCGTCAGCAATATCGATTGCGCCGGGAACTGTCTTCAGCATGGCGGCAACATCATGCGCCATCTGATCAAGGCCCTCGGGGTCAGCGGCCGACAGACGGATCTGGACGGCCTTGCCGGTCGGTGGACCTGCATCGGGTACCCGAACTTCGACCTCCGCGCCCGGAATCCCGTTCATCGCTACGCGAAGATCGTCGAGTATTTCGCCGGCCGGCTTGCGTTCCCGCCAGTCGATGAACTCATACTGGATTACGCCGACCACGTCTTCGGCGACCTGGTTTCCATTGCTCTGTGCCTTGCCGACACGCGTGTAGACTGTCTTGATCCCGGGCCAACCGAGTATCCGGTCTTCCGCTTGGCGGACGATCTGGTCCTGCTCTTCGAGTGAGAGATTTCCGCGCGCATGCACGTATAGCAGGCCATAATCGGGTTCGACATCGGGGAAGAACTCCACGCCCTTGCCATATTCGCCATAGGCGACCGGAACCGCGATCAACGTCCCAACGGTGAACAGCACAACAATGAATGGATGGCGTACCGCACGGCGCGCAAAGCGCATGTAGAGCCCGTCTCTGTGCACAGTCTCGACCACAGGCCTGGCAATCAGAGCACCGAGAGCGGGCACGAAAATCAGGGCGTAGATCAGTGAGGAGGACAGCGTCACGATCAGCGTGATCGGCATGTATTTCATGAACTCGCCAACCACGCCCGGCCAGAACAGCAAGGGCGAGAAGGCCGCGACCCGCGTCGCGGTGGCGGCGATCACCGGC
>JBFIBB010000322.1:0-2820 GCA_041582695.1 Rhizobiaceae bacterium
ACCGCCGGTCTGTTTGATGATGCCGTACACCATGGACAGGCCGAGACCGGTACCCTTGCCAACATCCTTGGTCGTAAAGAAAGGTTCGAAAATCTTCTTGACGACATCCGGAGATATGCCGGTTCCGCTGTCCTCCACCTCAATCAGTGCATAGTCGCCGGGAACCAGTTCCCGATGGTGCGAGAATTTCGCGCATCCGGCATCATCTATATTCGAGGTACGGATTGTCAGATGACCGCCCTCAGGCATTGCGTCGCGGGCATTGACCACAAGGTTGACCACCACCTGTTCTAGCTGGCCGAGATCGGCGCGAACCGGCCACAGGTCGCGGCCATGCTCGATCTCTACCTTGATATTGTTGCCCGCCAGACGGGTCAGCAACATGCGAAGATCCGCCAGTACATCAGTCAGGTTGAGCACTTCCGGGCGCAACGTCTGGCGCCGCGAGAATGCCAGCAACTGGCGCACGAGGGATGCGGCCCTGTTGGCGTTCTGCTTGATGTTCATGATGTCCGGGAATGAGGGGTCCGACGGGCGGTGATTGGTCAGCAACAGGTCGGAAGCCATGATGATGGCGGTCAGCACGTTGTTGAAGTCATGCGCAATGCCCCCGGCCAACTGCCCGACCGCCTGCATCTTCTGGCTTTGCGCCATCTGGTTTTCGAGCGCTTTTTGTTCGGTCGTCTCGACGGCATAGACAATTGCTGCTTCCTCTGCGCCGTCGCGGCCTTCATCGGCGATCGCGTTGACATAAAACCGCATGTGCCGCTCGCTTTGCCCGGGAAGTTCGGTATCGATAGGCGCGATGTCGGCCTGCCGCTCCTTAGCCTTTTCCAGAGCCGCCGCAAAAGCCGGCCGGTCGCGCTCGTGAATTACGGTATCGAGGCGAACCTTGTTGTCGACGGCATCCCGGTCGACAACGGACGAGAACAGCGAGAGGAACGGCGCGTTCGTGCGCAGGATGCGGCCATCGCCGTCAACGCCTGCAATCGCCATAGGCGTCGAGTTGAAGAAGCGTGTGAATCGGATTTCGGAAGCTCGCACATCGGAAGACGATTCCTCTCCCTGCGTCCGATTGAGCACGATGGTCCGCGTTGCCCCCGGCTCCCCTTCCCGGCTTGCGGTCACGCGATGCATGAAACGCACCGGCAGCGCCTCGCCCGAAGTCGTGGCAAGATCCAGATCGATCACGACATTGCGGGTGGTGCCGGGTTCCACCTTTATGGAATTGACCAGCGCCATTCCATCGCCGGCGACGATTTCCGAAAGAGTCAGAGTTTCAGGCCTGAACTGAGCAAGATCGATACCCAGCCATTCCGCAAGGGTAGCATTGAGATAAGTGATCTGCCCTGCCGGGCTTGCCGCCAGAAATCCTGCCGGCGCGTGGTCGAGGTGATCGATAGCCTTTTGCAGATCCTGGAAGAACCGCTCCTGCTCAGCGCGTTCTCCCGATATATCGGCAATTTGCCAAGCGTTGAGTGGTTGGCGATAGTCGGGTAGCGAGAACATCCGTGTCCGCACGCGATACCATCGCGGGCCACCCTCGCCGTCTGCAGTATTTAGGCCTTCCGACAATCGGAATTCGCCTTCGGCCGACTGTCCGTCTTTCAGGGCCGTGGACAAACGGAGGATTGTCGACGAAGCCTCTTCGTTCGCGCCGAGAAAGGATTCCACGGTTTTGGTCTCAACGGCCGATTTGGCGCCGGTCATGTCCGCCCAGGTGCGATTCGCGTAGATCACCCGTCCCTTCGGGTCGGTGATCACCAGACCGTGCAGCATTGTGTCGATAAAACGCTTGGCAAGCTCTCCGCCAGTCGCCCGCGGGGCAATCTGCACAAACCCGATGGCGGTGGCAAAAAGATACCCGACGCCTATCATCGCCAGCACGCCCAAAAGGCCGAGCAGGAAAGGATCGCCCAGCCTTTCCTTGAACAGCGCAAAAGCTACACCGGCGCAGACGAGAACAAGCGCAAAGATGACAAGACGCGTTATCGCACCTGGCCGCGTATTATATTCGACAATGGGCGCCGGGTAGAATTCGCTTTCTGTTTGCCTCGCCATCTAAATCCGCCTGTGATTCGCCCCGTAACCGAACCGGTTCGAGTCGACGACCGGTTGAATCACATTCTATGGGCGCGGAAAAGGCCTAGGATGGTAATCATGGCAGAATTTCCGCATGTTTGTGAGCGCCGCCAGGCTTGTAATCCTCTGTACAGCACACTCCGCCGGTATTGCTGCCCGCACTTGCGGCTTCCGCCCACGGCGGTCTAAACTGAATTGTGCGGGCGGCATTCACGGAGGGACATACCGTGACGGCGTGGATTGAGGAATACTTCGGAGCCGATTGGGGCCCGATTGCCATGTGGTTTGCGATCGCATTCGCATCATTGGTGCTGTTGCTGCTCATCTACTGGATTGTGCGCCGGATGTTCTCCGGAACCTTCATCGCCGGCGGACGCGCGCGCAAACCAAGACTGGCCATTTTGGATGCCGCAGCGGTCGACAGCCGTCGCCGCCTCGTGCTGATACGCCGCGACGATGTCGAGCACTTGATACTGATTGGCGGCCCGACCGATGTCGTCATAGAACAGGGCATCAGGCACCAGGAGCAGGTTGCTCAGCGTGAAAAGACCGCTCAACCCGCCGCCGGCGTCAGGCCCGTCGACACGCCGAGGGTTGCTCACCTTCCGAAAGCTGAAACAGCCCGTTTGACCGAAACGGATTCTGAATCGACCGCATCGATCATCGAAAGGCCGAGGGAAAAGCACGTCGTACTGGCAGAACAACCTCCCGCGGCAGTCGCTGCTCCCCCACGCGAAT
>JBFIBB010000323.1:0-2768 GCA_041582695.1 Rhizobiaceae bacterium
CAACGGTGTCGGCGTCGACATGCCCGAGCGCGGCCAGATCCTGCCGATAGGCCGCGGGCGGATCTTGCGCGAGGGCGGCAAGGTGGCGCTCCTTTCATTTGGAACAAGGCTTGCCGACTGCCTTGCTGCCGCCGAGGAACTGGAGGCCGCCGGCCTGCCCACAACGGTGGCCGACGCCCGATTTGCCAAACCCCTCGACCGGGATCTGGTGTTGAGGCTCGCACGCGAGCATGAGGTTCTGCTGACGATAGAAGAAGGCGCGACAGGCGGGTTCGCAAGTCATGTTCTGGAGTTGCTCGCCAGGGAAGGCGCGCTTGACGGCGGCTTGAAAATAAGACCGCTCGTGCTCCCCGACGCCTTTGTCGAACAGGCCAAACCGGAGAACATGTATGCCGATGCAGGGCTCGACAGGACCGGCATCGTGGCGGCGGTGTTTGCCGCTTTGGGGCATGTCAAAGGCGCGGCGCGCGCCTGAATCAAAACTCCCGAACTCCCTGTTAAGCAGCTGTTCAGGCTGTATTTTCCAGAATTTGTAACCATGTCCTTTCGGTGAATTTTTAGCGCTCCCTGCTAAACCAGGCGCGGACAGGGAGACGAGCCATGAAGGCCATTCTGATCGCGGCGGCCCTGATGTTGCCGTCTGTTGCATATGCCAATTCCGGTACGCGGCACGACCAGCGCCTCGAACAGGCAGCCGCAGACATCGTGGCATCGAAGATGGGCGAAATCCGTGGCGGTTTCCGTCATGACGAACAACCCGTTTTTGTTGTCGGCGCGGAACATTCCAACAGCGAGGCACTTTCATACGGACGCGATCCAGAGATGACGGGAAGCATCTGGAAAGATGGCCTGGCGCCCGCGCGCGGCATACCGGCTTACCGCCGCGGCAATATCTGAAAATCCGAACCAACTCGTAGCGCTTGCATTTGCGCGGCTCATTGGCCAATGAGCGCTCATGGTGGACAATCACGAAGCTGCATCCAGAACCAGGCTCGATCAGGCGCTGGTCGACCGTGGCTATTTTGGCACGCGATCGCGGGCGCGCGATGCGATCCTGCGCGGCGCGGTCACCGTGGACGGCCGCCTCGCCGCCAAGCCCGGGCAGCCTGTCGGGCCGGATTGCAGAATCGGGATAGACGATCCGGCGCACGGCTACGTCTCGCGCGCCGCGCTCAAGCTGACCGCCGGACTTGATCATTTCGGCATTCGCCCGGAAGGCAGGATCGCGCTGGACATCGGCGCCTCCACAGGCGGATTTACCCAGGTGCTGCTGGAGCGCGGAGCATCGCAGGTCTTCGCCATCGATGTCGGTCACGGCCAGCTCGATGCGGCGATCGAAGCCGATGCGCGCGTTACCTCCCTGGAAGGGGTCAATGCGCGCGACCTGACCGCGGAACATCTGGGCGGAGTGCGGCCGCAGATTATCGTTTGCGATGTCAGCTTCATTTCGCTGAGGCTGGCGCTTCCGCCTGCATTGGCGCTCGCTGCTGCCGCGGCGAGCGGCGTGTTTCTGGTCAAGCCGCAATTCGAGGCCGGGCGCGACGCCATCGGCAAGGGCGGATTGCTCCGCGATCCGGACCAGGCCGGGTCGATCGCCCTTGAACTCTCTCGCTGGCTCGATGACATGGATGGTTGGCGTTCGCTTGGCATCATTGACTCGCCCGTCGCCGGTGGCGACGGCAATCGTGAATTCCTGCTCGGCGGGGTATGCGAGCGATGAGCCGGCAACTGGAAATCGTCAGGCTTGGCGCGCAAGGCGACGGCGTTGCCGACACGGGCGCCGGTCCGGTCTTCGTACCGTTCGCGCTGCCGGGCGAGATCGTCACCGTGCGCGAGGTGAACAGGCGGACGGTTCTTGAGAGCATTGACAAGGCCGCACCCGAAAGGGCGAAACCTGCTTGTGCTCACTTCGGTACTTGCGGCGGCTGCTCGCTGCAGCACTTGGCCGCAAGCTCCTACCTCGAATTCAAGCGCAATCGGATCGCCACGGCGCTGCGCCAGGCAGGTATCGGACTTGAGCCGGAGCCCGTTGTCGCCTGTGATCCGGGAACGCGTCGCCGGGCGGTCTTCTCTGCCCGCAACACGGCTTCGGGAACTGTGCTCGGCTTCAACGAGGCAGCAAGCCATACGATATTGGATATTCGCGAATGCCCGGTGCTGGCGCCGGAAATCGTCGGAGCGCTGCCAAAGTTGCGCCGGTTGGCCGTGCTGTTCGGCACGACCGCGAAACCGATGCGAATGACGGTAACGGCCACATCGGCGGGGCTGGATATCGGCGTTTCGGACGCCGGTCGCACAGCCGGCAACGCCAGGCGCGATCTCTCCGCGCTCGCGATCGAATTGCGCTTTGCCCGGCTCAGCATTGATGGGGAGATCATTGTAGAGCCGGTAAAACCGGTGGTCGCCTTCGGCGAAACGGTCGTATCGCCGCCGCCGGGCGGTTTCCTGCAAGCGGCAGAAAAGGCGGAAACGGCCATGGCCGATCTGGTATGCGACCATCTGGCAAAGTCGAAGCGCGTGGTCGATCTCTTCGCCGGATGCGGCACTTTTGCCTTGCGGTTGGCGCGCCGATCCACGATTCACGCGGTGGAGCAGGACGCGGCCGCACTTGCGGCGCTGGATATCGGATTCCGCTTCGGACAGGGGTTGAAAACGGTCACGCATGAGCGCCGCGACCTGTTTCGCCGCCCGGTAACCGTGCTCGAACTGAAGCAATATGACGGGCTGGTCTTCGATCCGCCGCGCGCGGGCGCCGAAGATCAGGCCCG
>JBFIBB010000324.1:0-2667 GCA_041582695.1 Rhizobiaceae bacterium
CCTCGATCAGTCCCCGCACTCGCAGCGCAGCCTGGGCGCTAATGAGCGTACCCAACGGGCCGTTCCTGCCATTGAGCGCAGGCGCGCGCAGACTCTCAGCTTTTGCGACCAGTTTCTCGACGAATGCATCGGCGATTTTGTACTCGACGATCACCCGTTCCGTCGACATGCAAATCTGGCCCTGATTGAAGAACGAGCCGAAGGCGGCCGCCTCCGCCGCGCGATCCAGATCAGCGTCAGCGAGCACCAGCATGGAGCCCTTGCCGCTAAGTTCCAGCAGGCAAGGCTTGAGGTGCCGCGCCGCAACAACGGCAATCTCGCGGCCGACGCGCGTCGATCCTGTAAAATTGACGCGGCGCACGGCCGGATGCCCGACGAGCGCGTTGACCACTTCCTCGGCCCGCTCCGGCGAATTGGTCATGAAATTGAGAACGCCATCGGGAAGTCCGGCATCGCACATGGCTCTTGCGACCCATTCATGTGTCTTTGGACAGAGTTCGGATCCCTTGAGAACGACCGTGTTTCCGCATGCGAGCGGCGCGGCAACCGCCCTTGTCGCCAAAGTTACCGCCGCGTTCCACGGCGCAATGCCAAGAACTACCCCGGCCGGCTGGCGAACCAGAAAGTAGCGGCGATCCGGAACGCTGCACTCGGATTCTTCCTCACCGATCTCCTGGGCAAGCGTTGCCGCCTGGCGCAGCATCGATTGGGCAATTTCGATGTTGAAGCGGGTCCACTCGGCTGCCGATCCGATTTCCTCTGCAGCGATGGACACAACCTCATCGGCTCGTTCGGCAAAGATAACCGCAGCACGTTGGAGAATGGATGCTCTTTTGGATGGAGCAGTTGCCGACCAGGCCGGAAATGCAGCGGCGGCGGCGTCGGCCGCGCGCATGGCGTCTTCCGCCCGGCCTGCCGCAGCTCGCGTAACGACGCTGTCCGACATCGGATCGCGCCGGTCAAACGTCAGGCCCGCGGGAGCATGGAGCGTTCGGCCATTGATGATCAGTTGCGATTCGAACAATGCGCTCCCTCCCTGAGCGATCACACCGCTTCGGTCATTTGCGCGGACCGTTCTGTTGTCATGATTTTTCGGTCTTCGCGCCACTTACAGGGTCGCGTTGACTGACAGCGGAGTAAATATCGTTTAGAGGGAATATATTGGCATTTACCGGGAAATTTCATGACGAACCTGCCGAGTCTACCAGATACCGTCTCCGCCGGGCTGATCAAGGCCGAGCGGATCGACAGCCTGCTGCATGACCGCACAATCGGTCTCGCAGATGCGGCGGAGTGGCCGTTCTGGCGCGCGGTCAATGTCGAACGCGGCAGGATCGCGATCATCTTGCCGGGATCGGAAACCGTTCTCGAAGGTCCCTGTTTCGCGTGGATTCCATGGAGCAGCGAAACGCGTTTGCGGATTTTTGCCGGGACCGTAGGGACGCATGTTTCGGTCGGGAACACGCTGCTCAACAACGCCATCGGTCACAAGCCTGAATCGTCCGACCTGCGGTCGCTGGTGAGGCTCCAGACGTGCGTTTCGCTTGCCGACGATCAAACTTCGGTCAAAACGATTACCCAATGCTTTGAAGGCATTTTACGCGAAGCCAAGCCGGCGGCATTTTCCGCAACGGTTATCGAAGCTCTGATGCGCATCATCCTGATCGAGTTGTGGCGTGCGGAAGGCGCTCCGGGATCATACGGGGCGGCGGCCAATCCGTCGCAAAGACTGATGAACCGGTTCAACAATCTCGTCGAGATGCGTTTCCGGGAACACTGGACGGTGCAAACTTATGCCCGTGCCATCGGCATTTCCGCCGACAGGCTCAACGACATATGCAGGCGTTTCACCGGCAAGACGCCGAAACGGCTGATCATGGAGCGGATGGGCCTGGAAGCCAGGCTTCTGCTGGTCAATTCAACCAATTCGGTCGAGCATATCGCCGGCCTGCTCGGATTTCCGAGCGCAGCCCAGTTCAACCGTTTTTTCAAGACCATACATGGCCAGCCGCCGGGCACCTACCGTCAGCAGGTCCTTGCCCGAACACCCGACGGCTCCGGCGACCGGCGCGCCAACATGCATGAATGGCCATGAGGGAAAATTGAGCCGGGAGTATTTGCCACGGCGATCACGACAGCGATTACCGTCGGTATGCGGGATTGAGAAAATTGACCGAGAACGCCGCCAGTTCGGCGATTTTGTCGATCTGCGCTTTGGCTTCGACGACATGTTGGTTGAATTCCGCCAATTTGGGCGCCAGCTTCTTACTGATCAATTCAACTTTCAGTGTCTTGTCATCGTTGAACCAATGGGGAAATAGCGGGATGTGCCCGCTGGTAAGATGAACGGCGTAAAGGCTGTCGATTTCGGGCATAAGCTGAAGAATCGCGTTGGCCTGGGCCGGAAGATGGGTGAACGGAAGGTTTTGCTCGCGCGCTGCGATGGCAAAGGAAATCTGGTCAAGATGGAATTTGTAACCTCCCAACAGTTCCAAATTTCCGGCCAGCCAATTGGCGCGCCGCAGCCACTGTTCGGCGAAATTGCGGTGCACACGGGGAATGGCAATCACTCCAGCCGAAACGTTTCCCGAATAGGTTTCCATGCCATCGGGACCGCTGAACAGGGCGGTCGCAGGTTCGGGTTCGCAGTCGAGCCCGGCTGCCGCA
>JBFIBB010000325.1:0-2651 GCA_041582695.1 Rhizobiaceae bacterium
CGCGCACCTCTTCGGGCGTCGCCGTCAATGAAAACCGTCCGCACATGCGGCAGACCTTTGCCGTTCACAATCGCGGGGTCAAGCCGTGGCGGTTGCAACCTGCCCGCCCGGGGGAATAGGAAGGCCTGCATGGCGACAGCACGGATCATAGAAGCGGCGTCGGCGGGCCTGGTCTGGCAGCGCCGCCTCCTGCTGGTCAAGCGCGGCAAGGAGCCGTCGAAAGGGCTCTTTGCATTTCCCGGCGGCCGGCTGGAGCCGGGCGAAACGCCTGAAGCGGCGGCGCGGCGCGAAATTTACGAGGAAACCAGGCTTGTGGCCGATGCTCTGGAGCATTTCGAAACGCTCGACATGCCGAGTTCCGTGGTGGCGGGCGCGATTTTCAGGCTCCATGTCTTCTGGGGTCTCCATCCCGGCGGCAAGCCCGACGCGGCCGACGACGCGGCCGAAGCCGGCTGGTTCGAACTGGCGGAGATCGAACGGATGGATATGACCGATTCCTCGCTGCGCATCGCCCGCAAGCTGCTTGACCTCAAGGCCGGACCGCTCACCCAAACGTGACCCGCCGCGCCTTTGCCGGCCGCATTGTCAGGCTTAGAATCATTGTCATGACCTTCTCCCACAACAAGGAGCAAGCGACATGACCCTATCAAGATTGTTCGTGACGCTGTGCGCGATGCTGATTGCGCTGCCGGCGCTGGCCGATCCGTCACGCTGGACGATGGAAGGCTGGAGAACGGATTTTTCCAAAACGTCGATCCCGTTCAAGGAGATCCTGTCGGGCGGACCGCCGCGCGACGGCATTCCCTCGATCGACAATCCGATATTCAATCCGGCATCGAAAATATCGACCGTCGGCGAGCGCGAGCCGGTTATCCTGCTGCAGATCGGCGAGGATATCCGCGCCTACCCGCTGCAGATCCTGACCTGGCATGAAATCGTCAACGACATGGTAGGCGGGGTGCCGGTGGCGGTGACCTATTGCCCGCTGTGCAACGCCTCGATCGTGTTCGACCGGCGCGTCGGCGGACAGGTGCTCGAATTCGGCACCACCGGAAAACTCAGGAATTCCGACCTGGTGATGTATGACCGTTCGACCGATAGCTGGTGGCAGCAGTTCACCGGCGAGGCCATCGTCGGCGAAATGACGGGCGCGACGCTCAAATTCATCGCCTCGCGCATCGTTTCCTTCGGCGAGTTCGCGGCCTCGTATCCCGAAGCGATGGTGCTGATCCCCAACAATCCTGAAATCCGCGACTACGGCCGCAATCCCTATGCCGGGTATGACAGCGCCGCGGTTCCGTTTCTCTACAGCGGCGACATGCCGGACGGGATAGAGCCGATGGCGCGGGTGGTGGTGGTGCGGACCGCCGGCAAACCGATCATCGTTTCGCTGGAAAAGGTGCGCGGCGGCGCCTTCGAAAGCGACGGCTACCGTATCGAATGGAGCGAGGGCGTGGCTTCCGCGCTCGACAGATCGCGGATAGCGGACAGCCGCGATGTCGGCACCGTGCGCGTGACCCGGAATGGCGAGGACATGGCGCACGACGTGACCTTCGCGTTCGTCGCGCACGCGTTTCATCCCGACACCGAGATCATCCGGTGAAGGTCCGGGCGGCGCGGCGCGTTTACGCTGCCGGCCGTTTGGTCTTGCGGGCGCCGCATTCCTCGGCCATGAGACACGCATGAAAACGGTTCGCCGCCTTGTTCTCGCATTGATGCCCGTCATGGTGCTGGCGCTTGCCTTGCCGGCCAGGGCCGAGAATGTGCCCTATGAGAAACAGTTGCTGCGGCTGTCGGAAATTCTCGGCTCCATCCACTATCTGCGCAGTCTTTGCGGGGAAAAGGACGGCGGGTGGCGCGACCAGATGGAAACCCTTCTTGAAACCGAAAACCCCGAACCGGCCCGGCGCGCGCGCATGGTGGCGAGCTTCAATCGCGGGTACCGGACCTTCAGCAGCATCTACAAGAGCTGCACCGAATCGGCGACGGCGGCCATCGACCGCTACATGCGCGAGGGCGAAATCCTGACAAAGGAAGTCGTGGTCCGCTACGGCAATTAACAATAGTTCAACTTTTGCCAATTGCGGCAGCGCAACGACACATTCCTTGTGGTAAAAAGGTTCCGGGACAGTGTGGAATCACCCCGCGACGGCATCGCCGATGCCGGACGGCGGTGAGCAGGGTTTGGGACCGGGCATGGAATTTCAAGAACTTGCAGACATCGACGCGATGATCCGCGAAGAAAAGCGCCTGTCGGCGGTCGAAAGCCAGAGCGAGACCTGGGCCGAAGGCCTCTCGGCTGGAATCGAGCCGGAAATCCTTGCCGAAGCGGCGCTTTCCACAGCTTTCGGCGAGTTGCTGCGCCGTTCCAACGAGGAAGCCGCGATCGCGCTATTGGAACGCATGCGCGAGAAGATCGTATCGGGCGATTTCGATCCAAACTGCAGCCGGCATTGACCTGAAGGCCATTTGATAGCTTACTTCCGCTGTAAACGCGGAATGATCATGCAGCACGCAATGACCCGTTTTGCCATTAGGGCAGTTCTGCGCCATTTGTCCGTCGCAGCCACGGCGATGGCGATCACGGCGGGCTTTTCCTCGCCATCTTCTGCGCTCAGCGAAATCAAGCGCGAAGAACTGCCCAGTATCGA
>JBFIBB010000326.1:0-2632 GCA_041582695.1 Rhizobiaceae bacterium
ATCATCGAACGCATGATTGAGCAGCCGGGTACCGAAATGATCATCGGCGTGAAGCGGCATCCGGCCATGGGCCTTGCGCTGGTAATCGGGCGAGGCGGTGTCGATGTGGAAGAGACCGCGCAATTTGCGACCACGCTGCTGCCACTGGAGGACGATGCATTGAGGCGGGTTTTTACCGGTCTCGGTATCGACCGGCATCCGGCGGCAGTCGCCTTCGCCCGCGCATGCCGGGCGGTCGCGGATTATGCGGCGGCCAATTGCCGCCAGTTGATAACGCTCGATGTCAACCCGGTAGTGCTGACCCGCGACGGACGCGCGGTGGCGGCTGACGCCCTGATCGTGCTGGGAGAATGAAAATGGCGCTCGCCGACCACATCGGCCTTCGCGGCCCGGAATACGAAGTGGACATCGAGCGGGGCAAGATCCGCGAATTCGCGCGCGCCATGGCCGCGCCGCTGCCGGAATTCTGCGAGGGCCGGAACCCGGTCATTCCGGCCACGTTCCTGGTATCGGCGCCCTACACCTGGGGCTACACGCTGGAGCGGCCACGCGGCACGGTGTTTGAAAGCGTCGGCTTCAATCCGGCGGTTTCGCTTCACGGGGAAGAAGAGTTCCGTTTCCACGGCCGGCTGCTGCGCGCCGGCGACCGGCTTGTCGTCCGGCCGGTGCTGGAAAACGTGCGGGAGAAACAGGGCGCCAGCGGCGGCAAACTGACTTTCGCGGTCACACTAAACGAATACTTCGACCTGGACGGAAACCTTCGCGCCGAACAGCGCACCACCAGCGTCGTGACCGAACAGACGCCCGGTTCGCAGGACTGGAACGTCGAACTGCCGCCCTATCGCGCGCAGTATGACCGGCCTGACGGCAAACGCTATTTCGATTCGATCGAGCGGAAGGGTTTCGACAATCTGGCCGAGGGAAAGGGTCCCGGCGCCGTTCACGCCGGACCGCTGATGCTGCAGGACATCGTGCGCTTCCAGGGCGTGGTGGGCGAGGATGACGCGCTGCACCACGACACCGACTGGGCAGAGCAGAACGGCTATCCGAACGTGTTTGCGCTCGGCACCCACCAGGCCAGCATGCTTGCCTCCTATGCCGCCCATTGGCTGCCTCCAGAAGCCGTGCGATCGTTCAAGGTCCGTTTCCGCGCCGTGAGCTGGCCCGGCGACCGACTGGTCTATGAGGGAACCGCCACGCGGGTAGACAAGACCTCGCGCATCGCCGACCTTTACCTGACAACGAAGCGCGAGAACGGGGACCTATTGAACGAGGTCTGGATGCAACTCGATTTCAACAATGACTGACCGGAGGATTGCATGAGCGAGGTCATCCGCACGCGCCGCGAGGGCGGCATTCTCGAAGTAACGCTCGACCGGCCCAAGGCCAACGCCATCGATCTCGCCACGTCTAGGTTGATGGGCGAAACCTTCAAGGCGTTCCGGGACGATCCGAAGCTTCGAGTTGCCATCGTGCAGACGGCGGGCGACAAGTTTTTCTCGGCCGGCTGGGATCTGAAGGCGGCGGCGAGCGGCGACGCGGTGGACGGCGACTACGGCGCCGGAGGCTTCGGCGGCCTTCAGGAACTGCGCGACATGAACAAGCCGGTGATCGCCGCAGTCAACGGAATGGCGGTCGGCGGCGGTTTCGAACTGGCGCTGTCCTGCGATCTCATCTACGCCACGGCACAGTCCTCGTTTGCACTGCCTGAAATCAGGGCCGGAACACTCGCCGATGCCGCGACGGTGAAACTGCCGAAGCGCATTCCCTATCACGTTGCCATGGACCTGCTGTTTACCGGCCGCTGGATGGACGCGGCGGAAGCGCACCGCTGGGGTCTCGTCAACGAAATCCTCGACGACAACGAAAAGCTGATGGAGCGGGCATGGAAAATCGCCCGGCTGCTGGCATCGGGACCGCCGCTGGTCTTTGCCGCCATCAAGGAAGTCGCCCGCGAAGCGGAAGCCATGACATTCCAGGAAGCGATGAACTGGATCACCAAGCGCAAATTCCGCACGGTCGACGAGCTCTATGATTCGGAAGACAACATGGAGGGTTTCCGAGCCTTCGCCGAGAAGCGCGATCCGGTTTGGAAAGGACGATAGTGGATCAAGGCCCCGACTATTCGACACTGATCGACGCCGAGACCTGGGCGTTCATCGAACGCACCAATTCATGGTATCCGCCCGACACTTACGGCAAATCCATCGTCGAACAGCGCGCCATATACGATGCGATGTGCCGGGAATTCTTTTCCGGCTATCCGCAAGGCGTAACCGCAACCGACGGCACAATCGACAATGACGGATATCCGGTGCCGGTAAGGCGGTACAGGAAGGCGGGCAGCAACGCCGAAGCCCAGGTAGTCTACAGCCATGGCGGCAGTTTCTACCTCGGCGGGCTCGAGAGCCATGACGACGTATGCGCCGAGATTTGCGACCGCACGGGCTTTTCCGTCACAGCCGTCGATTACAGGCGCCCGCCGGAGAACCCGTTTCCCGCCTATTTCAACGACGCAATGGCTGTATTTCGCCACGAGGCAGAGGCCAGCGGTTTGCCGATCGTCGTTGTAGGCGACAGCGCCGGCGGAAATATTGCCGCCGCGGTCAGCCACGCGACCCGGGGCGAGAAA
>JBFIBB010000327.1:0-2563 GCA_041582695.1 Rhizobiaceae bacterium
CGCCAATACTGACGTAAAATCGGGAATCGGAAGGGAGGAAGCTTATGAAAAAGCCGATCCTGTTTTTTGCCGGTTTGACCCTCATCACCGCAACAAGTTCTCTCGCGGCTGAAATACCCGGCGCCCAACGAACACTCAACGGCTCGGAAGTCCGAATTTCACTTGGTACCGGGTATTCTGGCGCAACCCTCAGAATATCGGGCCCGAACGGCTTTTTCGTGCAGTCATTCTCGAAACACGGCTTGGTTTCGATCAATCTGATAAAGGCAGGCGCCACAGCGAACGGGATCTATGATTATGAGGTGACGGCCGCATCATCTGAAACGATGACAATCAAGACTCCCATGGACAACGGCCGCGGCGGCGTCGACCGCGCGGTCCAAAAGGTTCCGGTATCTCTTACCGGAAGCTTTTATGCGGAGGGAGGGCTTATCATCGACAAAAGCGGTCTGAAAGAAGAATAGAAGTGGCTTTGAAACAGGAGTATGTGAGATGAATATCCAGAGTACTCTTATCACAAGTGTTTCGGCAGGTACTTTGGCTGTTGGCATGGCAACTGCATGGGTCAATCCGGCATTTTCGACTGTTATTGCTGAAAGCTTGTGTGTTGGTTTCGATTGCGGAAGTCCGACCCCGCCCTTTGGTTTCGATACCATACGTATAATGGAGAACAATCTCCGATTCCTGGCGATGGATACCAGTACCGTCTCAGGTTTTCCGACTCGCGATTGGCAGATCGAGTTCAATTCCTCTTCTAGCGGCGGGGGAAACTATTTCATGATTCGCGATTGCGGCAACACCGCCACGACAGCCTCCACTTGTAACGGAACAGCGCAATTCACTATCGAGGGCGGTGCGGACAATGAATCGATACACGTCGACAGTGCCGGCAATCAGGGCGGCAATGTCGGCTTTGGCACCGCGGTCCCCGTCGTCGATCTTCATGCGTTGAGTGGCAACACACCGACCCTGCGCCTGGAACAGGACGCCAGTTCAGGCTTTACGCCACAGAGCTGGGATCTTGCCGGCAATGAGTCCAACTTCTTTATTCGTGACGTAACCAACGGCAGCGCGCTGCCTTTCCGCATCGAGCCGGGAACTGCCAGCAATACCCTTTACCTCGACAATCAGGAGCGGATCGGTATCAACACAACTGCGCCGGCTGATTTGTTGCACCTGCGCAGTCCCAGCGGTCCGGTGGCGATCAGGTTGGAATCCACCGCAGTCACCGCACCTAATCCGATTCGGCTGAACTTCAACACGGCACAGAACGAGTTCCGCATCACCTATGACGGTCTTGGGGTCAATCAGCTGCGGCTCACCAGCGCCGGAAACCTGATTATTGCGGGACAGATCACGACGTCGGGAAGCTGCTCGGGCGGCTGCGACCTGGTTTTTGATCCGGACTACGATCTGCCGTCGATCGACCAGCACGCCGACGAGATGTGGAAGAACCGCCATCTGCCGGCCGTCGGCCCGACCCCGGAGAGCGGTCCGTTCAATCTGTCCGAGAAAGTCGGCGGAATGCTCAACGAGCTCGAAAAGGCGCATATCTATATCGAGCAGCTAAACAATGAGAAAAAAGCGATCCAGTCGGAGCTGGATGCGCTCAGATATCGGATAGCCACCATGGAGGCGTCGCTAAGGCGCTGAGAACAAAAGCGCATAGCAGATGCCCTAAACCCTGCCTTGCGGGTGGCATCATGTGTTCAAGACTGGTCCGATACAGACGGCCCTTGCTTGGAACGCTTTGACCGGGAGGCGATCAAGTCTCCTCCACTGCGTCGAGGTAACGCGTTAGCGCGCAGACCAGGTGATAGAAAATCGACGCGGGCACGTCCTCGGACCTTGCCTTGCCTTCGGCGTCGATGCGGTCGATCCACAAGCCCGTCGGTGCCGCATCGATGTGCCAACGGAATAGCCTCCCCACCCGGGCCTCGATCTCCGGTTTCAAATCGGGTCCGCCGTGGCCGTCGAGCGCGATGGCGGCCTTTACGGCTTCCGCCTGTGGCCAGCTTCTGGAAACCGTGTCGAGCGGGATGCCTTCGCGTGACACCGCAGCATAGGCAAGGCCGGTAGCGCGGTTCAGACCGTTTGCCACCGCGGATGCATAGAGCTTGCGAGCAAATTGCACCAAATCGCCCTGCCCGCTCCTGGCTGCGAAATCGACCAGCAGGGACGACCATTCAAAATGATGGCCCGGTTCGGTCCAGCGGCCTTCGTCACCCGCCGCCGGCCTCCAGTCCTGATCAAAATATTCCCCCAATGTCCATGAATCGGCGTCGAACAGGTGATTGCGAAACAATCCGACTATATGCGCTGCCCGGCGCAAATGTTCGCGATCGCCGGTGACCGAATGCCAGGCGAGGAACGCCTCCAGCAGATGCATGTGCGGATTGGAACGCCTGATGCTTTCGCCATCCGCGGTTTCCAGATAACCGGTCATCCGGGAATCTTCCAGGTGCTGCTCCAGAAAGGCAAACGTCTCTTGGCCGAGCGCCAGCGCTGCGGGATTGCCGCAACGGTGCGCATGGGCCAGCGCCAGCAGCACGAATGCGTGGTC
>JBFIBB010000328.1:0-2495 GCA_041582695.1 Rhizobiaceae bacterium
CGAGATCGAGGCGCAGCTCGCGCGCCACGGCCTGCGGATCAGCAAACATTTCGGCGATGTTGTTGATCGGACCGACCGGGACGCCGGCCTCCTCCAGCTTGGCGAGCAGTTCGTCGCGTGTCCAATTTTCCGTCTGTTCGAGGATCAGCGGGCGCAGTTCCTTGCGGTTGATCACGCGCGCCTGGTTGGTGATGAAACGCGGATCAGCGGCGAGAGCATCAATGCCGAGCACGCCGCACATGCGGCGAAACTGCCCGTCGTTGCCCACCGCTATGATCATGTGACCATCCGAGGTGGGAAACACTTCGTATGGCGCGATGTTCATATGGGCATTGCCCATCTGTACCGGTGCGACGCCAGAAACCAGATAATTGAGGTTCTGGTTGCCGAGAATGCCCGCCTGCGTGTCGAACAACGCCATGTCAATGTACTGCCCCCTGCCGCCGGCACGCACATGCATCAGCGCCGCCTGGATGGCAATCACCGAGTAAAGGCCGGTGAATATATCGGAAATCGCAACACCGGCCTTCTGCGGTTCACGGCCCGGCTCGCCGGTGATTGACATCATGCCGGCCATGGCCTGGATGATGAAATCGTAGCCAGGCCGCGGCGCGTAGGGTCCGTTCTGGCCGAAACCGGTGATCGAGCAGTAGACAATCCGCGGATTGACTTTCGAGATTGCCTCGTAATCGAGGCCGAACTTCTTCAGGCCGCCGAGCTTGAAATTCTCGATGAAAACGTCGGCGCTGCCGGCCAGATCGCGCAATGTCTGCTGACCATCGGCCGTTTTCAGGTCAACGACGATCGAACGCTTGCCTCGATTGGTCGAATGGTAGTAGGCGGCCGAAAGGTTCTCGCCGTCATGGCTTTCGACGAAAGGCGGCCCCCACTTGCGCGTGTCGTCGCCGCCGTCGGGGTTCTCGACCTTGATGACGTCGGCGCCGAGGTCGGAAAGCAGTTGTCCCGCCCACGGCCCGGCGAGCACGCGCGCCAGTTCGATTACGCGCACGCCTTTCAATGGAGCATTATTCATCGGCTTTTCCCATTCCCCTCGCGGCGGCCATGATCGCCTTCTCTTGCAGCAGCTTGCGCTGGTAGCGCGACTGAACGATCTCCACCAGCACCATCGTGACAAGAACGAAGTAGAATGTCGATTTTGTCATCGGGCTGATGTCGTAGCCGAAGAAAGCCAGATGCGCGATGTGGCCGCCATCCGACAGAAGCATGACGCCAACGAGCAGCAGTACGAACAGTCCGAGCACTTCATACATGCGGTTTTTCTTCAGGAATTCTGCGACCGTGTCGGCCATCAGCACCATCAGCGCGCCGGAGACGACGATCGCGGCGGTCATGACCACGAAGTGATCCGTCAACGCGACCGCCGAGAGCACCGTGTCGAATGAGAACACGATGTTCATCAGGACGATCCAGAACAGCGCTGCCTGCCAGGACTTTTTTGCACGTTCCCTGGCGCCATGTTCGAACTCCTCCAGGTTCATCATGTGAAAGATTTCCTTCATCGCCGTGTAGAGAAGAAATACACCGCCCGCCAGAACGATTAGCGCATGGCCCGATACCGAGCCCTCGACAAATGGAGGGAAATGAAGCTCGAAAAGCGGTTGCTGGAAAGCCCGGATAAGCTGAAGCACCACGAACAGCAGAACGATGCGCAAGGCGAGTGCGAGGATGATTCCCCAGCGGCGCACCATTGCCTGCCTGGCGGCGCCGACGCGCTGCGCCTCAAGCGAGATGTAGAGCAGATTATCGAAACCAAGCACGGTTTCCAGCGCGGTCAACACCAGAAATGTTGTGAGCGCCTCGATGGTAAAAAGGTCTTCAAGCATTTGTCGGCCTCCGGGTAGAAGGCCGGTTTCCTAGCAGAGTGATCGGCGGCGGTCACCATGCCGCGGATGTTGCAACGGCGATCCAGCGGATTCCTGTTATCCACGCTTCAATCGTATTTGCAGGGCCGGGCAATTGCGCGGCATTTCCAGACATTGGCGCCCATGAAGCTTGTCTTTTTCCGGCAGGAATAGTTCTTGGAGGAAGCGTTTCGCCAATTCGACCAGGAAATCGAGTACTTGTTCGCCACGCCGGTCGACCAAATCGAGGCGGCTGACGCCTCGGCCAGGGCTTTGCCTGGCATCCACAGCGTCTGCCTGCCCGTATAGGCCGGATTGCAAACCTTGGCGGCCATAACCGGTGCGCAGGTTAAAAGCATGGAGGCGAGAGCGGCAGATATCGTCAGGGATGAAACGCCATTCATCTTGTTTACCTCCCGAAGCAGCCGCTCGCGCAGCCGGGAAAAAGTCGCGATACGTGCGCTTGCGCGACAGGTTATGATGACCTTTCAAGTCCGTCCACCCGCGCAAATCTCTTTGCCGGCAATGGCGGACCGGTCACACTGTCTTTTTCGACCACTCCGCAAATCCGGCCATCACCTCATCACGGTTGATTTCGTTGAGGCTTTCGTGCCGGGTCTCGCGCAGCACCGC
>JBFIBB010000329.1:0-2471 GCA_041582695.1 Rhizobiaceae bacterium
CCGAGGTCGAACTCGAGACAGAGGTGGGCATGCTGCGCGCCGCGACCGGCGGAAATGATCGACGATGGATGCCGGGAATGCGTACCGGAATACAATTCGTGCCTCGGGAAGTCGTGCTCCTAAGCGCCTGAAGGCCGCCGGTTTCAGGTGAAGCCAGAGTTGCGGCGATTGGGGTCGACGGGGCACGAATTGCCCGAATCTTAACGCCAACACCCTTAATCCAACGATGGCGTCCATCGCCGGGCTTCCGTGCGAGCGAGATTGAGAAGAGCCGTTCGGGGCCCCGGCTTCGGGCAAGGAAGATACAGCTTCCCAACCGGGATTTGTGGAGGTGGGTACCGGAATCGAACCGGTCTACACGGATTTGCAATCCGCTGCGTAACCTCTCCGCCAACCCACCGAAGCCTTGGATTCATTAGGTTTCCGCATCGGGGGCGTCAAGGACTTATCACACCATTTATCAGGTTTCTGTTCTGTTTCCGTTCCGTTCACTGCCGTTTTGCGCGGGCTTGATGAGCCCGCATGACCTGCCGTGCCTCGCCTGCATACTGCCGGATCATATCTTTCGAGGAGTGCCCACTATAGCTGGCGATCTCATCGTCGTCGCATCCGGCCCAGGCGAGTTCCATCACGCCGCGATACCGAAGAGCGTGAAGATCAAAGTCCTGCATACCAAGGCGAACGCGTTGACCGCGCATGATTTCCGCCATTCTTCGATAGGACATCGGCGAACCGTTCTGCAGGCTGAGGATCGTGAGGCCCACTTTGGGTGCGGAATCGAGGGCGGTCTTCAGGTGTGCCGTGCAAGGAAGGTAGAGGCCCTTTCCAGTCTTTCCCTGCAAGACCTTCAGCCCGCTTCCGTCGTAGTCATTCCATTTGAAGCGCGTCCAGTCGGATGGTCTTTGCACACTGCCGACACCGATCTCGAATATCAGTCGTGGCACGGGTCCGGCCTCGGCACGCCATTTCTCGACAGCCCAGTCTGGCCAGGGACGGTGCGGCTGTTTCCTGTTCTCCGGCGTTGTCAGACGCCTGACGCCCTTGGCCGGGTTGTCCTTGCGCCAGCCAAGATCAATAGAATGCTCAATGAGCACGCTCATTACCTGAGGGATATAATTTGCGAACCGTGTCCGGTGGCGGTTCGCATCCATGGCTTTGAGGACGTCGAGTCGCGTCAGCCGGGCAGTGTCCACCTCACCGATTTTCTCACCAAGATATGACAGAACTTTTTCATAGTCGGACCTGGTTCGGGTTTTCAGGGAAGTCCACCGATCAGAAGCGCGGTAACTCGCGATCAATGCGTTCCAAGAGGTCTTGGCAACGACCTTCTTGCCGTTCAGGATATCCCAATACTGCCTGTCAAATTCAGGACTGCCTTCCGTGGCCGTGATTGGAAAGTATTTCCCTTTGATGCGGACGTAGACGTAGCCCAATGGATTGCGCCATATGTATTTCTTTTTCACCATTTGACATCTCCCATGCCCTCGGAAAGCTGCCCAGATATTATCTGGCGAAGTTCGAGCATGTCCCATCGCTTGTGACCACCGATGTCGCGCGGCTTTGGTAGATGACCGTCCGCCACAAGACGGACGAATTCGGATGTCTTCATGTCAAGCAGGCGAGCAGCGCTTTTCTCGCTGGCAAAGTGTGGTGTGAGTTCAGTCATTCTGTTTCGGCCCTTTCGAGAAGAAGGGTCGTGGGTCCGAACCGCGATGCAGCCATGGCGTGCATAGCGAGGCGTTGCCATCGGCCAGCCGACTGCCAACTGTCGGCGAGAAGAAATGGTTTGTGGGCATGCGAAAGCGCTCCAGCACGTGCATCGCGGGGGAAGTCCGGGATTTGAATGATGAATTGGATCGCCGGATAATTAGGGAATCCGAGGCATCCGTTCCATGGCTCTCGAACAGGGTTCAGTATGAACGCTTAGTTTTTTTGGGGGGGCGTGTCCGCCCGGTGCGTAAGGGGAACGGCGACCGACAGGATTTCAAATTGCGGCAACTGATCTTCGACGCGGCAAGCGCCATACATCCGACATACGGCCAAGCTTCTTGCGGCAGGATTCGTGGATAGAACGCTCTGACTGATCTTGACCAACTTCCTGCCTCCCAAAGAACACATGAGCATCTCGATAGGGTCTGATTTGGTGAACACTAACCCCATTGTTGAGCAAACCGAGCGACCCTCGCTTGGTAGAACTTTATGGGGCTGTGATGACTGGCATCTCGATCTTCTCTAACTGGCTGAACCGGAACCAAAAAAGATCAAAATCGATCTGGAATGGTGGCCTGCGCTGCGCGTGTCTGGCGACCGCCATCTGGCAAATGGGTGCAAATCCAACAAATGCGTTTGACGCTGGTGTCGGTTGGGGGACAACCGGTTCGTCAGCCGGGAATGACCCGTTTACGTCCTCCGCCGCGACACACGCCACCAACGGAATGGCCGCAGTCTACGCCGAACAGGGGCGGGATGCG
>JBFIBB010000330.1:0-2467 GCA_041582695.1 Rhizobiaceae bacterium
CGACCGCCATCGGCTCGTAACCCGCTTCCGCCAGGCTCTTGACCGACAGCGACCCGGTTCGCTTCGACAGCCCTTCCCCGGAAATGGACGACAGAAGGTTGTGATGGCCGAATTCCGGCGCGTCGACGCCAAGCGCCCGGAAAAGCGTGATTTGCGCTGCGGTATTTGTGACGTGGTCGTCGCCGCGGATGACGTGGGTTACGCCCAGTTCGATATCGTCGACGACCGAAGGGTGGGTGTAGAGATATGTACCGTCGCCGCGGATCAGCACCGGGTCTGACATTGAAGCCAGATCGACTGTCTGCGGACCGCGCACGACATCGTTCCAGGAAATCTCGGTGCGAACCGGGGAATGGGGGTCGCTTTCGAAATTCGGCAGCAGAAATCGCCAGTGCGGCTTGCGGCCTTCAGCCTCATAGGCGCTGCGTTCATCGTCCGTGAGCTTCAGCGCCTCGCGGCCATACACGGGCGGCAACCGCCGCGACAGTCTGATTTTGCGGCGGCGCTCGAGCTCCTCCGGCGTTTCGTAGCAGGGATAAAGAAGCCCCGCCGCCTTTAGCCGTTGGGCAGCGGCATCGTGGGAATCAGAACGTTTCGACTGGTATTCGATCTGATCCGGGATAATGCCGAGCCAGTGCAGATCGCGTTCGATCTGGTCAGCGAAACGCTGCTCGGAGCGGTCAACGTCGGTATCGTCAAAACGGAGAATGAACCGCCCGCCGGCCTTTTTGGCGAACAGCCAATTGAACAACGCCGTGCGCGCGTTGCCGATGTGGATGAAACCGGTGGGAGACGGTGCGAAGCGAACTGTGGTCATGGCGCATGCACTATCGACCCTCGCCCGCCGTTTCAAGCGATCTTGCGACCGCCATGCGGGAAGCCGCAACCATGAGCACAAACGCGGCAAGGCAGTAGCAGCCCATCGCGATGATCTGTGCCGGGTAGCTGACGCCGGTATCGATCAGGAATCCCGTCAATCCCGGACCAAGCGCCGTCGAGAACACCATCAGCGCCACGACGATGGCGCGGATTGAGCCAAGATGCCTCAACCCGTAGATTTCGGGCCACAGCGAGCCGAAAAGCGTGGAGGTGATGCCGTAGGAGATACCGAGCAGGATCATGAATGCAAACGCGCTCCACTGCCCATCGAAGACGCCCAACACAAGACACGCTGCCGCCAGCGGGAGCAGAAAAGCGGGCAGGACTCGCACCGCCGTGAAACGGTCCACCAAGTAACCCGCGATCAGCGCGAAAACGATTGTGAAAGCCGACATCAAGGCGAAGGAAGCTGCAAAGAGTTCGAGCGACCAATTGCGCAATTCGACCAGATAGATCTGATGAAAGAATATCGTCGTTCCGATAAAGCCGGGCGCAAGCACGCCGAGCAGCAGCAGGTAAAATAGCGGATCGCGCATGACTTCCGCCCTGCTCCAGTCCCGGCCCGTCCGGCGCGGTTCCACCGGATCGCTGGCGCGAGGCTGGCGTTCGCCGGTAATCAATGCGGCCGCAAGCGGCAGGGTCACGGCCAGAAGGCAAAGCGCCGCCAGCGCCCAGCTTCCGCGCCATCCAAACAGGCCTGCGGCGATAACGAACATCGACGGGAAGACCGCTTCGCCGATATTGTGGCCGAGCGTCACGAGGGATATGGCCCGTCCCCGGTTGCCGACAAACCAGCGTGCCGTCGCCGTGAACGCGATCTGGGTCATCATTCCCTGCCCGAACAGGCGAAGCGCATAGATCACCAGTACGAGCGAAATTACCGAAATGTTGGCGTACATCGCCAGACACGCCAGGGAAAGAGCAGGCACCGTGAGGAACACCACGGTTCTCGTGGAGTACCAATCGACGATGCGGCCAAGCCAGGGCAGCGTCAGCGCACTTGCCAAAGTCGCAATCATATAGAGGCTGCCGAACCCGCCATGCGACAGGCCGTATTCCGACCGGATGTCGCCAGCCGACAGCGCGATGAAGAAGGTCTGTCCGAACGAGGAAAAGAAAGTTAGAAGCAGTCCGCCGGCAATCCACCGCGCGTTGGAGACAACGAAACTGAGGAACTGCATCGAACCTGCCTGGATTGAGGTTTGGCCAAGCCGGATCGCGATCACTGTCCGGTAATGGATTGTTGCGTTGCCTTTGATCAGGCCGGGCGCGAGATGTCACGCGGTTTTTGGCCTTTGCCTGCGGGTTTTATGCAGCCTTGCTTATATACTCGGCGACCCCGATATGAGCGCTCGCGCGAATGAGGCGCGGGTCCGTGGGTCCGAGCATGTCGCCGCGAAACAGCGTTGCCTTCGTCGTCAGCGCGATTTCGAACTGCCGCCGGGTATCAATGCCTTCGATCAGAACCTTTGCACCGCGAGCCGACGCAGCGGCGACGAGGGAACGCAGCAACGCGGCGGCATCCGGCCGTTCGCCCGCCTTTCGCAGAAACGCCGGATTTATCCCGAGGATTTCAGGGCAAAGCTCA
>JBFIBB010000331.1:0-2398 GCA_041582695.1 Rhizobiaceae bacterium
CTGGATGCCGGAAGATGAAAGGAAGCTGAGGAACTGGCTGACGCCCGTGTATTCCTCTGCATCATGGCCTGCCAGAACCCACAGCGACGAGCCGCCGATAATGGTGTTCTGGGGAGCGCCCGCCGCATCCGACCAGTAGGGGAGCGGCCGGATCTCGAACTCGAACTGTGCTTCCTTCTTTACGCCTGCATAACCGGCGGACGATTCTGTGAACAACGCGCATTCGCCGCCGCGGAAATTGGCGCCACCTTCATTGCGGCGGCCGGCGTAGAAGAACTTGCCTTCCTTCGCCCAGTCGCCCATGGTCTGGATGTGTTTAACCTGCAACGGGCCGTTGAATGCGAGTTCGGTATCGAGCCCGCCAAATCCGTTTTCCTTGGTGGCGAAAGGCACGTTGTGCCAGGCGGAAAAATTCTCCAGATGCACCCAGCTCTGCCAGGCCGTGGTCAGCGGGCATTTGTGCCCCGCAGCGGACAGCTTGTCGAGCACCTCGCCAACCTTCTCCCAGGTCGAAAGATCGACGGAAGGATCGATACCGGCGCCGCTCAACGCATCCTTGTTGACGTAGATAACCGGCGTTGACGAGTTGTACGGAAGTGACAGCATCTCGCCGTCCGGCGTCGTGTAGTAACCCTTCACCGGGCCAAGATAGCCGTCCGGGTCGAAAGGCGCGCCGCCTTCGGCCATCACCTCGTAGACGGGTTTGATCGCTCCCTTGGCCGCCATCATCGTCGCTGTACCAACCTCGAACACCATCAGGATGTGCGGCTGTTCACCAGCGCGAAACGCGGCAATGCCTGCATTTAGCGTTTCCGAGTAGTTGCCTTTGTGGGATGCGACGACGGTGAAATCGGATTGCGAAGCGTTGAACTTTTGAACCTGCTCGTCAAGCAACTCGCCGAGTCGCCCCGTAAATGCGTGCCACCACTGAATCTCGGTAGCGGCCAGCGCCGGTCCGGTCCAGATGGTTGCCGCCGAGATGGCGCCTGCCAGCATTATGTTGCGCAAAGTCATGATGTCTCTCCCTGTAGGCTTCCAAAAACACGAGAGAATTCATAGCCGCCTATTCTGACGCTTTTGTTTCAGCCAAAAGCGCTCCCCAGTTCCATGATGTACTCACAGGAGAAGATTGTGAGAAGGGAGGGGGTAAGTCAATCGCCGGGGCCCGGTTAGCGCCGCATTGTCCGAAGCTTCCGACGGCGAACCGGGACGTCAAACGGTGGAAACATCGCAAATTACTTGATCGTTTGCCGGAACGGGCGGAGAATTGGAGTTATCGGGAGGATTCGCGCAAGAATGAATCCGCGGGTTCCGGGGGCACGGAATTGGTGATCGAGCAAATAGGCTACGTTGCCTGGCATGTAGCGGTCGTGCGTCATGGCTGAGCCGCGCACTCGCAAGACCGTTCCCATGACGGCGGATTACGCCCGCCTGATCGAACACCTGTTTCAGGAAAAGAGCGGTCAATGGTACGGCGAAGTAGCACAATATCGGCTTCGCTCACTGTTCAGGCCGGTTTACCGCCGTGCATCCGAAACCGACCTTAAGCTGGAAGGATTTATGGGCGCGGCAAGGATGTTGTCCATGGGACGGGAGTATCCTCTATTGGACGTTTTGTCCAAAGCCGCACCCGACGAAAAACTGAAGATCGAGCGATTACACAGAGTTATCAATGGCCGCAACTTCGTGGTCTCCGGTGGTAGCCACAAGCGCATTTATCTGTCGTATTTCTTCATGAATCGGCGCGGATTGGCAGAATACACCGAATACATAAGCGAAGTGCTGCTGCGAATGGCGAGATTTGGCGTTGACCCACATCAGATGGTATCGGAATTTTCGCAGAAACACGGCATGGATAACGATATCCTTTTGGAATTTGCCGAAGCCCAGCGGTCGATCGGATCGTCCGTGGCCCTGATGGACTTTGGACTGCGCGATCACGGTTCCGGATTGCTCGATGAGCTTCGTCCGGAGATCCTCGGCATAGATCCCGCTTTGCTGCAAAAGGCCGTCGAACGACCGGATGCCGCCCTGCTGCTGCGCTCGCTCGTAGACGCCGCGTCAGCCCGCGGCATCAATGTACTCATTGAAGGTATCGATACCCGGCGTCAGTTCGAAATCGCAATGACTACGAAGGCTACGCTGTTTCGCGGCGATCTGCTTGGGCCTTTGGATCCTCGCCTTGTTCGCGCCAGGGCGCACATCGGGACCGCCGAGTTCACCGACAAGGCTGCGTGATTCTTTGGCGGCACAAGCGAAAATCCGCGTGACATCGGGCGCGCGGACTGATCAAAGGCAACGCAACAATCCATTACCGGACAGTGATCGCGATCCGGCTTGGCCAAACCTCAATCCAGGCAGGTTCGATGCAGTTCCTCAGTTTCGTTGTCTCCAACGC
>JBFIBB010000332.1:0-2331 GCA_041582695.1 Rhizobiaceae bacterium
CGATCATGGGTGAGCAGCGAAGGAGTGCCCTGGTACAGGAACGTCTTGTTGGCGGAACCGCCGCCCTTGGCAATGAACAGGAATTTGTAGGCGTCCTCGCCCTCCTCGTAGATGTCGATCTGGGCGGGCAGGTTGTTCTGGGTATTCTTTTCCTGGAACATGGACAGCGGCGCAAGCTGCGAATAGCGCAGGTTTTTTCGCTCATAGGCATCCCGCACGCCTTGCCCGAGGTGGTCCGCGTCGCCGCCTTCGGTCCAAACGCGCCTGCCTTTCTTGGCCATGATGATGGCGGTGCCGGTGTCCTGGCACATCGGCAGGACGCCTCCGGCGGCAATGTTGGCATTCTTAAGCAGATCGTAGGCGACGAAGCGGTCGTTATCGGTGGCTTCCGGGTCTTTCAGAATTGCCGCGAGCTGCTCCAGATGACCGGGACGCAGCAGGTGATTGATGTCGCCGAAAGCGGTCTCGGCGAACATCCGCAACGCTTCCGGTTCGACGGTCAGTATTTCCTGACCCCTGAATTTGTCGACCGACACGAAATCGCCGGACAGCTTGCGGTAGCGGGTTTTGTCGCTTCTTAGCGGGAAGAGATCTACGGGTAGGAGCGCGTTCATCGGATTGTTCCGGATATGTCGGGTGGCATGCTTGCCGCACTCAATAATCGGATGCGCGTAAAAATCCAGTGTGCCGGAGAAATTTGCCAGTCCGCCGGTGGAATGCCGTTAACTGCCATGATACCCCTTTCGCGAGGCCGGATGACGACGGGAAGCGAGGGATGGCGCGGTTGGACGAGGTGATGCTGAATTTCTCGCCTGGCAGTCTGCTGGCGCTCAACATCATACTCGGCATCGTCATGTTTGGTGTAGCGCTCGATCTCAAGATCGAGGACTTTCAGAGGCTGCTTCGAACGCCCGTTGCCTTTCTGGCGGGTTTCGGATCCCAGTTCATATTCCTGCCAGCGGCAACTTTCCTGCTGGTCCTGGCAATCAAGCCGCAAGCCAGTATTGCGCTGGGGATGATCATGGTCGCGGCATGCCCGGGCGGTAATATCTCCAACTTCTTCACGCACCGCGCCGAAGGCTCGACCGCCCTTTCGGTCACGCTGACGGCCGTGGCGACCATGGCGGCGGTCATCATGACGCCGTTCAACCTCGCCTTCTGGGGATCGCTGTACGAACCAACGGCCGATCTTGTACGGCAAACCAGCGTCGATCCTCTACAAATGGCCGCCACGGTGGCCATGCTGTTGGTATTGCCGCTTGCGCTCGGCATGGTGGTCAACGCCCGGTTCGAAACCCTGGCTGCAAAGTTGCGCAGGCCGATGCGCATCATCTCGATGCTGATATTCGCAGCATTTGTCATCGGCGCGCTATCGGCGAACTGGCATCACTTCTTGAACCATGTCGGCGCGGTGTTTGTGATCGTTTTGTTGCACAATGCGATTGCGCTGGGCGGCGGATATGCGATCGGGTATGCGAGCGGACTGAGTGAGCGGGAGCGGCGCGCCGTCTCGATCGAGACCGGCATCCAGAATTCCGGTCTAGGCCTGATCCTGATATTCAATTTCTTCAATGGTCTCGGCGGCATGGCAATCGTCGCGGCATGGTGGGGTGTTTGGCACATACTGTCGGGATTTGCGGTTGCCGCATTCTTCAGAGGCCGCCGGACCGACGCCGTCAGCACGGGCTGACGGGAGCGATTCGTTCAGATATTCGGGTTTTTTCAGCAACTCGATTAACCCAATTCACTAACGCCGGATTAATGCGGCAACGGGTAAATTACGCCCAGTGTGTGAAATTTCGGGGCGTATTATGTCCAGAATTGCAACCGTCAGGAACTTGATTGCCGACACGTGCGGAAACTTCGCCGCAACGTGATGGTCATCTGCGATTTTCAAGGGTTTGTCGATCAAAAACTGGTGGTCGACGGTGAAATTCGAGGGGTGGTATTGCCGGCCGACACGCTGACCGGCGTCAACCGCCAAACCTAGTAGTCCCAGCGAATGTTGGTCAGGTCTGGCCGGCAATGTCTTGCCACAGGCAACCGGCCCACGACCAACCCACGCCAAATCCCAGCATCATATTCGTCTTGGTCGTCGTGAGGCGGCCCGCTTCGCGCAAACGCTCAATCAAGATTGGAATCGTCGAGGACACTGTATTGCCGACGTCCTTTAATTCCATGGGCAGTCGATTGTCATCCACGCCGATTCGTTGTTGCAACATTCGCAATAGTCTATCCGTGGCCTGATGCATGATCAGCAGGTCCACTTCGTCCAGACTCAGTTTGCCGCACGCCAGGATTTCATCCATGACTTCCGGGATGGCGGCCACC
>JBFIBB010000333.1:0-2323 GCA_041582695.1 Rhizobiaceae bacterium
CACCGCCATTAACCCGACACCGGCAGGCGAAGGCAAGACCACGACGACCGTTGGCCTCGGCGACGGGCTGAACGCGATCGGCAAGAAGGCCGCGGTCTGCATTCGCGAGGCGTCGCTCGGACCCTGCTTCGGCGTCAAGGGTGGCGCTGCCGGCGGCGGCTACGCACAGGTCGTTCCGATGGAGGACATGAACCTGCATTTTACCGGCGACTTCCACGCCATCACCTCGGCGCACAACCTGCTGGCGGCGATGATCGACAATCACATCTACTGGGGTAATGCACTGGAGATCGACCAGCGCCGCGTCGCCTGGCGCCGCGTCATGGACATGAACGACCGCGCGCTGCGCGAAATCGTCTGCTCGCTGGGCGGCGTCGCCAACGGCTATCCGCGCGAGGCGGGCTTTGACATCACCGTCGCCTCCGAGGTCATGGCCATCCTGTGTCTTTCGACCGATCTGAAAGATCTGGAAAACCGTCTCGGAAACATTATCGTCGGCTACCGGCGCGACAAGACGCCGGTCTACGCCCGCGACCTGAAGGCCGACGGCGCGATGACAGTGCTGCTGAAGGACGCGATGCAGCCGAACCTGGTGCAGACGCTCGAAAACAATCCGGCATTCGTCCATGGCGGACCTTTCGCCAACATCGCCCACGGTTGCAATTCCGTTGTCGCAACGACGACCGCACTCAAGGTGGCCGACTATGTTGTAACTGAGGCAGGGTTCGGCGCCGATCTCGGCGCCGAGAAGTTTTTCAACATCAAATGCCGCAAGGCGGGGCTGAAACCGTCGGCCTGCGTGATCGTCGCCACCGTGCGCGCGCTCAAGATGAACGGCGGCGTCAAGAAGGAAGATCTCGGTGCGGAAAATGTCGAGGCCGTGAAAAAGGGCTGCGCCAATCTCGGACGCCATATCGAAAACGTAAGACAGTTCGGCGTTCCTGCGGTGGTCGGCATAAACCATTTCATTTCCGACACCGAGGCCGAAATCCAGGCGGTCAAGGATTATGTCGCCTCTCTCGGATCCGAGGCCATTCTCTGCAAGCACTGGGCCAAGGGGTCGAAGGGGGTCGAGGAGCTGTCGCGCAAGGTGGTCGAACTGGCCGAGTCCGGAGCAGCCCAGTTCTCGCCGATCTATCCCGACAAGATGCCGCTGTTTGAAAAGATCAACACGATCGTACAGCGCATTTACCGGGGTTCGGAGGCGATCGCGGACAAAACGATCCGCACCCAGTTGCATCAATGGGAGGAGCAGGGCTATGGCGACCTGCCGGTCTGCATGGCCAAGACGCAGTATTCGTTCTCGACCGATCCGAACCTGCGCGGCGCGCCCACTGGCCACACCGTTCCGATCCGCGAGGTCCGGCTTTCCGCGGGCGCCGGGTTCATCGTGGTGATCTGCGGTGAGATCATGACCATGCCCGGACTGCCAAAAGTGCCGTCGTCGGAGAAGATCTTCCTGAATGACGCCGGACTGATCGAAGGCCTCTTCTGAAACTTCCGCATCCCGGTACAAACCCCGGCAATTGAACTGGCCCCCGAAAGTTGAACACCAACCTTCGGGGGTTTTGTTTGCGCGAGTATTCCTGGCGAATATTTCTGGCGATAAAACCTGAAATTGCAATCGCGGCGATTTCCTCTTTTCCGATTCTTGTCTATGCAAGCACTCATGATACCGTGCCGCGCGTCACCCCTGATGCAGGAAGGAAACACGGACATGGGTGCCGCGGGGATGGAAGGGCGGACGAATTGCGGGATTGAATGCGTATGAGCGAAAAGTTTGAAGCAGCACTCAAAAGGCTGCGCGAGACCACGCGGCGAAGCGGGCCGAAGGACATGCGCAAGGCGTTTGCCGACGATCCGGGGCGCGCAGACCGGTTCAGCGCGATGCAGGGAAGGCTGTTGCTCGACTACTCCAAATGCGCCGTATCCGACCAGATCATGGCTGGGCTGCGGGAACTCGCGAAAGCCCGCGATCTCGAAGGCCGCCGCGAGGCGATGTTCTCGGGAGAGCGCATCAACATCACCGAGGACCGCGCGGTTCTGCACACCGCATTGCGTGCGCCGAGTTCGATCCCCTCCCATGCGGACGGGAAAAACGTAACCGGTTACATCGCCCAGGTGCTCGATCGCATGTCCGCGTTCGCAGAAAAGGTCCGCACCGGCTACGTTTCCGGCATATCCGGCAAGCGGTTCACCGATGTGGTCAATATCGGCATCGGCGGATCGGATCTTGGTCCGGCTATGGCGACGCTGGCGCTTGATCCCTATCACGACGGGCCGCGGAGCCACTACGTCTCGAACGTCGATGGCGCGGACATCG
>JBFIBB010000334.1:0-2079 GCA_041582695.1 Rhizobiaceae bacterium
CAAAAGCGCATTGGCCGCGCTTGTGTTCATGTCATCGGCGGGATCGACGATCACAATACGATAACCGCCATCGTGAGAGGTCATCGACAGGAACTTCGATACGCGCCTTATCTCATCGACAGTGATCGCCGTCCTGAATTTCTTGCCGTCCTTGTCGAGCGGACGGGTCAAATGCAGGACGCCCGGATGCGCGCCTGAGGCAATCTGACGAAACACAGGTCGACCGGGATCGGGATCGTAAAATTTTTCGGGCGCGGTATCCGGATCAGGATTTGCCAGCAAATGCCGCGCGACGGCGAACGCGAAGGTGGCCTTGCCTATGCCTCGCGGCCCGTGCACCAGCATGGCGTGATGCAGACGACCGCTGCGATACGTAGCTGCGATCGTGTCAGCAACGAGCCTATGCCCGCACAGTACCGGATTTTCGGCCGGTTCGGCGATTTCAGGAAGCGTATCGTACTGTTCCGGCGCCAGGCGTTCTCCAGCGATCATTGCGCAGCCTTTTCCCGCGGTTTCGGCAGCAATATGCCCAGGCGGCGCGAAACGATCTGCTGTATCTCAACCGCGATATCCTCAGTGCTTTGAGAAGCGTCTACCACAACGCACCTCTCGGGTTCGTCGGCTGCAATCTTCAGAAAAGCCTGCCGTCTCCTCTCATGAATGGCCAAGGTTTCCTTTTCGAACCTGTCGGGTCCCTTGTCGCCCCTTCTTTCGGCAGCTCGGAACAGGCCCTCTTCGGGATCGATGTCGAGAATTATCGTCAGGTCGGGGTACATGCCGTTTACCGTGATCCGCTCGAGCGCCGACATGAACCCCTTGTCCACGCCTGGCGTCGTCCCCTGGTAGACCCTGGAGGAATCCATGAACCGGTCGCAAAGAACGATTGCGCCCTCCTCAATTGCCGGGCGGATGACCTGCTCGACGTGGTCGGAGCGGGCAGCCGCAAACAGGATAGCCTCCATCGACGGTCCGAACGGTTCGGCTGCGCCTGACAAGAGCACATTGCGGATCGCCTCGGCGCCCGGCGATCCACCAGGCTCGCGCGTGGACAGTACTTCAAAGCCGGCACGCGACAGCCGGTTTGCCAATTTCGAGATCTGCGTCGACTTGCCTGATCCGTCACCGCCTTCGAATGTGATGAAAAATCCGCGCGCCAAAGCGTCACTCCGCAATTATCTGCCGCATCGGCCAGAGCCGATATCATGGGCGTTTTAGGCGGTGTCAGACCAAAGGTCCATGGCGGATCGAGCGGTTTCGATCTCGCGGCTCAGAGTTGCCTGAGCCAACCAGTCATCAGTTCTTCCAGCGCATCCAGCGCACGGCTGTGCAGTGAACCGGTTCCCACATCCTCTGCAGCATAAAGCGGCGTTTCCTGACTCAACGTGTCGCCCACCCAGACGCGCAAATGCCCTATTTCGGTTCCCGCCGTAACAGGAGCAATGACAGGACCGATGTAAACGATGCGCGCTTTCAGCCGGTCGCGGTTGGTAATCGGGACGAAGATCGAAATCGGCCCGTTCGCCTTCAACGCAACGCCGGATTTGTCGCCGCCATAGACCTTGGCCTCGCCGACGATCTCACCTTCTTCGTAAAGCGGCAGGCGCTCGAATGCGCGTATGCCCCAGTCGAGCATCTTGCGCGATTCCTCTTCGCGGATTTTTGCGGTTTCCATGCCGCCGAGAGCGGCAAAGAGCCTCTTTCCATCCCGATTGACCGCGCCGACAATGGCGTAGCCGGATTCCTCCGTGTACCCGGTCTTCAGCCCGTCGGCGCCGATATCCATCTTGAGCAGAGGATTGCGATTGAACTGCCTGATGTTGTTCCAGGTGAATTCCGTCTCCGAATAGTATTTGTAATAATCGGGATAGTTGCGCCACAAATGTTGTGCCAGCATGACGAGTTCGCGCGCGGTAACCACCTGCCCGTCAGCCGGCAGACCTGTGGAATTCTTGAAAACCGATTTCTCCAAGCCGATCTCGCGGGCGCGCTCGGTCATCAGTCGGGCGAAGTTCTCTTCAGAACCGGCCATACCCTCGGCGATGATAATGCATCCGTCATTGGCGGATTGCACGACGACGC
>JBFIBB010000335.1:0-2050 GCA_041582695.1 Rhizobiaceae bacterium
ACCCACAGATGGCGGCAAAGACGTATTTGTACACGCTTCGGCGTTGGGAAAAGCGGATCTGACCAACCTCGTCGAGGGACAGAAATTGCAATTCGATCTTGTGCAGGACGCAAAAGGCCGCGATTCGGCTACGAATCTCTCTGTCGTCTGAACCCGCCGGAATCATTCTGCCGGATCATTCGGATTGACTGCATTTCTGCTGGATACCCGATCTTGTGGAATGGACACAAAGAACATTTTGGACAGCTGTCGAGTTATCAATGCCTGCCCACAAGGAACATCGATATGACAACACGCACCGAAAGATTCATTGTCCGTTTTTCCTCGCCATTCAGGCTGTATGCGGCAGATGGCGTTCACCCTGCGGGCGACTATGCAGTCGATCAGGATGAACAATTGATCGAAGGGATAACCTGGCTTGCCTATCAGCGCGTGGCGACATTCATCCACTTGCCGGCGATTACTTCAGGCGGTGGCAAGAAACAACTTGTACCGGTCGATCCCTCCGAACTTGCAGGAGCAGTTCGGCAGGATCCGCAATCCGCCGGGCAACACCGGGCTTTGCAGGACAAGGTAGTTTAGGGGAAATCAGTGGCGGCCAATTCGAAACATCGCTTCGCAGTCGGTCAACGGGTGTCGATCAGAAACGGATTTCTTCCGCTATCCGAAAGATCGGAAACCTATCGCATTACCCAGATGCTCCCGGCGAGCGGAGGGTCCTTGCAATATCGCATTCGTAGCGACACCGAACGTCATGAGAGAATGGTGACTGAAGACCAGTTGGTCAGCGCCTTCATGCCGAATGAAGCAAACAGAGTATTCCGCAGCTAGGAACAATTATGATGGCCAAAGGGCAAAAACGTAGCAATCGCGAGATAAGAAAACCTAAGAAGGAAATGAAACCGGAGGTCGTGCAAAACATCTCCGGCTTCAAGGTCAAGGCCGCGGTCGGCGCTTCCGGTTTTGCAAAGAAACCGAAAGGCTGATCTGCATCAATTCAGCAACCAGACAAGGCAACTATTGATGACACTGAGATTTCCAAACCGAAGCCGCAGTTACGACGAAACTCATCGTGGCGTCCGGTTCGTCGGCCACGACGGCATGTTCGAAATACCGTTCTTTATCGAAAACGATGCGCTGTCAGCAAACGCGGATTCCGATGTAGAAAGCGAAAGGCGGTATCTGGAAGCCTTTGACGCCGCGCTCGCATCGATACAGGACGCCGCCAGCAAATCCTACTATCGCACACGTCAAAACCGGTATGTTCTGACCGCTGACGATTTCAAGTAGCAGACGCGCACTCGTCTGCCATCTATTGCAATATGTCCGTCTCGGAAATTGGACGGGCAGGAATGTTTGCGCATGTTCTAACCCAAACGCCGCGCGATCGCCCGTTCCAGGTCCGGCATTGCCGCGACCAGCTCCTTGCCCGCTTCGGATTGCGGATTTGCCAGCACGTCGGCGGTTTTACCGCGTTCGACAATCTTTCCATCATGCATGACCATGACATCGTCGGTGATTGCCTTGGCGACATGCAGGTCGTGGGTAATGAACAGATAGGCAACACCAAGCCGGTCGTTGAGTTCCGCGAAGAGATCGAGCACCTGCGCGCGGATCGACACGTCGAGCGCCGAAACCGGCTCGTCGCACACGACCAGCTTCGGCCGGGTGATGATCGCGCGCGCGATCGATATGCGCTGGCGCTGACCGCCGGAAAACTCGTGCGGATACTTGTCGAGATCGGACGGCTTCAACCCGACTTCTCCAAGCGCGACGATGGCCATGTCGCGCCGCTCGTGCCGGCCCGGTTGCTTGTCCAGCAGATGCAGCGGTTCGGTGACCAGACGTTCGACCTTGTGGCGCGGATCGAACGATCCGTATGGGTCCTGGAACACCACCTGCATGTTGCGCCGGTACGGGCGAAGTCGCGCCTCGTCGAGACTGCCGAGTGCCTCACCGTTGAACCGGATTTCGCCCGCGGTCGGTTTGTCGAGTGCCAGTATCATGCGCGCAAGTGTCGACTTGCCGCAGCCCGAACGGCCGACGAGCG
>JBFIBB010000336.1:0-1815 GCA_041582695.1 Rhizobiaceae bacterium
CCATCGGCCCTGGCGGCAAGCGTCCGCACCATTTCGAGCGCCTTGCCGACCAGCGGCACCGCCCGCCGTTCGCGGTTCTTGGTCTCCAGCAGGGTGATCTGCTGGCGCTCGAGATCAACCGTGTCCCATCTGAGCGTCAGGATCTCGTTCTTGCGCATGCCGGTCGACAGGGCGAGCACGACGATGGTCAGCAGCTTGTCGTTGCCGCTCTCCGAACAAGCCGCCAGCAGCCGGTCGCGTTCGTCATCGGAGAGGTAGCGGACCCTCCCGGTTGGTTCCTTCAGTTTCGAGACGTCGCGCATCGGGCTGTCGGGCAGCCAGCGCAGTTCCCTGGCGCCGATTGTCAGCACATGGCTCAACGCCGCCAGGTAGCGGTTCACGGTCGAGGCCGTTTTCTTCTTTCCACTCGGCAGGATGCGCCTGGCCAGCCGGTCGCGATGTTCGACAATGATGTCGGGGGTCAGGTCTGCCAGAGTCAACGAACCGACCTGCTTGCGCCACCATTCCAGTTGTTGCCGCTGGACGGGTTCGGATCGTGGTTTGCGTGGCAGGTAATCATCGAGGTATTTGTCGATCAGCTGCGCCACGGTGTAACGCTTGGCCTGGGCGACGTTCCGGTACCGGCGCTCTTCCATTGCCGCCTCGACGGACTGCGCCCAGTTCTTCGCATCGGTTTTACGATCGAATGTTGCCGTTTGCGTCGGGTAGCCCTTTTTGCGCACCTGCACGCGGTATCGGGGCTGCCCGTCCTTGCCGATACGCGTCTGGATATACGCGATGGCGAAATGCCCTCATCCGGTATCGCGGTCGATCCCGGCAAGCCCTGTTTTAACGCCAATTGCTACTACTAAGTGCACCAAATTCGCACCAAAATCTTCGTCGCAGTACAGATGTTCTCAGAAAGAATAAGCTTTTGTTTTTTATATGTAATTTGGTGATCCCGGCGCGATTCGAACGCGCGACCCTCAGATTAGGAATCTGATGCTCTATCCTGCTGAGCTACGGGACCACGGGCCGAGTTCTATCCGCTTCGATGCACCGGGCGCAAGTGTTTGAGAGTCAATATCATCCGATCTCAATGACGGTGATCTCGGGCGGCGAACCGAACCTGACGGGCAGGATAGAACAGCCGAGCCCGCCTGACACAATCAGGTGACGCCTGTCCTCGACCACATGGCCATAGGCATAGCGGTTGCCATATTTCGAAGGTACGACGGGCGAATAGCCGAACAGGCGCACCTGTCCGCCATGGGTGTGGCCGGAAAGCGTGAGCGATACCCTGTCAGGCACCTGCGGAAATATGTCGGGCTCATGCGCAAGCAATATGACTGGCGCACCATCGGGCACCGTGGCGAGCGTGCCGGCAAGATCGTCGAATCCGCGCATGTGGCGCCGGCCGTATTTCTCTCCCGGCAAAAGCGCGATCTGCGATGACAGGCCGGCCAGCCAGAAATGCGCGCCATCTTTTTCAAGCCGAACAGAATCGTTTTCGTATACCGGGAAGCCCGCCCCGCGCAGCGCTCGATGAACGAATGTCTCGCCGCCGCCGGCAAACTGAACCTCCTCGTCTTCCCACCAGTCGTGATTGCCCTGGATGGCGTGGACGCCGAGCGGCGCCTTCAGCGCCAGAAGCTCGGCAATCCAGGCGTCGGTGGCGACAGGGCCCGTCGCCAGCCGCATCCCGCTGACAAAATCGCCGAGCAGCAGGACGATATCGCCTTCAAGCCGGTTTGCGGACTGGCAGATCTGTCCGATCCGCTTCGCCGTCATCCAGGGTTCGCAGGCATGGAAATCCGCAAGCGCGATGATCCTGAG